>JAIRXJ010000043.1 GCA_031268375.1 Puniceicoccales bacterium | reverse complement strand
GTTTTCCATATTATTCTTTCGTTGGTTATTATGTACAACACCTACACAATAATTTTTTTCATTGCAAGCTTTATTGTAAAATTTTTTACTTTTTACAAATGACAGAAAAGCTAGCAAAGCTAGAAGCGTTATGGAATATGGCTCCGGTCAAATTTATCCCATTGATTACAAATTCAGTGATAGACACGATGCCAGCTTGCGTAAATTTCAACATCCCTCGATCAAACTTCTCCCCAATATTAATTTTTTACGATTTATTGCTTGAGTAACGGACTCCAATCTTTAAACCAACTTATCATTGGTCGCTATGAAGTTTAGATACGGCAGGTTATGATAGGAATATTTTACGTTGTACCATTTGTCGCCACTATTGCATTTTTGTTTGCGTGGTATTTTTTCGTAAACATGAAAAAAGAAAACCAGGGGTCGGAAAAAATGGTGGAGATTGCATCACGGGTAGCAGCCGGAGCAATGGTATACCTAAAGCAGCAGTATAAGGTAGTCGTAGCCATATTTATCCTAATAGCGATGTTATTGGCATGCTTATCCTATGGATTCGGGCTACAAAACCGATGGGTTCCCTTTGCATTTTTGACCGCAGGATTCTGTTCAGGACTGGCAGGTTTCTGTGGAATGATAACCGCAACGAGTGCATCCTCTAGGACCGCATATGCTACGTCAAAATCTCTCAATGCGGGGTTAAAAATCGCTTTTCGCAGCGGAGCCGTAATGGGATTGGTGGTCGTAGGGTTGGCATTGGTGGATTATTCGATTTGGTTTCTAATATTAAATAGGTTTTCTGGGGATTTGATCGGTTCTCACAAATTAATTTGGGTGACCAATACGATGTTGACTTTTGCCATGGGGACATCTCTACAAGCTTTATTCGCACGCGTTGGAGGAGGAATTTTTACGAAAGCTGCAGACGTTGGAGCTGACCTGGTGGGCAAGGTAGAAGCCGGAATCCCGGAAGATGACCCCAGAAATCCTGCCACCATAGCTGATAATGTGGGTGATAATGTGGGCGACGTCGCCGGGATGGGAGCAGACCTATATGAATCATACTATGGGTCAATACTAGCAGCAGCAGCGTTGGGAGCAGCTGCGTTTGCAGGATCAGACCCGAAAACACAACTGATGGCCGTCATAGCCCCCGTCATGATATGTATTGTGGGGATTGTGGCTTCAATCATAGGTATATTTTTTGTAAAAACACGGGAAGGGGCTAGTAGTTTAGAGTTGCTAAAATCTCTATCCCGCGGAATTAGGATCAGTTCTCTGATAATATGTGTCGGATCGTTTATAGTTTTAAAGCTACTCAACATTCCAAATGCTATCGGAATTTGGGGAGCAGTAATGTTTGGATTACTGACGGGGATATATATCGGCAAGGCCACGGAATATTTTACGTCCGAAGCCTATGGACCGACGAAAATGATCGCACAAAATGCTACTACGGGATCAGCAACCGTAATAATATCAGGTTTTGGCACGGGAATGCTATCCACCTTTTTGCCGGTTTTGACCGTGACCATCGGGACAATGTTAGCATTTTATTTCGCATCGGGGTTTGATGCGAGCAACGTTTCCATGGGATTATATGGCATTGGGCTTGCTGCCGTTGGAATGTTGTCAACGCTGGGGATCACGCTGGCTACCGATGCCTATGGCCCCATAGCCGACAATGCTGGTGGCAATGCAGAAATGAGTGGTCTTCCTCCAGAAGTCAGGCAAAAAACAGATGCCTTGGATTCATTGGGGAATACGACGGCTGCCACGGGGAAAGGGTTTGCCATTGGGTCCGCAGCATTGACCGCTTTGGCTCTAATAACTTCATACGTTGAAGGTATTCGATTGGAATTACTTAAAACGGGACAAAAATTTATTTCCGTGGGAAATGTACAAATTGATCTTACAACTGCTAAATTGTGTGACATCATGCATTGCTACGACGTTCACATGTTAAATCCCAAGGTTATGTCCGGTATGTTTATCGGTGCCATGCTGACATTTGTCTTTTGCGGGTTAACGACCATGGCCGTAGGACGGGCGGCTGGGAAAATGGTCATCGAGGTTCGAAAACAGTTCCGTGAAATCAAGGGGATCATGACCGGTGAAAGTATCCCGGACTATGGTCGTTGCATAACAATAGCGACGACGGCAGCCCAAAAGGAAATGATCATTCCTGCACTGATTGCAATTGTTTCTCCCATTTTAATTTCCATTATCTTTGGCGTTCCAGGCATATTGGGATTGCTCGGAGGTTCTCTTTCCACCGGGTTTGTTTTAGCCTCATTCATGTCCAACGCTGGAGGAGCATGGGACAATGCTAAAAAATACATCGAAAGTGGAGTTTTGGGTGGGAAACATTCCGAAGCCCACAAAGCGACGGTTATCGGTGATACGGTGGGTGACCCTTTCAAGGATACCGCCGGTCCAAGTCTAAACATTCTCATCAAGCTCATGGCGATAGTATCGCTTGTGACCATTGGCATTGCAATTTCCTACAGCCTGCTATGAGGTTGCGCTATCTCTCCCACGATGCTAATTTCTTCGGATCCGATGCCGAGTTCTTGGAATCTTTTCCCTTGGGGAATCAGTCTAGAATCTGCGGAAGTACGCATTTTATTGAATGCTTCAACGGTGTTTGCCAAAGATTTCCCCATGCCGTTGAAATGTTCGAAAAATGTTTTCAAGCGAGTATACATTTCTTTCCCGACCTCGGCGATTTCCCTTGCTTCCCTGGCAAGACATGCCTGTTTCCACCCATATGATATGGCCTTTAAAATGGCGATCAACGTGGTTGGAGTTGCTAGGATCACACGTCTTTCGGCCCCGAATTCCAACAGCTCTCCATTGGCTCGAAAGGCGTCCCCCAGGAAGCTTTCTCCGGGTAAAAATAAAATTACAAATTCCGGACAATTCTCAAATTGTTGCCAATAATGTTTGGAACTTAATTTTTCTATGTGTCGTTTTATTTGTGTTGCAAAAGTCTCCAGTGCTGTCTGTTGATCGGGTTTCGATTTTGCCGAAATTGCTTCCAAGTATCCGGATAGAGGGGCTTTGGCGTCGACGACGATAGTCCTCGAATTTGGCAATTTTATCACCATGTCTGGTCTAAAACTCTGCCCGTCCGATGAAACAATTTGTTGTTGTTCTTCGAAATCTACGTGTTCCATCATGCCAGCCAATTCGACCGTTCTTCGCAATTGCATCTCGCCCCACCGCCCGCGGAAATCGGGTTTCCTTAGGGCATTGGATAAATTATTAGTTTCTTCTTGTAGTGCGGCGCTGGCCTGCTGGGATAGTTTTAACTGTTCCGCCAAACTGAAATAGGCCGATTGTCTTTGATTTTCCAATTCTTTGAGTTTTTCATCGAACAATTTCAATGTAGTTTCGATGGGTTTTACCCTATTCCCAAATTCGTTATGAGCTTCGTGGGTCAAGGCATCGAAGGAATTTTTGGCCAACAGCAAAAATGCCTCATTATTATCTTTTAGCGCTTTGGCAGACAACTGCTCAAATTGTTCCTGCCATTTTTGGTTGAGGTTGTCCCGTTCTTCGATCCTTTCATTTGCTACGGACAAACGAATTTCTGTTTCCGCTAGTTTCCTTTGGGTGATATTTAGTTGTGCACTCTTTCTTACATAGGCTAGGAAGACACACAGTAGGGTCACCCCGAGAATTATTTCAACGATTAGCATGCCTATTTCTCTAGTGAAAAGGGAATGTTATACCACCAAATTCGCCAGTTCCGCCATCGACTTTTCGCCCAACCTTCCAAGTGGCGAACGGCATTCGGCCGACGAAATAATATTTTTGGACTTTAGTAAAAATTTGATGGGAAGTGGATTTGTTTCTATGAATAATTTACCCACTATGGGCATTAATGTTTGGTACTCTTTCAATGCCCCATGGAAGTTCCCATCGCTTGCTAGTTTGACCAGATTGGCCATTTCTCGTGGGGCGACATTTGACATGACACTTACAACCCCTACCGCTCCCAATGACATGAATGGTAGTATCATGGAGTCGTTCCCACTGAACACTACCAAGTCTTTGCCAAAAATTTTTACCATTGTTTCCACCCGGGAACAACTTTCCGATGCTTCTTTTATGGCAACTATGTTGGAATACTTTTCACGCAATCTAACGATAGTATCGATGGCTATTTCTACTCCCGTTCGCGAAGGAACCGAGTATAATATTATCGGCCTATCCGTCGAATCGGCAATCCTGCCGTAATATTCAAGCAATCCCGACTGGGTGGGTTTATTATAATAGGGAGTTACCACCAGAAACCCACTGGCTCCTAGGCCATGGGCTATCTTTGTTTTTTCGACTGCCTTTTTTGTGTCACAGGATCCAACCCCGACGAAAACATCGGTTTGCTTTGCTTCCGCTTTGGCCGTTTCTATAAGTGTGATAAATTCTTCCTCCGTTAGTATGGGCGATTCTCCCGTTGTTCCTGCCACAACTACTCCATCAACTCCTCCATTGACCTGTTGTTTGATTAAATTTTTGAAATCTTTTAATTCCACTGCTTCGTTTGCAAATGGTGTAACAAGTGCCGTATATAGACCTTTCAATGCCATAGGATAATCCTTTGCAACCCAATAGAAATATTATTTCCCCGCTTGGCTATGGAAAAGTAATGAAATGTTTTGGGTTTTCTAAAATTTTAGGCTCCCCATGGAATCTTTTTAGCAGATTGGAAAGTTATAGCAAAACAGATGCTATCCAGCCGAACAAAAATGTCGGAATGGTTAGGTGCAAAAACGTTGGAATAACGGTGTCGCGGACCAAAGAATGTTGACAATCCGCATTTAATCCCATGGTCGGTCCAAGGGTGGAATCCGACGCTGGGGATCCTGCATCTCCCGTGATACCAGACACGGCCACTATTATTGCAATTGCAGCCGGACTAAATCCCAATTTTAACCCTAGTGGGACATATACGGCGGCAACGATTGGAACCGTAGAAAACGATGATCCAATGCCAACGGATATCAAAAATCCCACAAACAACATGCTGAACGATGCTAGAATTTTGCTATTTAGCATGTGCACACTAAGCCAGTTTACAATTTCATCAATGCCTCCGGATATTCGCAGGCTACGCCCAAATCCAGCAGCAGCTATCATGGTAAATGATATTAGAGCCATCATTTTGAACCCACCGGCGACCACATCGTCCGAATCTTTTTTTCTTATAACACCGCCAAGCGATAGGAAGAAAAATCCTAGCAATGCGCTTAAAATGATGGCTCTAACTAGCAACTGTGTTACCAACGCGGCAACTATGGCAAGGCATGAAACAATGAAGTCTTTCCGGGAAAATGCTGCTTCCTTTTTCAAACTTTTCACCATAGTATTTTTATAATACCTTGGTTTTCCATATCGGACGAAGGCAAGCGACAGCCCTACCAGCATTCCCAGGGCTGGGTACAGCAATGCATGGATTAAATCTCGCATCGAAATATCCATGCCATTGGCATGCAAATAATATAGCATGATATTTTCTAGAAAAATTTCACCAAATCCCATCGGAAAAATCATATACGCAACTATTACTCCAAATGTGATGATGCAAGCAATCAACCGACGATCAATTTGCATGGCATTAAAAACACCAATCATCGGAGGAATTAAAATGGGAATAAACGCAATGTGTACGGGGATGATATTTTTACAAGCGATAGCCATCGCCCCTATGGCAAAAAATATGACAAACTTGGCCTGCCTATCCCTTCCCACGCCTGCGGTATGTTCTTCTCCTTTACTGGAATTGATATCTAATAGGCGGACCATTCTCGCCATCAGAAAACTCGAAAATCCGGAATGGGCCAAAGCAGATGCAAATGCCCCCAGAATGGCATAGCTCAGGGCAATTTTTGCACCGCCTCCAAGCCCTTCTGAAAAACTAGAAACTGCACTTTCAAAAGATGCTCCGCTGACCAATCCACAAACGATAGCTCCCGTCGTCAATGCAATTACTACGTTCATGCGTAGCACACATATTATCAAGTATACAAGCGCAATCGAAACAACAACTGGATTGAATATTAACATGTGACTAAAAGCTGCAGATATTTTAATTACACGTGATCTAAAAAAGTCAAACTGCAAGTAAATAATCGAACCGGTGCAATTGTATAAAACATGGGGGCCGATTAAATCGGCCCGCCTAAGTTTCTATGATATAACTAAATTTGCCTATTACATCATACCACCCATGCCATTCATGTCTGGCATGGCGGCATTACCTTTTTTCTCATCCGGTAATTCGGAAATCATACATTCGGTCGTTAGCAATAATCCGGCAATGGATGCTGCATTCTGTAAGGATACACGGGTTACCTTTGTCGGATCTACAACGCCAGATTTGATCAGGTCTTCAAACTTTCCAGTTGCGACATTGTAACCGAATGATCCGGCTCCTTTTAAAACCTCTTGAACGGCGATGGAACCTTCCACTCCCGCATTTTCGCAAAGTTGACGCAGTGGAGCCTCGATGGCACGGCGCACGATTTGAACGCCAATTGCAACATCACCTGTTTCCTTAAGAGATTCAATGGCACTGTGTGTTCGCAAGAGGGCAACACTTCCACCGGCAGAAATACCTTCCTCGACGGCCGCACGGGTAGCGTGTAGAGCATCGTCGACACGGTCTTTCTTTTCCTTCATTTCTGGCTCGGTAGCTGCACCAATGCTGATGACTGCTACTCCACCGGCTAATTTTGCCAGGCGTTCCTGTAACTTTTCTTTGTCATAGTCGGAGGTCGCTTCTTCTATCTGTTTGCGGATCAATTTTATGCGAGCAGTAATGTCAGCACTACTTCCGCTGCCCTCCACGATTGTGGTATGTTCTTTGTCGACGGTGATACGTTTTGCCCGTCCCAGGTCTTCGAGCTTTATGCTCTCAAGTTTAATCCCCAGGTCCTCGGAAATGAATTTTCCACCCGTCAAAATGGCAATATCTTCCATCATGGCCTTCCGGCGATCACCAAAACCAGGAGCTTTTACGGCACAAATATTTAAAGTCCCTCTCAACTTGTTAACAACCAGGGTCGCCAGGGCTTCCCCCTCGACATCCTCGGCAATGATCATCAATGGTTTCCCGGATTGGGCAATGGCCTGTAGGGTTGGGAGTAATTCATTCAGGTTGGAAATTTTCTTTTCGAAAATAAGAACATAGGCATTTTCCAATACACATTCCATGCTGTCCGGATTATTGACAAAATATGGACTCAAATACCCCTTGTCGAATTGCATACCTTCTACGACGTCAAGGGTAGTTTCGATGGTCTTTGATTCCTCTACCGTTATGGTACCGTCCTTACCAACACGTTTCATTGCTTCGGCTATGATACCGCCAATCTCTTCATCCCAATTTGCGGAAACCGTTGCAACTTGACGAATTTCATCACCTTCCACCTTTTTGGAAGTTTTGGCTAATTCAACCACAGCCGCTTCGACTGCCTTGTCAATGCCACGTTTTATGTATATGGGGTTAGCTCCAGCTGCAACATTTCTCAATCCTTCACGGTAGATTGCCGCGGCAAGAATTGTAGCGGTCGTTGTGCCATCTCCGGCCACATCGGATGTTTTGGAAGCTACCTCTTTCACCATCTGGGCACCCATGTTTTCAAAGGGATCCTTGAGGTCTATTTCCTTTGCAACACTAACGCCATCTTTGGTGACCGTTGGAGCTCCAAACTTTTTATCAAGAATTACGTTCCTCCCTTTCGGACCAAGGGTAATTTTAACGGCATCTGCCAATTGGGTCACCCCGGAAAGAATTTTTTTCCTAGCCTGCTCTTCGAATATTAATTGTTTTGCCATAGTAAATTTCCTTTATTTGAATGTTAACCCCAAACTATCCTAAAACTGCTAAAATATCATCCTGCTTCAGCACAACTAAGGTTTCCCTGTCGCGTTTTACCTCCGTTCCGCCATACTTGCTAACGAGGACACGATCCCCAACTTTTACTTCAAATTCTAGGACCTTACCTTCATCGTTTCTACCGGAACCTAAGGCAATGACTTCTGCTTCCTGGGAGGCTTCTTTAGCAGCATCGGGAATAATGATACCACCTTTTATCTGTTCCTGTTCTTCAATCTTTTTAACGAGAACACGATTTCCTAACGGTTTAATTTTAGTTTTAGTTTCCATAGCTTATAATTGTAAAAAATTCCTCCTATTTGTTTTTGTTTGCATCATCAACAACTTCGAAATCCGCATCGACCACCTTGTCCTTTGCATTTTCCGCATTTGCAGATTGGGTTCCCTCGGAGGTACCTCCCGGGGGGGGTTGATTAGTTTGCGCTTGGGAATACAAATCCTGGGCCATTCCCTGGAATACCGTGGTTAATTTTTCCCTGACAGCTTTTAACTCATCCACCTTTGCATCATTGTTTTCGAAAACTTTCTTCGCTTCCGCGATGGCATCCTCGAGAGGTTTTCGTTTTTCGTCGCTGAGATTGCCACCGAGTTCTTTTAATTGTTTCTCGGTTTGGTAGATAAAATTATCCAGCTGATTCCTTTCTTCGACGGCCTCCTTGCGTTTTTTATCTTCTTCCGCATGAGCCTCCGCTTCCTTTCTAAACTTCTCAATCTCTTCATCGGACAATCCCGAAGCACTGGTAATGGTGATTTTTTGATCCTTCCCCGTGCCCTTATCCTTTGCCGTTACATGGAGAATACCATTTGCATCAATGTCAAATATTACTTCAATCTGTGGTGTCCCGCGGGGAGCAATTGGAATGCCATCCAACCTAAATTGACCGAGCAATTTATTATCCCGTGCCATGGGACGTTCCCCTTGCAAAACCTGGATATCAACGGCTGTTTGATTTTCGGCATAGGTGGAAAATATCTGTGTTTTTTTTGTAGGAATGGTGGTGTTGCGATCTATCATTGGAGTAAAAACCCCTCCTGCCGTTTCAATGCCAAGCGTTAAGGGCGTTACATCGAGCAATAGCACTTCCGTCACTTCTCCCTGTAAAACTCCACCCTGTATGGCCGCTCCAATTGCCACGACTTCATCGGGATTTACGCCCTGATGTGGGGTTTTGCCGACGAATTGTTTTGCAATATCGACCACTTTTGGGGAGCGGGTCATACCTCCAACGAGTACCAACTCAGAAATTTCAGATGCAGAAATGGCAGCATCCTTGAGGCAATTTTTACACGGTCCCAACGTCCGTTGATACAGATCATCGCAAATTTTTTCTAACTGTGAACGGGTCAATGAAATGTTCAAATGTTTTGGACCGGTTGCATCCGCCGTAATGAATGGTAAATTTATATCCACCTGCAGGGCGGAAGATAGTGCAATTTTAGCCTTTTCTGCTTCTTCTTTTAGACGCTGGGTCGCCATTGGATCTTTTCTCAAATCTATCCCATTTTCCTTTTGAAATGTGTCTGCCAACCAGTCGATCAACCTTTTATCCCAATCATCTCCTCCGAGTAGGGTATCCCCATTGGTGGCCTTTACTTCAAAGACACCATCTCCAATTTCCAAAATAGAAATGTCGAATGTTCCTCCCCCGAGATCATAGACGGCGATCTTTTCGTCCTTCTTTTTATCTAGGCCATAGGCCAAAGATGCGGCAGTCGGTTCGTTGATAATGCGTAAAACCTCGAGACCTGCGATTTTTCCAGCATCTTTCGTTGCTTGCCGCTGGGAATCATTGAAATAGGCGGGAACCGTGATGACAGCTTGCGTGATGGGGCAGCCCAAATATGTTTCTGCGTCTGCCTTTAACTTTGCTAAAATCATCGATGAAATTTGTTCCGGGGAAAACCGTTCCGTTTTATTCCCAACCTGACATTCAATCCAAGCATCACCATTGTGCCCTTCGACAACCTTGTATGGCAAATTTTTTACCAGGTTTTGAATTTCGCTGAGTTTATGCCCAATCAAACGTTTTGCGGAGAAAATAGTATTTTGTGGATTTGTAACCGCCTGGCGCTTGGCAGCTTGACCAACCACCCGTTCCCCTGTTTTTGTAAAAGCGACAATAGACGGTGTTGTTCTCGCCCCTTCGGCATTGGGAATGACAATAGCCTCTCCACCTTCCATAACGGCCATACAAGAATTGGTCGTGCCTAAATCGATTCCCAAAATCTTAGATTTTTTATTGCTCATAAATCACCTCTATAGTCTTCACTTATGGAAAGTGAGTAGCAAATTCTATGCCAAACACATCGCCTAGGGCTTTCCATCTGCAATTTTCTTGGCTTTTAGGTATTGTTTTCTGTACTTTTTAGTTATTTCGTTCTGCAGGTTCGCTATTTTTAAAATGTTCTTGCCATCGAAAACCGGAATAATGTTTGAATAAATATTGTCACAGCTCAAATCATCAATGGCTGCCAGCAGTTGGTAGGCTTTTTCAGCGTCCTCCATTCGGCCATCTTTCTGGGCTCGAATTATTGACCGCATTGCATCCGACAGCTCATCGTGGGTATCGATGAATGCTAGTTTTACGAGTGAGCCCATTATGTTTGATAGTTTGCTGGTCCACTCTTCGTGGGATACAAATAGGGAGGCAAATTTATAGGGATTTATATCCGGAGAACATCTATATTGATTGTACTGGGCATCGTAAATCGTTTTCAATATGGGCATACGCCGCATGGTAGTTTTCGATGGGCCACCGGGCGTACACAGGTTAAAGTCTAGCAATTTTTGCCCATCCAATGATAGGATAAATTCGATAAAATCCTTTGCCAGTTCCGGATGTTCCGCCCCCCTAAAAATCCCTATGGGGTCGGGCGAAGGAGCTCCACCGGCATAGGGCATGACGAACTTAAATCGATTGCTCCCGCTCCGTTCTTCCAAATGTTTTGACTCCGCAAATCCATAAAAATCGACGGTTATGCCAACCAGACAATTTCCAGCCGACACATCTATCACCGGCCTGGTTGTAGACTCGGTAAAATATCTCCCATTCGCAACGATTTTCTGTATCAGGCGTAGTCCATTGATCCAGCCTTCCGCTATGATTTTTCCTTCATCTTCCTTCGATAACTTGTCAACGTTGAGCCGGTGCTTCAAATCGTCGTAGCAAATTTGCATCTGCTGCTGAATCAGCATCATGAGCGCTTTTTGCGTGGAGCTACTTCTGGTCGGGTCAACGATGGCCACTTTTTTGAAAAATTCAGGACGGCCGATATCCATCCAAGTCTTCGGAAAAAATGAAATGCCCTCCGCTCGAATGGCTTCACTGTTATAGATTATCCCAAATCCCGTAAGAGATCCCCCAAACCATCTGCCGTGTTTATCCCACAACCTATTACCGGATAAAAACTCCGGAATCGCATCTTCGGAAAACATTTCGGGATGTTCGACCAATAGATCGGATGGAACCAGGTTTCCCTTCGACGCTTGAGCCTCAAATTCGTAAACACCGCCACCGAACAAAATATCGATTCCACAGCCCACGTTTGACTTAAAAAATTCACGCGTGACTTCCACCGCCAGCCCATGTTCCGATGATTGTAATTTTTTTTCGGACCTGGATGCGAATGCAGCAATGGCACTACTATCCCACACGCGACGCAATTCATTGACCCAATGTAAACGAAAATTATTTGCATACATGGTTTCAATGTACCTTGCGGCGTCACGACCCCCTCCCTGATACCTCCAATCTATGTTAACTTCCTTTCCGGTCTTTGCCCTATACCATTTTTTAAACCCAATGGTATATTCTCTTCTCAGGGTTTCATTGTGGGGCGTCATGATGGTCAAGGTTTCAACATTGCCAATCGGAACGACGGTATTTGCCTTTTCCCTAAAAACAAACGGCAGGCTGACCACCAGTGTTACCAGCAATAGGACTACTATTTTTTTAGGACCAAACATTCTTTTGTCAATCAACACTCAATATTACAACGTCTTCGGAAGAAACGGTGGCGTACATGCTTTTATTTTGCACATTGGTAAAATGGCTCGGATTAAGTTCCGAAATGCGCAGCACAACCCCATCCCTTTCAAACTTAAAATGGGCAACTTCCCCAAAGTATATCACGTTTCCAATCACACCCTTTACGCTATTTTCCTGATTTGGGAAATCGTTCAGCCGAAAGCATTCCGGCCTTATGGAAATATAAACCTTTTTCCCCGGTCTGGGATCGTTGATTCCTGGGCTCAGAATACCCCGAAAATTTCCAATTTTTGTCCTTATGATTGCCTTTCCAGAACCAATCTGAACGATCACTCCCTGAATCACATTTGTCTCCCCCACAAATTCTGCTGCAAAACGGGAGGAAGGAAATTTGTATAATTGCGTCGGTGTTCCGATTTGATTAATTTTTCCCTCCGAAAATACCGCTATTCGATCTGCTATGGATAGTGCTTCTTTTTGGTCATGGGTGACGTAAACGGTCGTCACCTGATGCTCTTTGCAGATATTTCTTATTTCACAACGCATGTCATTTCTCAACTGGGCATCGAGATTTGACAATGGCTCATCGAGTAACAGACATTTCGGATGTACGACCAATGCCCTCGCGAGAGCCACCCGCTGTTGTTGTCCCCCCGAGAGTTCATTCGGTTTTCTCGACACATACTGGATAAGTTGCACCTTTTCCAAAATCTCATGTACCAAATCCTTGATTTTTGCCTTCGGGGTTTTGTTGTTTTCCAATCCAAATGCGACATTTTGAAATACCGTCATGTGGGGCCATAGGGCATAATTTTGAAATACCATACCAACTTTCCGCCTATGGGGAGGCAACTTCGTGACGTCATGTCCTCCAAAGCTTATTCGTCCCTCATTTGGCGTATAGAACCCAGCAATTGATCGTAGGAGGGTTGTTTTTCCGCATCCACTCGGACCCAGCAAAAAAAATAATTCCCCACTGGCTATATATAAACTTATATTATCAAGTGCTACCGTTGAACCAAAAGACTTGGTAAGGTTTTGAATCCTTATATCAGTCATCAATGGTAATCCTTGTTGCAGTTATTCTAACCAATGTCAAAAAATTTTTTCGACACCACCATAATTTTTGTCCCAAAGCTCCAAAGGGAAGCACATATTTACAGGGTAATTTTATCGACCGTTTGTTCGGCCCTACCCCTATCGAAGATAACGGTGATGGTTTTATCACCGGAAGATTTATATTTCCCTATCAGAGCCGGCAATTTTGCCAATATTTCCGTTATTTCTTTGGCGATGGCATCGTTGTCCATGAACGCACCACCGAATGGGACGTCGAGCTTGTACCCCAAAGCATCGCTTATGTTAGTGTTTAAATCTTTTAAAATTTTTTTAAAAAATATTTTTACTATCCTTCAGGAGAGGTATTCCCTTCCAATCCAACCTGTCTCGCCTTAGCGTCGAGCAGTTCTTCAAGGGATTTCGCTTTGGAAGCGATATTGCGGCAACGGAGGTTGATCTGAGCACATGCATTTATTGAATATGAATTTCCATCCGGATGGAGCATAATCGGCATACTGCACAAGGCCTGCAATCCTTGCTTCAGCGTTGATATTTCATTTTGAGACAATTTATTTTGTCGTACAAATTCTTCTATATCATTTAAAAATATGTTTCCCATATCACCAAAACGTATGCGGGTGTGCACAGCACGGATACTCTCAGGGCTAAGAGGGTCTATATGACCAGGGGCTACATAGATAAGAGGTATAGGTTGAGCAGTATACTCGGCAATTCGTTGAACATATCCGGCAATTTTCGGGGAAATGGCTGCGGGTGTTAGCTCTTCAGAGCGTTCACTGCTCACCTGGGATGTTGCTACTTCGCTGATGGGGGTCTTGGGACTAGTTTGATCAGTTGTTACCTCATCCTTGGCAGTTTGTGAGGAAATGGTTGCGGATGTTAGCCCTTCAGAGCGTCCACTGCTCACTTGTGGCGTTGCTGTTCCGCTAACAGGGTCCGTGGGACCAGTTTGCTCAGTTGTTCCCGCAGAAGGTGATGGGCTAGAACTGGCTTTAAGCTTGGTCGCAAGCTCGGCACTCTCCCCCGGCGTCAGACAATTAAGCTGTGATATGTCAATGTCCCCTTCAATAGATTCTCCCTGCACACCTTCCGAAGATTCTCCCTGCACACTTTCAGGAGAAGTTTCTTCTTTCAACCCAACCTCACCCGCCTTAGCATCGAGCAGTTCTTTAAGGGATTCCGCTTTGGAAACGACAGATTTACATGTGAGATCGCCTGCAGATGCTGCTTGATTTATTGAACCCATATTCCCGATACAGATGATCTTAGCATCGCACAACGTTTGTAATTCTTGCTTCAGTTTTGCCATCTCACCCTCAGATAATTTGTTCTGTTGTACAAAATTTTCCACACTATCTAAAAATGTGCCGATTTCCTGCAAACGAGCATCCATATCCCCGAAGGGTATCGATCGCTGAGTATATTCGGCAATTTTCGAGGAAATGGCTGCGGATGTTAGCTCTTCAGAGCGTCCACTGCTCACTTGTGGCGTTGCTGTTCCGCTAACAGGGGTCTTATGACTAGTTTCAGCGGTTGTTTCCGTAGAAGGTGATGGGCTAGAACTGGCTTCAAGCCAGGCCGTAAGCTTGGCACTCCCCTCCAGCGTCAGACAATTAAACCGTGATGCATCTAAGTCCTCTTCAGGAGATCCTTCCTGCACACTTTCCGAAGATTCTTCCTGCACACTTCCAGGAGAAGTTTTAGGGCTTTCCGGAGGACCACATTCTTCCTCATCCAGACTTGCTACAGGATCCTCAGCACCAAAAAATGCCTCATCCAGCTCTCCATCCATTGTTTTTACTTCCTCTTCATCAAGTTCACATTCGCCAAGTTTAGCTTCTGCCCTTTTGATTTCTTTATCAAGATCTTTTCCCTGATTGAAAGAAAACCGGATTACTTCACAGGACCGCGAATCTAGCGATTTATGGGTGATGGTAATTTGCGTCCATTTAAACAAAAAAAATGTTTTAACCTCTGCCTTCAGCTCACATTCCCTGCCATTTACCATTACCGTTTGTGTAGCAGACTTTTCCGCTCCATATGTATTTACTCGCCCATGCAAGTTTGTAATCTGTTCTTGTAGGCCTGAACTCATGTGTGGAATAAATGTAGTGCTTTTTACAATTTTCGCAAGAAAACATTACAAAAGTTGCAAATAAAAATCTCCATCATAGGGAACCAGTCGGCGTTGGATCCTTTGCCGGTTCCTACGACATTTTGGCAAAAACTTCCAGTTTACTTCGCCTCACCGGATGGAGCAACCCCAGAGCATCTTTCCCAAAGCCAACCTTTCTTTATGAGCCTGAGCCTAGGGGTTTTGCTTGATTATTTTTTGTAAATTTTCTATGGTACGCTTTATGGAAACGTCAT
>JAIRXJ010000027.1 GCA_031268375.1 Puniceicoccales bacterium | reverse complement strand
CACAAAATCGAAAACATGTTCAGTAGACTGAAAGATTGGCGCCGCATCTCCACCCGCTACGACCGCTGTGTACACACCTTCTTCTCCTCCATTTGTGTTGCCTGTATTTTTCTATTCTACTTATGAGTCCTGAGCCTAGGTAATATCCCCAAGGAACTGGCCATTCCTTTTCCGTGCACAGAATTTTATGCCCAAATCCATCATCGACAATCGGAAAATTCTCCAGGAAAATTTTTATTATGGCACGGCAAACATCGTAGTAGGAATCATTGAGATTTCCATCTTTGTTATATCCAGACGTTGCCCACATGATTTCAAGATGCGATAGCGCACAATATTTATCATCAACCACTTTATACCAATCCACTAATTCGACGACTCTGTCCGACAAATTCTTTGTTTGCTCCTCAAAAAACGCCATTACAACTGGATTGGCGATGACGATAAATTTTCGTTCTTCTGCTCTTCTTGGATCCCGTTCATCGGCAGTAGTCCTAATTTCTCCAAATCCAAGACAACCCTTTACTCTGTCTAAAATGTGGCTTATCATTGATAAAAAATGTATTATGGCACATAAAAAGTCAAATCTTTTCCGGGTGATTTGAAAATTGAAGTAAATGATTGATTTGAGGATGGCAAATGCGAAAGCGTATATTTCTCGTTGGAATTTTTGCGGGGAAAATCTCTTCACTTTTCGCATAATTTGAAATTGACACAGAAAAAAATTAGGCATGTCGTTTCCCCCATAGCACCCAGGGAATTCGGCATCCGGAATTTATAAACATACGCATAAACATGTTTATGGTTGTGAAGAACATGCGTGGGTTATAAAGATAATTATCTATGATAACTTGCGAAAAAGTGGCAGTTTCAAAAAAATTAACGCGACCCATTGTCTCGCCCAAAGTTTTCGTTGATTGCATGCCACCGCAGGCGTTTCGTCTGAGCAACAGTGATCAGAAATCCAGCCTCCGTCCAGCGTTTGCGGGATGGCCAAGCATGTAAAAATCTTGTAAACAAATTAATGGTTAGTTTAGGGTTGACATGGGTAGCTTTTTGATTGAACTGTACGCTGCTTTTTATGGAGCTGGCAATGGTAGATTCAATTACATTCAGGCCGTTCGTAGTGACGAGCTATAGGACGGTGGCTGCAGATAGTGCCTGTGGAAAGGCGAAACCGCATGGGTTTGAGCCGACAGATGTGATCATAATTCCAAAGTCGGCTTTCACGGGCATGGCACTTGCCAACAGGACAGCAACAACCTGCGAGTACACCAATTCGAATGGTGACACTTTTGCTGTGACTAGTAAATTGCCAATTACGGTGGATTTTAGCGAATTGCTTGGAAGGCTCGGAGATAACACTGCTGGGAAAACCAACCTGAGAAATGCTCTCAAGAACTTTGTGCGAGACTTTCTCCCAAAGTTACAAGTGGCTGGTAAATACAAACAGCTCATAGCGGAGCTGGAAAATTTGGAGCACATAAAGTCCTGTGTCGACGAGATGTTGAAGCAAGATGGGCTGAACTTCAAACCGGAGTTTGTGGCGAAAGTTGCTACCCATCGGCTGAATATCGCCGTGTTTGATGGGGCGCAAGCGGAGATGCTAAAATATCAGCCGTCCAGTATGTTTGATTTCGGGGATACCCGTGCCCAGGCGAAAATATCGGGGGCATACGGCAATACTGGGCGAGCAACGTCACCGGGCCCAGAAGGAGATAACAACAATAGTGGCAACATTTTCAGTTACATGAGGGCCCACGCCGGAGAATTGGGCGAGGAGCCCTACATTACGACTGACAAAAAAAGAACTTCATGCCTATCGGAGCGGTTCAGGTCATATTTGGCAAGCATTGACAGTGATAACACGACGAGAAAGCGCTTTGGCCCGAGGACTTCCCTTAGCGACCTTCCCTATGACATGATGTTCCTCGTTGGGTTGCAGTTTGGCCAAATCAACGTTGGCACGTGGAATCCGTTTATGGTTGCGGCCAAGAAGTATTTGGCGTTTCAGACAGTTGGTTGCGAGGCGAATACATTCTTTTGGCAGCAAACAGACGGGAATATAAAGGCCGCGTACGGAGCCCCGGGAGCGTATACGTTTGAAAACAACGGTGCTAGGTTAAGTGCGGCATTCGACGGATTGGGGAATATCCTTGGAATTTCCGGAGACAACAAGGATAAGTTTGGTGAAAAATGCGAAGTAGCCCTGTGTGCATACTATGCAATCACCCAGGAAATTCTATCCCGATGCAGCATTGAAAACGGCAATCAAGCAATAAATGATCGCACAATTTGCACCATGAAAAAAATTTTGAGATTGGAAGGCTTGGAATCTCTGGAGCCAATGAGAATTGTGACAAAAAATGACGGAAGCACCACATATGCATCCACCAAAGCTGTGGCGAGTGATGCTAGACGATCCGTAATTGTGTCTTCGTCGGCAGAAATGTTTGTATCAAGTCTCGACAAACCCAGAGATTATCCTCCGCCGATAAAAGTGATAACGGAGTATGCCGATGTGCACCACGGGCGAATTTTTGGGTGCCACATGTTTAATGTGGATTTTGCCAATGCAGATCGAAACTTACCGAATATTATTTCAGGAAAAAAGCGATATGATGCAGGTTGTCCATTTTTCAAAGATGAACAGCGAGAATTTTTGATCATGCCTAGGGGTTTGCATGCCACGGTCACCGGCATATTGGCTTGGGCGCCGGATAGTAAAGGTTGCAACGTTGTTGCTGACGCTGCACCGGAGGGATTTGTGAAGCTTGAAAGCCAGCGAGATGGTGGATTTAAGGCAAGTACCGGCACGAAAGGAGAAATTAAAGCTGGTGGCCGCCATTGCTGGCAAGTAACCTTTTGCCTGGGGAAAATCGAAGGTCTTAGAAATCTCGTTTTGGAGTATGTGAAGAACGCCGCTAGTGAAGAAAAATCAGACGCTAAAATTGCGGCATTGGAGCGGTTATTTTCTTCTGGAAAGTGCCCTATAAAAGCTGGGAGTGAAAATGACGATAATTACGCAAATAGGCTTGAGGAGAGTATTAACAAGCAAATTGGGAATATGGCAGGAGGAAAGGATAATAAAGAGACAAATTACACGGATTTATTGCTTGGAACGTACATAAACCAACTCCAAGCATTAGATTTTAAAAATGTTTATGCAAAACAATGATCAAAAAATGGAGGATGTAAAATTATGGACGCATTGAAAATAGTTTATGGATATGATTGTGACGAAGGGTGTCAGTACGCTGATTTGTATCTCGGGGAGAATGTCGCTGCCCGTGTATCCGAGAACACCCGCTACCTTGCCGATGAGCTGATAGATGGGAAATGTCCCATTGCGGCTCCGCAGTTTGCTGAAAGCTGCTTCGAAAAATTGGACATCGGCGGCGCGATTGCAAAATCGAAAAATATAATGGATGCTTTGCGTGCTCTGTTTGTGTACGACGACAGCGGCAAATTCCAAATTGCATTGGACAGCAGGCATGTAAAAAAGATAGAGTTTGATGTCGACACAAAAGATGATAAGGATCTAAAAAAAGTATTGGAGGATCGTGAATTCAAAGCCATAGGCGACCTAGTTTTACAGGCCTCCAAAGCCCCAAACAATGTTGCAAATGCAAATGAAACACCAAATGATGCTATAAAGGTCGTTCACGAGCCCGGAGATGAAAAGAAAACTTTTGCGTATTTATCTTCAAATGAAACGCTAAAATTCATTGCATCAAAAGAAAATGACGCATATAAATTAATCGCCGAAGCTCCCAAAGAAACCAATGAGAAGAATGAAGAGAAAAAATCAAAAGTTGTCGATAAAGCGTTAAATCCTGGAACAACCGTTGCGCTGGACGCTATTTTCGACGAAGACGCGGAGAGCGCTTTTTATAAATTGCTAGGCGATTGCACGGTTAAAAAAGTCACCTTCGATGTCAGTGCGGAAGATGACAAAATTTTCAAA
>JAIRXJ010000037.1 GCA_031268375.1 Puniceicoccales bacterium | reverse complement strand
TGCCAAGTTTGTTATGCTTTTTCTAAGAAACAATATGAACTTTTGGCAACCCACATGGGGGCCATGGATATGATAGTAAAAGATGCGTTTATTGATATAAGAAAGGATCTCAACCGCTATGCTTCCCTGTGTTCGAAAGATGATGGGGTGGTTAATAAAATCAAAGATGAATTGGATAGGATCACCGCCGTTTTCAACATCTACAAAAAGGGGTCCCGGAGTTTACTAACCCTTTTGGGCAATTTACCCCATAGGATACATGGCGTCTCCAATATCTATACCCGCATCTCAGCTGAAACATACCGGTTGCTTATATTGGCCTGCATTGGCTACTATGGCGACATGGAGTGGACAAGGAGCAG
Organism: Puniceicoccales bacterium; assembly: GCA_031268375.1. Lineage (GTDB taxonomy): Bacteria > Verrucomicrobiota > Verrucomicrobiia > Opitutales > JAIRKQ01 > JAIRKQ01. The sequence continues at coordinate 3,974 of JAIRXJ010000037.1, read as the reverse complement.
CATCCTGCGGGGCGATATGGAGGAAGATTTTACTGAAAAGGTAGCCGATGAATGACGAGTACAGGATTAATGAAATACTCATGGTGTTATTCCACCCCACGGTGAATAGGCATCACGATTTCTTTTCCCATTATTCCCTGTCCCCCGCGGACTGTGACCACATCTTGGAGACCGTGGGGATGTTTGAGATGGAGATGGGCTATATGCTGGACGGTATAAAAGGACACCTGAAAACCAACACTGAAGATGTAAAAGGCACAAAACGCAACCCCCAAAAAATACTAGGCAGGGTTGATAAGCTGCGGGATGAGCTCGAGGAAACTCTGGGGTGGTTCGAAAGGTTGACTAATTTCGTGGACGGCGAGAAAAAGAAAGATGGCTATTACACCACCGTGAGGATTTCTTCATATAATAGCCAGGTTGCCCACCTTATGAACATTTTCTATGATATCCAAACCCTGGAAACCAATACCCTCTTCAATCTTTGAGTTTGCGAATGGTAACTACTATGGAGTGGGAAAACAGACCGGTGGTGGGTGACGCTGAAATGTGGAAGAAAAGACTTGACATCCGCTGCATATGGAGTTTGGTTATATGGCATGAGAGAAGCAATAACCACTCACATGCGTTCTAAAATCGCAAGGTTTGTCAAAAAAGCCGCCAAGGAAGATGAACTAACGGTCTCAAGTTACCTCGAAAGGCTTGCCGAACGGGAAATGGAACGCCACGTGGAGGATGACGATGACGACGATGTTCTTACCCGTGCGGAGATTCAACGCCGCTTGGAAGAAGCCGATGATCCACGAAATTGTATAGCACATGGTACAGTAGATGAATTTTTAAAACACTTCGATAAACTCACAACTCCCCTACATTAAATTAAAAAGATTCTGTAAAGATCTGGAATGATTGTCAAAAAAAGAACCTTTCGTCATAGGAAAGTTGAGGGAACTTGTTGAAGAGGTGTTACTTCACCCACGGACAGGGTTAGGGCATCCGAAGCCATTGGCGGGGTACGGGGACAGAGAGGTATGGTCGCGGCATATTAGCGGCAAACATCGCCTCGTATACGAAATAAAGTCTGACTGTATCGTTTTCATTGCCTGCTACGGGCATTATCGAGACCATTGATTGCACCGTTTGGTTCGCTTAAAGAGCCAATTCGTCCATAGGCTAAGTTTTTGCAGCTATGGGAAAGGGAAATGCATCTAAGATTTTCACACTTTTCGTGGGAAAAATGTGTGAAACTTCCACATTTTACGGAGGAAAACTGGCACCATTGATCCTTTTTATAGGGTAAAAGTGGTACCCATTGACGTTTTTTATAGGATAAAACAAAAAGTGCGGTCCTCGAATGGAAAATTCAGTTACCCGAAAATTTTGGATAACTGCCCAAGGGATAGCAGTAGTAGCCGATATTTTATGCACATTTCCACAATGACCACCACTATGGATAAATTTCCTTGACATTGGAAGTTTTAGAAGTAAACTATTTCACTGCTTCTATCTATGAACAGAAAGAGATTGACAAAGGCAAAAACTTCGAACATGGTTGGGAACATGAGGGCAAAGGTAGTTTCACAAAATCGTGATAATGGCATAATAACCGCGCAAGGGGTAAAATTTCATATCATTCCGGAAAAGGAGTACCGGGGAATGGTCGCGACCGCTGAAATAAACTCCGATCCAGAAATGTGCGGGAAGATGAAGGAAGCGTTCGCCGATCCAAATAAGGTTATCTTCGATTCCATCGAAGAAATGGAAAAATATTTGGACTCTGATGATGATGGCGAAGGAAAATAAATATCGTCTATCCTTTGCAATTCTGGCAAAGAAAGATCTGAAAAGGCTGAGAAAAAGTGAATACTGGGAGAAAGCTCGCAAAATTTTTCAAATCCTAGCAAATAACCCTTTTAAAGAACCTCCAAGATATGAGGTTTTGCGGGATAACTGGAGAGGGTACTATTCCCGTCGAGTTAATATACAACATCGAATAGTTTACAAGGTAACCGGAAATATTGTCGAAGTGGTATCCTGCTGGACCCATTACCATGACTAGCTGAAAGGAAAATTCAGTTATCTGGGATTTTCGGATAACTGCCAAATCTTGCGACACAGGACTGAAAAAATTTGATCGCCTCCGTCGTGTGTGTTTAAGCGGCTTCCATCCAACCATTGATTGTTAAAACTAACAAATTTATGTTATTTTCCCTTGACATGGTCCATATTTTTTTGTTCAATTACTAGTACCACTATGACGGATATGTTTTGTATAATTGAAGAGAGTGCTTTTTTTGAAGGACTGAAAGAAAGATTAAAAAATTGATGTCGCTTGGCATGTCAGTAGAATCTAATAGGATAGAATATAAAGAAATTCTTAACGATTCTTTGGAAAAATCGGTGGTGGGATTTTTGAATTCGAGTAGCGGTGGTACCATATTCCTTGGCATTAGAGATGATGGTACTGTCGTTGGGTTAAAAAATCCAAACGATGTACAGTTGAAAGTCAAAGATCGACTAATAGACAATATCCGTCCTAGTATTATGGGATTATTTAATATTCTGATCGAAGAACGGGATAACAAGACTGTCGTTGTTGTCAGTTTGGCAGGTGGTACAGAGACCCCCTATTACATCAAACAAAAAGGGCGTTCGGAAGCGGGTTGCTTTATCCGTGTTGGCAGTTCTTCCCAACCTATGCCGGAGATTATGATAGAAAAATTGATGGCTAGTCGACACCCTGTTTCGTTGACAAATATGCCTTCACGCCGCCAAGACCTCACCTTTAATCAGCTCAAACTTTTCTATGAAGGAAAAGGAAAAATACTCAATGATAACTTTGCGCAGTCTTTGGACTTTATAATGCCTGATAAGAAATACAACCAACTTGCTTTCTTGTTTGCCGATGAAAATAGTTATTCCATTCGTGTTGCCAAGTGGTGGGGAAATGACAAGCTGGACTTGCGAGAAAATGAGGAATACGGTTATTGCTCACTTGTGAAGGCTATGCAACGAACACTCGATAAGTTCGATATTGAAAATATTACGCAGGCAAGAAAAGTCGGAATTGGCCAACGCCAGGAAAAGAAGCTTGTGGACAATAAAAGTTTACGCGAAGCCATTATCAATGCCTTTGCCCATAACGATTACTCAAGCGGCGATACGCCAATTTTTGAGATATTCTCTGACCGATTTGAAATAACAACCTATGGTGGACTTGTGGAAGGATTAAGCAAAGAAGAATTTTTTACGGGAGCATCAAGGCCACGAAATCGTGAGATTATGAGGATATTCAAAGACTTGGAATTTGTAGAGCGTTTGGGTTCTGGAATGCCACACATAGTCAATAAATACGGACGCGACATATTTAAGTTTATGACTTCCATTATTCGATTTGCCTTCCCTTTTGACCGCAGCATAGAGAAAGAAGAAGGGCAAAAAATAGAAACTAGGAAACTAGGGAAGAAAGAACCGCAAGAAATGGAGAATTTGGGAGAAACTAGGGGAGAAACTAGGGGAGAAACTAGGGGAGAAACTAGGGGAGAAACTAGGAGAGAAACTAGGGGAGAAACTAGGGAGAAAATTATAGAAACACTTAGAGATAATCCGACTGTGACAATCCAGGTATTAGCAAATTTATTAGGTTTAACCTACAAAGGGATTGAGTGGAACCTCAGGAAACTCAAAAAACAAGACATTGTTCGTCATGTTGGCCCCAACAAAGGCGGGTATTGGGAAGTGAAACTAGGAGAAAAAGAGACCCATTTGTCCAAGACCCCTGGGAGCTAGACGAATGCTTTCCAAATGTCGTCGAGAGGGGGAATGGGTTTTTTGGGTTGTTCCCGAGGAGAGTATTTATTTTGAAGCATTTGCCAGTAATCTCGAGATTCGCCGAGGTGGTCAGCGAGTGCGGTAATGGCCTCAGAAACTGTTCTACAGATGACATATCTACCATGGCCATACTGGGAAACCAA
>JAIRXJ010000006.1 GCA_031268375.1 Puniceicoccales bacterium | reverse complement strand
GCCATCGAGTGTACCCCCGTCATCGAGCGGCTCCAGTGAGGGTTCATCCGATGACGAAAGTGCTATTTCTCACGTTAATGCTGAACTAGCATGCTTGACAGAGACGGCCAATGCATTGTTTATCAATGCAATTACCGATCGCCTGACAAGCGTCAAAGGCTGCCTTGCTGATCCGTTCGTTCATATCATCTATGGTAGTGTCCATCAGAGTAAGAAGATCTCCGGACTGGGGTATAATAGCCGCATGGGTGGTTTCATTATGGGACTCGATGATGTTTGGGCATTTACTAACGAAAGGTATCTCAGAATGGGTGTTGCCTTTGGATATGCATATGGGAAGACGAAGTTTTTTGGTCCTGCCATCAGCCGTGAGAAATCTGCTAAGCATAATATTTATACGATTGAATTGTTTGGTGCCTATGAATTCTTCAATGATAGGTATTTGAAAGCAGACATCGGGGTTACCATTGGATATAGCCGTAACGATGACAGGTTGCATAGGACTGATATAGCTTCCAATGTTTTTGATGCTAGAGTTAGGTCTGATAATCTTTTCGTGGGTGTTGAATTCGTCAAAAACTTGTATGCCTACGAAGATTATCAGTTTGGCCTATGGCTTCGTACGAATTATAGTCGTATTGCTCAAAAGGGATACGACGAAGCAACGACAGCAGCGATGGAAGCACAACATGTTTCTTCCGTCAATCACGATTTCTTAACCACCGTCGTCGGCGTCAATATTGAAAAAGAAATTCCCGATCAGGATTTGTTCGAGAAAAAGCTAACACTTTCATTGAAAACTGGCTGGGAATATCAGGTGATGCGAAAATATTCCAATGCTACCATCTCCTTTGATAATAACTTGGGTATTGCCAAATTCGCTCCAACATTTAGACATCTTTCGCGGAATGCGGCCCTTATATCCTTTGGAGCTCTTCGGAAATTCGGCATCCACTGGAGTATTGTTGGTTCTTATATCGGGAGATTTAACAAGGGTATTTCCACGCACAACCTTTCCGTTGGCGCTGAATATTCCTTTTAAAGCCCCCAACCCCAGGCCGTTTGTGCAATCTTATGACCATGTTGGGGGGGGGTTATACCATCCATTGTGAATTCCCCGCTGGGGGGCAACCACGTATGGAGAGTATGGGGAGAGAAGGCAGTGCTCTCCCTCTATTTTTCTACGATGGAGCACTAAGATGCCATTTGGCGTAAAAATTATGTGCATTACAGTGCGCCTGCACTAGTGGTGAACTTACCCATTCGTTTGGTTCTATTATCAAGCCTTGATCCTTTAGTTGCTGAACCTTTGTCTGCAACTCTCTTGCCCTTGCTATAGCCGCTTCAATTTGCGATTCAATTAGCCCACGTCCCCTATACATATTTTCCAATTCATTTAAATCAAGATTTTCTATTACGGTATACATTTCCATATCTATAACGGGTGGCATACAGTAGTTGCTCGCCTTCTGACCGTCGATAGCGGTTTTTATGAGATGACCATCCTCGATTATCCTCGAGGGTATTGAAATAACTTTTGGAATTATACTGGCAAAACTTCGTGGAGGGTGTGTTACGAACGATAGGTCATGGTCAAAGGCAACTACTTGGCCGTCCTCTTCCTTCACCACGTCGTCCTCTATTAGCATTACATTGTTGGCATGTCTATCAATTTGCCCCGTTAATATGTCTAGAAGTTGTATCCACGTTTCTCGGCCTATGAAGGTATTATTATATGGGATTTTTTTTAAACGTGAAGCTTGCCAAATGGTGCGACCGTTCAGCCTTTCCATGGCAATGTAAGGGTCCTCTTGCATTTCAGCTGCAAAAACGCTAGCTATTACGTGTGGAACGGTTATGCCATTTTTTTTACCGATATCGCAAAGCATATCCTGTACCATTGAAGTTGCTTTGTTTCGCCTGTAGGATCCGCATGCGGATCCTACGAATAGTTGTATGGATTGGGTAGCGTGTATAAATGTCCCAAAATCTAGGTTTTGTTTTGACAGATCACATGGTTTTAATACTATGGGCCCTTCCTTATTTTTTTTGGTATATGCAAGCTGAACGGTGTTATATCGTCCATGGCCCAATATTTCAGGCGGCCCATTTCTTTCCAATCCCACATATCCTTTTTCTTTGGCATCAAGTAATATCTCAATGGCCTCAAGCTTGAGGGAAAGATCCAAGCAATTGGAGTCACAATCATTTTCATTTATTGACGAGGTTTTATTTGGGAATCGTATTAGTTTCTTATTGCCGCCGAAGTCGATTACTGCAGTTCTTAGTTGCGACATTTCGTCCGGTGATAAATCATTTCGACACACGAAAATTTGTATGTCATCCAAGGTCTTGTTGATTTCAGGTATGAAGGTTAGGAGATCGGCTATATCTATTGCCTTGGTAGCATGTTGGTCCAAAGCTGTGATAAATGCAATAATTTTATCGGCTTTAGTATGATTATTTGTATGATCAATTTCATTAATTCGGCCAACCATCGCTCTAAGATTGTTACCAACATTGCTCTTATCATATGTGAATTTCGCTACTTGTCGACATATCCGCGATCCAAGGGGGGTATGAGTACATTCAGCGGTGATTTCAAATTTCTCCCCTTCTTTACTTGCCGTTATGTTACAAGTTTTTCCATTCACCTCTAAGGTTTCCATTGTTGGTGCTTTGGTCTTTTTGGCCGTCTTTCGTAAATCTTTGACTGTTTGTTCTAGCAGCGCTATACCCTTGGGGCCATCTGATGTATTTGTTTGTTGTGCTATGCCGTCCATGTTAAAAATTACTATGTTTTCCCTTATAATAACTTCCTCAAAAATTTGCACACAAAAATCTTACATTATTTTTACTTTGAAAAAGTATAACATTTCCTCTTATTCAAATGTGGCTTCCCTCTTTCATCTAAAGTTCTGATTTGCCACATCTTGATCAACCTTCCCGGTCCACAGACTCGGTACATTTCTCCCCGATTTTATTTGCCTCTGCTCCCGTTTCCATTCCATCCTCCTTAATCTTTTGATGGAAAACTAAATGGTCCTGAACTGCTCTTCCAGCTTTTCCCTATCTTTCCTCTTACTCTACGGAGTCTGCCTCTGGGCGGATTTGCTCTATCTTCGCAGCAATATCCTGGGCCAATTCACATAGTGCAAGCTCCATGGCGGTAACTATGTCTTCATAACTGTCCCCATCATAGGGGGTTAAACTTGCGTACTTGTGGACCAATACCTGTCTTCGGAAAGCATAGTGGAATAACGACCAGGTGCAATCCAAAACGACTTTCTTTTCTGATTCATCACATATAAAATCGCTAATGCCAATCGATAGAAGGAAATCGCAAAAAAAAGTATTCCCTTTGGCATACGCGGAAGGGATAACGATTACATGGTCACACATAAGTTCGGATATTTTGTGGGTTAGAGCTCTAGTGCACGCATCTTGCAGTGGCTCTGCCCATCTGGCAGTTTTCGACAAGGTCAGCCGGTCATGATTAGGCATCGTGACAATATATGGACAGTCCGCATAGGAAGGAACTTCTCCAACCGTTAGGTTTACAATCACCGGCCTTGTATCCGAAGAATCGGATATTTTTTTTGGTGAACCATAGGTACAGAACGTGTAAAATTTGGAATCATCCTTTTGGGGAGCAAGAATCGAACACCCTGTTCCCAAGGAAACAAAGTAACAAGAAAAAAGAAATAGTAACATTTTTGTATGTTTCATAGTGCCTTTCCTACAATCAATGCATTGGGGTTTCTTTCAATATATTCCAGCAATACCCGAAAAGAACGTAGCATTTTGGACAACTGTTGCAAAATGTCATCTGCGGACTGCCTTGTGCTGGAATCTGCAGATAATGTGCTGGAAATGGCATCCATTGCCCTTTTTATCGATGCGAAATCTAAAGTTTTAGCTGCATTTTTTAGGTTATTCAGCGAGGAAACTATTGCGTGAAACCCTTTTTCCCATTCCACCTTTGATAGCTTTTCCATTATTACGTCAAAGCTAGCCATCAATTCATCAAGTTCCATAGCGACCGATGGCATTTGCTGATATTTGCCCAGAGTAATATCCTTGGAAAACCTTTCCTGTCCATTCTTATGGTAATCCAATCCCACGAATAGTTTCCCAGTCAAAATGCTTTCCATCGATAGTTTGGCTGCCAAACCGCGCTCAATTTGTTCCGTATAAAACATATTGTAATCCATGACACGCATCCTGCTGCCCTTGATTGTTTTGAACAAATTAGCATCAACATCGAAGACTACAGCTGCAGCAGCCTCATCAATCCCAACATCGAAGATTATTTCTATGGACTTCACTACTCCAACTTTAATACCCTTAAACTTCACGGGAGCACCTACCTCAAGCCCATTAAGGGATGTGTTAAAGAAGGCATAGAATGTCTTTTTTTTTGCAAACCAACTTATCGATGAAAACGCAAATATCGCCACTAGAAATAGCAGCATTGCTGTGACAATAAACACACCAATCAAGGTTATATTAGCCTTCTTCGACACTCTCCTTTAGAAAGTATAATTTTTTAGGAAAAACTCTAGCTTTTTTGAAAAACTTTTTGCTGAAACTTATTGCCAGGAACCTCCCCCTAGACTAACAGGCTTCTCCTATTCATTCCTCCCTACGCCCCCTCTAAAGACTGCCTTTGAATGTCCAGGCGTGGCAAAATGCAACCGCCACGGCATCACTCTCATCATAGGAAATTACATGTTCCATTCCTAAAATATTGCAAACCGTACGCCTGATTTGCTCCTTTGAGGCACGACCGATACCTAGAACTGCCTGTTTAATTCTCAGTGGTTCGTACTCGGCAATCTGTAAATTATTATTCATTAGAGCGGCTATTATTGCTCCCTTGGCGGATCCAAGAATGTGAGAAATTCTATAATTTTGCACATAGACCGTTTGTTCAATCGCAGCGTAATCAATTTTAAAATTCTGTGGAATGGCATTTACGGTTTTGAAAATTCGTTCAATGCACTGAAAAAATGACAGTTTTGCTTGGCAAGTGATGCGTGTCGAAAATACTAGGACGGGCTGTATTTCTCTGAAGTCTACGATGGCAATACCTGTTCCCCGAAGGCTTGCGTCGATCCCCATAACAACACCTTTGAACCTACGGGGAATGGAAATGCTACCTGGTGCTTTGGCATCATTTTTCAGAAAAGTTTTGCCATCATGCTCTGACAATTTTTCTGTCCACATGCGTCGCGTACTTTTTTTGCCCATGGGATAGGGATACAAATTATTAAAAATTTGTACAAATCTTTTCGCAGATTTCACCGTTTTTAGTTTATAGTAACGATACTTTTGCCACTTGCATTATACACATATCGGTTTAGAAAAGATCTGTTAGTGACAAAAAATTTAAAAATTTTTGTAAAAACCTATGGCTGCCAAATGAATGAGCGTGACAGCGAAATGATTTCGTCGCAGCTGCAATGTGCTGGATATGATCTAACGGATAATGAGAAAATGGCCGATGTTGTAATCTTGAATACGTGTAGCGTGCGCGAACAGGCGGAAATTAAAGCACTTGGGAAGGCAGGATATTTGGCACGAAGGAAGCGAATAAATCCAAATTTTAAAATTGGAATCGTGGGATGTATGGCAGAAAATTTGGGGGAAAAGCTTTTCAAATTAAACGGTGCCATTGATTTCGTCATTGGCCCGAAAAGATTGCATGAGTTGGCCAATGTCTTAGAAGGCAATAGGCAGAGCCTATGCATAGGAGATCCGAAAAGGCAGCACCTTTCCCGTGATTTTGACCGTAAATTAGAAAAAAATAAGTGTACTGCGTTTTTGTCAATCATGCGGGGGTGCAACATGTGCTGTAGCTATTGCATTGTGCCCAGAACACGGGGCAGTGAACAGTACCGGACAATGGAGGATATCGTTGGGGAAGCAAAATTTTTAGCGGGAAATGGCATAAGGGAAATCACGTTGCTTGGGCAAATAGTCAACAACTACGGCGGTAGGTTAATGCCAATGATAGATGGTAAAACCCCATTCGTTCAATTGCTTGAACGCTTGGATGCCCTTCCGGGCATTGAAAGAATTCGCTACATGTCCCCCCATCCCCAAAACTTTTCCGATGATTTAATCCTGGCCCACAAAGATCTATCGAGCTTATGTCCATCCGTTCATCTACCGATTCAAAGTGGATCAAACCGCATATTAGCCGCCATGAAGCGGCCATATACTTCCGAAAGGATTTTGACAATCGTTGAAAAACTTCGCAAGGCTGTACCAAATGTTGGCATATCCACGGATATCATCGTTGGATATCCGGGAGAAACGGAAGAAGATTTCGAGGAAACGGTCTCGTTGTTTGATAGCGCAAAATTTAACATGGCGTTTATTTTTAAATACAGTCCGCGGGAAGGGACTAGATCGGCCGAACTGGTCGATGATGTGAAAGAAAGCGAAAAGGAACGGAGGAACCAAATCTTCCTGCAACGCGTGCAAGAAGCTTCCCTGCATTACCATCAACGGTTTTTAGGGAAAACGGTGGAAGTACTCGTTGAAGGCCACGCACGGCGAGGTGTGGATACGATGTTTGGATGGACCCCAGATCACTGCAAAGTGTTGTTCAAAGCATCGGGAAATGATATCGGGAAAATTTTCTCCATCCAAATTGACAGCTCCACGACCACCATACTGTCGGGTACGGTTACGGGAAAAGCACAAAGGGAAGTTTTGTTCAGAGATAACACGACCTAGTAGTACACCCTATTTAGGAATAGTCCGCGACTGGGGGCACATTCTTTCCTAAAATCGGTGCAATTTTTGTTTTGTCCAGCTATGGCTGCAGCAAGCTCATCACTGTCCCTGTTCCCAAGGCCAACTTGCACAAAGCAACCGACTAGTATGCGGACCATTTTATACAGATAACCACTACCTTCGGTTGTGAAAATTATCCTCGCACCGGTACGAAAAAATGACATTTCATGCATGGTTTTTACGACATTTTCATCGGCATTGTCTCCGTGTTTCGCTCCAAATTGAGAAAAATCATGTTCTCCGAGGAAAATTCTTGCAACTTCGTTCATTTTATCGACGTCCAAACGCCGGTTTCCCAAACTCCAAACATAGCGATAGTCGAAAGGTGACGCATCGCCCTCCAGGATGTGATATTTGTACTGTTTACGCATGGCGGAAAAACGTGCGTGGAAAGTATCATCCACCTCTTCGGCGGAAAACACCCCTATGGTTTTCGGAATACTACATTTGAATGCCCGGAGTAGTTTGTCAGCTCCGCATGTCCAGTCAGCATCGAAGTGAAAAACCTGATAATTAGCATGAACGCCGGCATCGGTCCTTCCGCTGCTATGTATCCGTATGGGACGTTCGAAAATAAATTTTAACCGCTTTTCTAAAATATCCTGTATCGTATTACGATTCGGTTGACTTTGCCATCCATTAAAATCAGTCCCATCATAGCTACAGATACATTTCCATCTCATGGTTTGGGGCAATTATGATTTGACCTTATAGCACTGGCTGGTTCTGTTCCAATTTAGCATGAAGAAAAATGCACCTGCGGCGGCACAAAAAACGAAAAAAATAAAGGTGGCATCCCACCCCCATTTGTCGGCTATTTTCCCGACTCCCCACCCGGAAATCGCACTGCCTAGGTACCCAAAGGTCCCCGTTAGTCCAGTTCCTGCCGCAGCCGCACGGCGAGATCCAAACTCTGCCCCTGACACACCGGCAAGGGTTTGAGGACCGTATATGAAAAAACCTATGACGAAGAAAAACGCCGTATTGACGAAAATTGATTCGGATGGCATGTACCAAAACATAAATAGCGTAAGAATTAGAACCATCATGAAATAAAAAGAAGTACAATTTCGTCGTCCTCCGAAAATCCTATCGGATGCCCAGCCTGCTATAACTCCTCCCACAGCACCCATTAATTCAAATATTACGTTCATGTAAGCGGCCCCCATAACGGTTGAATTTTTTGCCTCCTGTAAAAACGTCGGTGCCCAATTAAAAAAGCCCATCCTAATTATGTAGACGAAAAAATTAGCCATGCAAACATACCATAGGGATTTGTTTGGAAGGATGTGTTCCAAAAAAACCTCCCTAAGGGTGATTTCCTCATTGTCACTATGGCCGGTATCATTGAGTAGGTTTTCCTTCTCCTCTATGGAAGGCAATCCAAGCGATTGTGGGTTGTCCCTCAATCTCTCAAATAGAAATGTTGATAGCAATAGTGCAAATACTGCGGGAATAAAGAATACGTATCTCCAACCGAGCAATTCCAATATCTCCGATCCAACCAGAAGTATAATGATACTACCTATTTGATGGGATGCATTAACAATTCCCCACTTAGTACCCAATTCAGAGGGGGCATACCATTGGGTCATCAGCCTTGAAACGGGAGGCCATCCAGCAGATTGAAAGGCTCCATTTAGGGCATAAAATAAGACAAAAACCCAGAGGGAATTCGCCATGCCGATAAATATGCTGCAAAAGGCTGATCCAATCAGTCCTATGGGCATAAACCACCGGGCATTTGTTCTGTCGCAGATTACTCCGGCAAAAAATTTCCCAAACCCATAGATAAGCGCAAACGCAGTAAATACCGAACCGATATCCGCTCTTGTGTATCCTAATTCCGTCAACATTTGCGGAGTTGCCACTTGAAAATTTTGTCGAACCAGGTAAAATGCAGCATATCCAATAATCAACGAGTACATTATTCGCAGGCGCCAGTATTTATATTGACGTTCAACGATCTCAGGGGCTAACGCGGCACTGTTTGTGGTTTTAATTTTCATAACAACGAAGATGCAAGGCAGCTTGATACTATATGTTTCGAGTGCAATTTTTTTACCAACAAGTACTAAATTTTTTCTTTTATCCCACCCCAAGGATAAAAAATTAACCAAATCAACGTAAAAACAAACGATTTTTCTTGATTTTTTAATTTTAAAAATTTTCGACAAATTTTCACCCGGGATTGACTTTTGTTTTACATTGACCACTATTAGTATTTGATGAGGAGCAATGTCTATTGCATAATACTGGGAGGGGGACGTGGGGATAGGTTATATCCACTAACCAAAACCCGTTGTAAGCCAGCAGTGCCGCTGGCTGGCAAATATAGATTGATAGACATCCCCATAAGTAATTGCCTAAACTCAGGGCTTTCAAAGATTTACATTTTGACGCAATTTAATACGCGGTCTTTGCATAGACACATAGAAACAACCTACAGGTTTGATACATTTGGGAATAGCACCATTGAAATTTTTTCTGCCGAACAGACCAACAGTCAAGGGGAACAGTGGTACATGGGGACTGCCGATGCCGTGAGGAAAAATTTAAAATATATTAACACCAACCCCGATGATATCATTTTGATCCTTTCCGGTGATCAATTGTATCGAATGAATTTACTAAATTTGATTGAAAAACATCACGATTCTCGAGCAGACGTAACCATTGCGACGAAAGCAATCCCGGAACACAAAATTTCTTCATTTGGAATAGTAGAAATTGACCATTCGTTAGAGATTAAAAGCTTCGTTGAAAAGCCCAAATGTCTGGAATTAGTAAAACATTGCCTATTGCCCGCACACATTAGAGGTACTCTCAGGGATAAAGGCAATACGAACTATTATCTCGCTTCCATGGGAATATATGCCTTCACATCAAAGATACTAATGGAGGTTCTTTTGGGAGATGAAGAAGATTTCGGAAAGGATATATTGCCCGGCATGCTCAATAGGTACAATGTGGGGGGCTATGTATTTGATGGTTTTTGGGAAGATATAGGTACCATCAGGTCCTTTTTCGAAACCAACCTTATGCTCACAGATGTGGTTCCGGAGTTTGACTTTTTCGACGCTGAGAACCCCATTTATACGCGGGCACGCTATCTTCCGGCTTGCAAAGTCAACAGCTGTCGAACGGAAAGAACGTTACTATCCGATGGTTGTATTATAACAGACGCCATCCTTAATCGGTGTGTCATTGGCCTTAGATCGGTCATAAGAAAAGGAACATATCTCGAAAATGTTCTAATGTTTGGAGCGGATTATTTCGACTATCCTATGGCTGTAAACCAAGTGACTGACTCCCCTATTCCCCTTGGTATTGGGGAAAATTCAATAATAAAAAATACCATCATCGATAAAAATGCTAGAATTGGGAACAACGTATACTTGACACCCTATGGCAAGCCAGATGGTTACGAACATAATGGAATATACGTCAAGGATGGGATTCTTTGCATTACGCGCAATGCGGAAATTCCCAATAATACTGTAATTTAAATAACAAAAAAATAGATGGTAAGAAAAATTTTCTGGATTAAACGGAAAGAGGTCATAGATTTTCTGCAGGAGTTTGATTTTTGAAAAATTTATTAAAAATATTCGTGTTTTTGGGAGTTGTGTTCATGGTTAAGAGCGTGTTTGCGGAACAAATTTCACCACCGGAAAAAGAAAGAAAGTACGTAAGCATAAAACAAAGCAAATTGATGGCTAAAACCTTATTCAATGATTTATGGGGAGAACTATGTGAAAAGTTCGGGGAGAGAAATTTGAAATTTCCAAAACAGGTAGTTTTTCTCAACGGAGCTCCGGGATCTGGAAAAGGGACAAACACCCTAGGCATTATGCGGGCTTTGGGAATTTCCACCCCACCCATTGAAGTTAGTTCCCTGTTGACCACACCGGAATGTCAATCCTTGAAAGCTCAAGGACAGCTTGTGAGCGATGACATTGTAGTTGCACAGGTCATGAATGAGTTATTGAAGGTTGAAAATTACAAAGGTGCTATAATAGACGGATTCCCAAGAACTATCGTTCAGGCATATTTTTTAAAATATTTACTACGCAAACTACATAGAATTTACGATGGACTGCCAACGAGTTTTAAAATAGTAAAATTTTCTGTAACACGACAAACGAGCATAGAGAGGCAATTATTGCGTGGAACCATGGCCATTGAACAGAATGAAAAAGCGGACTCAAAAATTGTAGAAGTTCGGCCAACCGACATATCCGTTGAAGCAGCATCGCGCAGGTATCAAATCTATGAAGACTCAATAAATGCCTGCCTGACGATTCTTCGGGATGACGTACTAATCTACGACATCGATGCCGAAGGCACGCTCGAAGAAGTAAAACGTCGCGTAGACAATACTTTATCAGGTCAAAAGAAAAAACGGTAATAGTCCCATGATGAAAAAAATTAAAATTACCAAAGTTCGGTAATCTAGGGCTTTGGTTCCTTATCGAAAATAAGAATTGTGTTGGCAATGGAAGCAATGGCCTCGCCGGATCCAATTGGCCCAAACCCTTCGTGGGTTGTCGCCTTTAGCCCAATATCTTTAACATCGACTGGCAACATTGAAGCAATGGATTCACGAATTTTATCAAGGTATGGGGATAGTTTGGGTTCCTGGGCAATAATGACAGTGTCAATGTTGGAGATTTTGTAGCCCATTTTATTTACCATGCCATAGGCATATTTTAGAATTTTTTTTGAATCCAGGTTTTGGGTCCATACTTCCGTGTCAGGAAATATTTGGCCAATGTTGGGCAGTCCTAGTGCACCCAGGAGAGCATCGGCTATCGCGTGTATGAGCACATCGGCGTCAGAATGCCCCACCAAGCCTTTGTGAAAATCAATCATCACTCCTCCAAGGATCAGCTTACATCCCGTATCCAATCGATGGATATCATATCCAATACCAACTTTAATTTTCATCTGCAAACACCATTGTAAAAATTTTAATATTAGCAAGAAAACAATGCTACCCTAAAAGATGTATTGGGCATTTGCAGAGAAAACAAATGTTACAACATGCCTGATGGATGCCTGAACATCACCCGGCCTGCTTGCTCTTTTGCATTGTAGTGCTCGCCTCTTTAGGCATCTTTTTGGCCGGTGAGGTTGAAGGTTTTTCCTCCCATAAAAACCGAGAGAATTTTCGGTCAAGGAGACTTGTCGTTCCACAAAGTGGTTTTATCCCAAAATTCGAATTCCTAAGACCTTCATCTTTTGCTATTTCTATTTGCCAGGTTTTAACAGAAACCTGTTTACCATTTAAATAACGTTCTGTAATGGTACCTCCATCGTCGATTTCATACCCATAGGTCGTTTGCCCATATCCGGGACGAAAACTTACTTTCGGACCAGAAATAAGAAGTTCACCGCCTGGCAACATAATGTCCCCCAGACTTAGACTTTTTTTGGCATTAAAATTTAATTCTCCGGTTGCACAAAATGACATAACTTATCCTTTCATTTTAAATGATAGGGCATTTACATATCACTACATTTTTTTGAGTCAAGTATGTTTTAAATTTTATTTTATCGCCCGCGATTTACGTTTATTTTGGATTAACGGGCTAAAAACGTCAATTTACAAACATTGATTCCCATGGGTATCGGCATATCGGGCCATTCAGTTTGCCTTCCATCTTTCCTTTATTCGTCATTCGGATGTATGGGTCAGACACGCCACTTGGCCCGCCTGCGCCTTTGCGTTGTAGTGCTCTCTTCTTTAGCTATCTTTTCGACCGGCGGGGTCGGAGGTTCTAAAAACCGAGAGGCTTCACGGGAAACGAGATTTTTCATCCCATAGAGTGGTTTTTCCCCAAAATTTGAATTCCTAAGGCCTTCATGCTTTACTATTTCTGTTTGCCAGGTTTCAACAGAAACCTGTTGACCATTTAAATAACGTTCTGTAATGGTACCCTCATCGTCGATTTCATACCCCAAAACCACTTCCCCATCCGCAGGGAAAAAACTTACTTTCTGACCAGAAGCCAAAAGTTCTCCGGCTGGCAATGTAACATGCTGTCCCGTATATCCTGTAAAAGAAAAATACATTTCTCCTTCTGTATAAAACGACATAATTTATCCTTTTATTTTGATGGGGTATCCTCATATGGTTTCATCTTTTTGAGTCAAGTATGTTTAAAATTTTATTTCATCGCCCGCAATTTACGTTTATTTTGCATTAACGGGCTAAAAGCGTCAATTTACAAACATTAATTCCCATGGATATGGGTATATTTTGTAAAATTGCATTGAGAAAATCATCGATGGAAATAGACTTTTTCTAAAACTAGGTGAATAACAACAGGATAAATATCATTCTTAACGGTAAAAAAGTTAAGGCTCAGGAGGGTGAAAGGTTAGTTGAAATAATTCAACGGCATGACATTCCCTTGTCAGCCCCATGCTATCATAGGTCATTGACGGAAACAGGTCACTGCGGGCTATGTCTAGTTGGTGTCAGAAGAAAGGTAACCGATAAATTTTCGGTGGTGTTTGCCTGTACTGCAACTGCCAAGGATGGCATGGAGATCGATACCGAGTATGAGGAGGCCGTCGACAAACGCAATAAGTTATTTAGACTGCATCTCTTACAACATCCCCTTGATTGTTCAAAATGCAACAAGGTGGGGTACTGCTTTTTGCACAAGTTTGCCTCCCAAACAAAATTTCCGGGATTTACACGCATAGCAAAAAATCAACCGCAAGATATTAAGTACAAAGAATTCGGACAGCACATTCTTTTCGATGCCTCAAAGTGTATAGGTTGCCAAAGGTGCATCAGATTTTGCCGAGATATTCTCGACGACGAATTGCTGGGTTTTATAGGCAATGAAAATGGATATAGGGAAGCGAATTTATACCCAGGGAAAAGCCTGGACAACAATTATTCTTTGAATCTTGTTGATCTATGCCCCGCGGGAGCATTTGTGAATAGGAATTGCCTCTATCAACCGGTAGAGTGGGATCTGCTAAGCACCCCTAGTATTTCTACGGAGAGCAGCGTGGGGATAAATACCTACATCCTCCACAGGGGCAATAAAATTTTTAGGATAAAACCACGCGAAAATAAATACGTAAACGATGCCTGGATGACGAATTCAGCAAGGAATGAACACAGATATTTCGAAAACAAAAAGAGACTGACCAAAATAATGCAAGATGGGCAGCAGGTACATTTGGAAGCAGCTCTTCTGCAAATAACAGAATCCTTTCTAGCAAATGAATTAGCCGTTGTTTGTTCAGGAAATATGTCCCTGGAAGACCAATTCGTTTTGCGGAAACTGTTGGATTCCGTCGTACATAGCGTATTTTTTCTACGCAAAAAAAGAGACCCCGATGATTTTTTGATATCCGATGATGCTGCGCCGAACGTTAACGGAGCCATTTTGAATAAAATTATTACCCAGGAAAAAATCGTCGATGACTTGGAAGAACTGAACAAAAATATACGGTCCGGGCAGTGTAAAAGAATTTTGTCAATCAATGAGGAAATTTTTTCCTACGGTATCCCCTATGTATTACCAGATGACCTAAGAATATTCTACATAGGAACTGAAAATAATAAAACATCAAAACGGGCAACGGTTACCATTCCAACCACAACCGTTTTCGAAAATACGGGAACCTTTATCAATAGGGATTGGAGATTACAAAAATTTTACAAAGCTGTTAACCCCCCCAATGATAACATTTTTCCGATGTGGTATATATTCTCATTGCTACTAAATGTCTACCTGGAGGTTTCGGAGAAGGAATTGTTGTGGCTAGATGATGTTTGGAAAAATATGACACATGCCGTAGATTTATTGGCAGATATCGACTTTTTCCATGTGAATTCTAACGGAATTTTGTTAAAAAATCATCAAAAATGATTTTTTGATTGCGAAAAGTTTTATATTGCATACATATATTTAATACAACCGTCAGGAAGTGCGGTTTAGTTAGGGGAGGACCGGCTGAAATAATATTTCAGCCGGTTGTTTTATTGTAAAATGAAACTTGATGGATAGTATATTGTCGCCTGGTTGCTACCTTTTCATACGACTTTGCCAAGCAAAATAACGATAAATCGATCCACAAAAAGAACTCTCTCAGAGAAGGAAAACTTTTACCTCGATATAAAATAAGAAGATAGTAGAGCTATTCAGGTGATATTTTAGGAGCTTTACCGGGAAAGGTATAAATTTTACATGCTTAGCAACATGTCAATTTTCTTCTCTATGCTTCTGCCATACTCTAAGCCTTCCCACTTGCTGTTTAAATCACGAACCAAGTTTACGCTTCCTTTTTTTACAACATCAAACCGCGGATCAACGCATGGGTTTTTTAGTGGTTTTTTAGATCCATAGGCTCTTAAATGTTGTACGTGGGCGCGAACTCCTTCTTTCGTTGTAAAAAAGCAAGCCCAGTACATGTCATATACCATGGTCCCCAAACTATTGAAATTGTTTTGCGAAATATCAATATTCCCATCGAATTTTAAAAAATTGGTCTCATGGCACATTTGTGCAAATGCCGTGTCACTATTCACGCCTTCGAAATCAGATTCCCATAGGTAGCACTCTATGAGGTATCTCAATCTGAGAGAATCGATCTGTGTATTGTAGTGCCACATATACCTACACATCATTTGTTCAGTGGCTCTGCCTCTTCCCAAGATCTTATACATTTCCTCTCCCGGGACACCTTCTAAGCCCCATTGTACGTAGGCCAATATGGCAACCACAAAAAGAATAAATAACGCCAAAGACTTTTTCATCATCATGATGACTTAATTCCTACAGAGATACTATTCATTGTCAAGCCAAATTGATGGATCTTGTAAAACTGTTCCCGTACCATTGGCAACTGCACTGAGAGGATCACCGGAGACGATGACAGGAAGCCCTGTTTCTTCGGCCATCAGAATGTCCAAATTTTTTAACATTGCTCCTCCGCCCGCGAGCACTATGCCACGGTCGACCAAATCCGATGATAGTTCCGGAGGACATTGTTCCAAAACACCTTTGGTCGCATTGACAATAGCCACAACCGCATCCTTTAGTGCCACCCTAATTTCACTGGAATTGATGGTAATAGTTTTCGGAAGCCCCACGACCGCATCTCGACCTTTTATTGACATTGAAAGTTCCTCATCCAATGGCGAGGCTGAACCAATTTTCATCTTTAATTCCTCGGCGGTACGTTCACCAATTATTAAATTATATTCACGCTTGACATAGTCGATTATGTTGTGGTCCATCTCGTCACCTCCAATGCGAATACTACGTGCCAAAACCACCCCATTCAGTGACAAAATAGCAATCTCCGTTGTTCCTCCTCCGATATCAACTATCATACTGGCAGCTGGTTCATCAATGGGTAAACCAACGCCTATCGCGGCTGCCATTGGTTCTTGAATTAGTAATACGTCGCGGGCACCCGCATGGATAGCTGCTTCTTTTACAGCCCGCTTTTCTACCTCCGTTATGCCGGATGGGACAGCAATGATGACCCGAGGGGGAACCAACCACACCGAACTGGATACCTTGCTGATAAAATACCGTAGCATTGCCTCCGTCACCTCGAAATCGGCAATAACGCCGTCCTTCATTGGGCGTAATGTTATGATGCTCCCTGGTGTACGCCCTAACATTTTTCGTGCCTCTACTCCAACGGCACGTACACGCCGCGAAGTTGCATAAATTGCGACAACACTAGGCTCCCGTAACACGATTCCCTTGTCGCGAACAAAAACTAAAGTATTCGCCGTACCAAGATCGATCCCAATGTCATGGGCCCAAAGCCCAAAAAAATTGGCAAAAAAGTTTACTATCTTACTCCTAAAACTAAACGCCATCTACTACCTTATCATAAAAAAATAAACCAACATTGACTTGCAAGAAAAATAAACCATTTAGCAAATGCCTCGGTGGAAATATGTGTCTACCTAGTTGCTTTCTCGGAGCCTAAAACCTTTCTGTCCATGGATTACCATTGAATTTTTTGGCAAAATGGTTCCCGGGTTAATCACTGAATTGCAGGAAATTTCGGAACGATCTCCGATGATTG
Source organism: Puniceicoccales bacterium (assembly GCA_031268375.1). GTDB lineage: Bacteria > Verrucomicrobiota > Verrucomicrobiia > Opitutales > JAIRKQ01 > JAIRKQ01. The sequence continues at coordinate 6,888 of JAIRXJ010000006.1, read as the reverse complement.
CTCCGACTTTTTTCATACCCGTTTCAACTCGTTCTCCATTATAATGTGTGACAATATTCTTCCTGTCTAGCCTCAAATTTGCTAAAATTACACCGGCTCCAAGATGTACAAAATTTCCTAGAACAGAGTCCCCCACATAATTAAAGTGCGGCACTTGCGTATTATGCAAAAGTATGGAATTTTTTAATTCACAGGAATTTCCAATTAGACAATTTTTACCGATAATTACGTTCTCCCTCACATAGGAAAATGGGCGAATGTTGGTCCCTTCATCGATGTAGGCCGGGCCTTCTATGACACAAATCGGTGGTAATTGTACGGATTCGTGGATGAAGACATCCTTCCCGACGTGACATCCTGGAGGGATATTTACCTTGGTCTTTTTGGCTACGCTGAGCATGTCTAAAATGGCAAAATTTATCTTCCTTAGCCAAAGGACAGGATCCTCATCCACCCCAAAATGTTCGACAAATTTTCCCGATTCGTCTATTTCAAAAAACTCCCTTGCTATCATAATGATTCAAACTTTTCTTTAAATCTTTGAAAAAACCCACCATTTTTCATGTTACACATCTTTTCGAATTCTTGCAATTTTTCTTTTTGTTCCCGGGATAATTTTGTCGGAACGTCGATGGTAATCTTTACGTATTGATTCCCTCGATTCCCTGGACGATTTAGGTCTGGCATTCCCTGTCCCTTAATGCGAAACATCGTTTCCGATTGCGTTCCGGCTGGAATTTTAAGATTTGCTTGACCATCGATGGTCTCGACCTCGATTTCTCCACCGAGAGCTGCTGTGGTAAATGGGATCTTCCGGGTACAGTATAGGTCATTTTCGTGGCGTTCGAAATGTTTATTTTCTATGACATAGATTGCTACGTATAGGTCTCCATTGGGCCCACCATTCGCTCCAGCTTCTCCCATACTTCTCATTCGCAAATTGGCTCCGTCGAATATTCCTGCGGGGATTTTGACCTTTGTTGTACACGATTCCATTACTCGACCAATTCCTCTACAATTGTGGCATGGGGTTTCAATTTTTGTTCCGGCACCATGGCAATCGGGGCAGGTTTGTTGCATGCTAAAAAAGCCTTGGCGCATTGAAAACATACCCGTTCCTCCACAGGTTTTGCAGGTGACCTTTTTCGATCCAGGGGCAGCCCCACTGCCATTACACTTGGTACATGTAACGTGCTTACTATATTTTATGGTTTTTTCTGTGCCAAGGAAGGCTTCCTCAAGTGTTATTTTCAAATTATAGCGCAGGTCACTTCCCGCCTGTCTTCTTGATTCGGAAGACCCATGGTGGCCGAACCCAAATAAATCATCGAAGCCACTTCCTCCAAACACATCGCGAAATATATCAAAGGGATCATGGCTACCCGATCCCCATCCACCAGCCTGCGCCCCTCCCTGTGCAAAAGCACTGTGCCCATATCTATCGTAGGCGGCACGTTTGTCACTATCTTTCAGGACTTCGTATGCTTCGGCAACTTCCTTAAATTTTTCTTCGGCGACCTTATCCCCTGGATTTTTATCCGGGTGGTATTTCACCGCCATCCTACGATAGGCTTTCTTAATATCTTCCTCGGAAGCGTTTTTTGGCACTCCAAGAATGTCGTAATAGTCAGTTTTTCCCATTTTTACTTCGATTCTTTACTTTGCTCTTCGTGATATGAAACCGTTACCACGGCCGGGCGCAATAGTTTATCATTGAGTTTATAGCCCTTTCTGTCAACGGAAATGACGGTATCATTTTCTTTCCTATCGTCCATCACCCGCCGTACGCATTCATGGAAATGCATGTCAAATTTCTCATTCAATGGGAAAATTTCCTGGACACCATGGGCAGCCAATAGGCTTTTAAAGCTCGTAAAAATCATTTTAAACCCATCGACGATTTTATCACTTCCGTGCTGATCAGCGGAAACCAGCCCAAGCTCGAAGTTATCCAAAATGGGCAATAAACCTTCCAAGACGCCTGCGATGGCGTTGTTCCGTATCTCAAAAAAGTCCTTCTGGGTTCGTTTTTTATAATTTTCAAAATCAGCCAATGCCCGCAACATGGAATCTTTGTAACTATCCGCTTCCTTTTGCTTATTTGCCAGTTGGTTTTTTAAATCTTGCACAGCATCCTCCAGCCATTCATTCAAGTTTCCGTCGTCTGTCTTTTGTTTTTCGGCATGTTGGATACCGTCCTTTTCCACGGGATGATTACTTGGCTGTTCGTGCCCTCTTTCCGACGAAGATTTTTTTGCCATGAAAACAAGCTAGCAAAAATTATGCCATATCATCCAACAACCATTTACATGATGCGTAGGGCATTGTCCACGACATCTTCAACGCTGATGGAAGACAACTTTTTGTCCTTAGCTTGAAGCACCACATTGCATTCCGAACCGATGGGATAGGGAGCAAACCTTTGGGGATCCGTCGATCCGAACAGTGCAATGACGGAGGTCGATAATGCTGCTGCCAAATGGATGGGGGCACTATCATTTGCAATCACCAGCGTAGAATTCTGTACCAAATAAATGAGATCATCCATCGACGTTCGTGCAGATAGGTTATAGACATTTGGCAATGCGGACGTCACATTGAGCCATCGCTGTGACAGGACAACAATCCGCATGGTGGGCAATTTTTCGCCCAATGCATCCGCCAACGGATTGAAATACGGCCATTCCTTTTTTCTCCGCCTGCTTTCTGGAAATAGCAAAATCAGTTTGCATTTCTCATGCCTTTCATTGAAAAAAATGTCCTTTGCCATGTTACTTGGGGATGTTGAAAATTTTAATTCCCCCTGTAGTTTTGCTTCCAAACCCAGCTCTGGCAAAAATTGCAATAAAACATCCATGGCGTGTCGCTTCCCCGCCTGGGGAAGTGGAATTTTTCTATTGTATGCTATCCATGAAAACTCCCTGGCATCTGATCGGCCAACTTTTCTGTCGGAATGCGAAAAATATGTTATTATACCACTGCGTGCCAGACCTTGCATATCGAAGACATAGTCGTAGCGCTGCTTCCTAATCTTCGACGCGAGATCTATAAATTTTCGAAGACCCTGGCCCCGGTAAAATACGAAAATTTTATCAACCAACCTGGAAGATTTTACCACATCGATGAAACAGTCTCGCACTACCCAGTCGATTGATATATTTGATAGACACTTTTTTATGGTTGCAGCTATTTGTAACCCATGGATAATATCACCCAGGCTGGATGGTTTTACTATCAGAATGTTTACCTGCTGCGACATGAACCACGCTATTCCGATTTTAACGAGCGATTGAGCAGACCTTCTATGCACTTTTGAAGGGGTACGTTTAGGTACAGGACGGAGTAAATCGCTGATATGATCGGAGCATTTGTGTTCTTTTTTTCGCAAATGAAATGAAAGGCTTTTACGGTTTTATACCCTTCAACGACTGCCTTCTGGGTCGCAAAAATTTCATCTACGGTCTCACCTTTTCCCACCCTTTCACCAAATGTACGATTTCTGCTCCATGCTCCCATACACGTGGCGATGAAGTCGCCAAATCCACTCAAGCCATAGAAAGTTTCCGTTTGTCCCCCAAGGGAGGTGCCGATTGTCACCAATTCTTTTAGTGCTCTGGTTAGATAGGCAGCCTTGGCATTGTCCCCAAATCCTAGGCCATCGCAGACACCTGCTCCGATCGCATAGACGTTTTTTAGGCATCCCCCCAATTCGGCTCCCTTTACATCTCTACCGCTATAAATTCGTATCCGTTCGGAACTTAATGCTTTTTGTACCTCGTAGATATTTTTCGAGCTCGTGGCTAAAACCATGGCCGCATGTTTTCCTTCCGCCACCTCCTTCGCATTTGTTGGCCCCGCAAGCACACCATGCTCGAAATTTGGCAACATTCTTGCAATTAAATCGGAAGCGGTCTCTGAATTTTCATTCTGTATGCCTTTGCATAGGGAAATAAGCAGAGGGAGATTTTTTACACCCTCCGATGCCCGACCCAGGCTTAGACAGAGATCTTCCATTCCCACTGCTGGACATGCTAGAAATGCCAAATCCGTATTTCGTATATCGATATCCGTGGTTATGTTTATGCCATTCGGGAACTTGATTCCGGGGAGAAAATCAACATTCTCTCGGAATTTTACCATCTTATTTGCCTGTTCCTCAAACTTGGGGACCAAAACAACGTCATGGCCAATTGTCCTACAATAACAAGCCATAGCTGTTCCCCAGGCTCCAGCACCAAATATTGAAATTTTCATACTAACATCTATTTTATTTCTATTCCACCACGTCCAGGCTGAGGATATAGCTGTTCTCCATTCGCCTGTTTAATTAGTAAAAACTCACCATTGTCGTAGAAGACTTGAACAGGGCTTGAATAGGCTATTTTTTTCACTTCACCTGATTCTAAGTTACCCACAAAAATTTTCTCCCCAGACGCTTTGGAGCGCACAACAACTTTCACATTCCCCGTTGGAATCAATGCCAACACGGATTGATTTGTTGTGTCTAGTATTTTATTAACTTGCCTGGAGTGAATTTTGGCATGTCCCGTTTTGGAGGAGAATGCTTTGAAAAAAACAAATGCCAAAAGAATGATCAACAAACCGAATGCTATTTTGATAAAGTACCTGTATTGAACCATGGTTTTAATTTTTTCCCTAAGCTGTTTAAATTTTTTTGAAAGGGGAATCGTATCGTTTATGCCCAAATCCGATCCGTCCTCCCGTTCTTTTTCATTGGCAATTAGCGTGTTATACGCAGCCTTTTTAACACATTTGGAATGTAAAACTTCAAATTCCTCTATGGGACAACTTTCCATGACAGCATCGACATTCAATTTCAAGTACCTAGCATAAATTTTGATAAATCCTCGCAGATAAATGTCAGGCAAATTGAAATCATATTCTTCGCTTTCTATACCGGCGAGATATTCCAATTTAATTTTCGTTTCTTCGGAGGCCTTTTCCAATGTAATGCCCCGTGCATTTCTAGCCTCGACAAACTGTTGCCCGAATTCCTTACTCATGGATTGAACAATACCCTTAGGAAAAAATTTTTCAACGGCAATCTAAAGTTTTTGGATTAATCAAAATATGGAAAATCTTCCTAAAAATTTCTACGAAAAATTTTTTCAAGGTGGAATAAAGTTAAGATTATTTTATGACGATCTCTTCACTAAAAGTTTCTAGGCATTGTCCACATTGTAATGTGAATAACTTGTTAATTTCTTCTTCTTGATTTTCTTTCGTCCAGGCGAATCATAGCAGCGATGTTTAAATTTTATTGGGAATTGGTTCGCAAACTTTGCCGATTAGATCGGCACAAACAAAGGGATTTAATTCTAAACCTAGACAAAAATATGTCAAAAATTAATTTTGCTTTTCCTAGAAAAATTTTTAACAGAGGGCTAAAATTTATGCCCATAACTTTGTGAACAACTTTTAACCGCTTCCCAATATATGAACGCAAATCTTACCACAAATTCTACACTCTGGAGAGTTGTTCGCGATAATCTCAGGGAAGTATTTCCCCATGACGTTTTTCGTTCGTGGTTCGAGCCATTGTATGTGGTCGAAGAAACACCAAATGCTATTGTTTTTGGGGTAATGAATGATTTCACCGCCATTTGGTTACAGGAAAATTACCTAGATATAATGGCAAAAAATTTATGCCAAGAAGCAGGGCGTAACATGAAAATTTTATTTCGTGTGCAGGATAAAGAACTGCAAACTCCCCAAGAAATTTCCAGCGCGTCTCAAAAACAGAAAAAAAATATGTCGGGTGTTCAAAGCAATGGGACAACGGCCATTACACTCAACAAACAAAATACATTCGAAAATTTCGTCGTAGGATCTGGAAATCAAATGGCTCATGCGGCTTGTACGGCTGTTGTCAATACTCCTGGGCGTGCTTACAATCCGCTGTTTCTATATGGGGACACAGGTCTCGGGAAAACCCATCTGATGCAAGCGGTGGCACATAGTGTTTTGAACAAGTATAAAAAGATAAATGTGGTCTATACGTCCACAGAAAAATTTACCAACGAATTCATTTTCGAACTGCAAAAAAATAATCTAGGCGCGTTTAGGAAAAAGTATCGCTACGTGGACGTTTTATTGATCGACGATGTGCATTTTCTATCGGGGAAAGAACGCATACAGGAAGAATTTTTCCATACTTTTAACGAATTATTTGAAGCACAAAAGCAAATTATTCTGAGCAGCGATCGTCCAGCATCCGAAATAGCCAGGCTAGAAAATCGATTGGTTTCCCGGTTCCAGTGGGGATTAGTGGCGGATATTCAAGCACCGGATTTGGAAACCAGGATTGCAATTCTTGATAAGAAAGCGACCGCCATGCACCTTGAGCTTTCCCATGATATAATTGAGACATTGGCCAACAGGGTTTCAAGCAATGTGCGAAAGCTAGAGGGAGCTTTGAATAGAATTGCCAGTTACCTTTCAATTACCAAAGCCCCAATTAATTCCGAATTGGTAGAACATATTCTGCATGACTTGTTTTTCGAAGAAAAAGCCATCGAGATCACCATAGAAACGGTCCAACGAAAAGTTTGTGCCCACTACAAATTATCCCTCGACGATATTACGGGGAAAAAGCGACCGGCCAGTATTGCATTTCCCAGACAAATTGCGATGTACCTGTGCAGGCTGATGACAAACCGTTCGTTGGTGGACATCGGAGGTGAATTTGGAGGGAGGGATCACGGTACGGTTATCCATGCGTGCAAAACCGTTGAAAGTGCGATGGAACATGACGTTTCCATAAAGCGTACCATAGAAAATTTACAAAAAATAATCAAGCAAAACCCCTAGGCTCAGGCTCATAAAGAAAGGTTGGCTTTGGGAAAGATGCTCTGGGGTTGCTCCATC
>JAIRXJ010000051.1 GCA_031268375.1 Puniceicoccales bacterium | reverse complement strand
TGGAGCTACAAGCACCGCATTGGTGCCCTTCGAAGGAACAATCAGCGAAGTAAGCCTCCAATCAGGATCATTGAGCATAAAAGCTCTAAATACTAGTGCAGTGGTAGCGGGTGCCGGAGAAGCAGTGGCGGGTGCCGGAGAAGCAGTGGCGGGTGCCGGAAGTGCGGCAGCAAGTGTCGGAAGTGTAGCGGCGAGTACCGGAGCTGCGACAACGGGTGCCGGAAGTGCGGCAGGTATCGGAGGTGTAGCAGCGAGTACCGGAGGTGCAGCAGTGGGTGCCGGAGAAGCAGTGGCGGGTGCCGGAAGTGCGGCAGCGGCAGGTGCCGGAGCTGCGACAACGGGTGCCGGAGAAGCAGCGGCGGGTGCCGGAAGTGCGGCAGCAGGTGCCGGAGAAGCAGCGGGTGTTACTGGATCTCTGTTGAATAAAGTAATTGTGCTGGGAAAATCTGCATGGGCACTGGCAGTTGCTCATCCTGTTATTGCAACCGCGGCTGTGGTTGCCACCATTGCGATACCCACACTAATATTTATAGCATATCGGAGAAGAAAAACGAATAATGCTATAATACCGCAAATCGATGAAGCACCGCAAATCGATGAAGTACCACAAATCGATGAAGCACCGCAAATCGATGAAGTACCGCAAATCGATGAAGTACCGCAAATCGATGAAGTACCGCAAATCGATGAAGCACCGCAAATCGATGAAGCACCGCAGACCAGTGAGCCGGATGGTGCATCCTAGGACCAATACTTATATCTTCCCAAAAAGTTCTTGACCATGTGGGTTGAAAAAATAAATAGGAGGATGGCAAGAAAGTCTTGGTTTAGAGGAAAATGGCTACGCTTTATCCTTGAGGCTAAGATTAGAAAGCAACGGAAAAGGATGTTTTTATCCTTTCCTGGGAATTTTTTTGTAATTAGAGGTATGGAACATTTACTCTCCGGGGAATGATAACACGCGATTGCCTAGATAAGATCAAAAATTCTGTTGATATTTATGATGTTGTGTCGCCATACGTTACGCTGAAACGATGTGGGGTTAACTGGCGTGGCTTGAGCCCTTTTAATCAGGAAAAGACACCATCATTTTTCGTCATGCCAGCAAAAAAGATGTTCCGATGTTTCAGTTCTGGCAATGCAGGTGATATTTTTCGATTCGTACAGCTAAAGGAGAATGTATCATTTGCCGATGCCGTTGAAATGATAGCCGAACGGTTTAATATTCCGCTAGAATTTGAAAAATCGGCAACTTTTGAAATAAAGCCATATGCGAAAAAAACACTGTTCGAATTGCATGAATTGGTGTGCGATTTTTTTGTGAAAAATTTCCATGCCAATAATGTTTGTGGAGAAAAAATTCGACGGTATTGGGTGGGAAACAGGAAGTTCTCCCTGGATGTGGCGAGGGAAAATGGCATAGGTTTCGCAGGAAATGATGATAGGGCGCTGATAGAAAAAATACTCCAGGCTGGCTATTCTTTGGATGCCATAAAAGCTAGTGGAATTTTCTATGCCAAGGAAAATGAAACCGATCCCCGTAGGTTTATGGGGCGATTTAATTCACGACTAACAATCCCCATCCGAAATACCCAAGGAAAAATTATTGGGTTCTCGGCGAGATTTGTAGATGGTATGGGACAGCAAAATAATTTTGCCGATGCTAAGTATATAAATTCTCCAGCAACGGAAATTTTCCAAAAGGGAAGCATACTATTTGGACTCGACAGGGCACGGCAGTACCTAGAACCAAACGGTGCTTTTTGGATGGTCGAAGGGCAATTCGATGCCATGCGTTGCTGGGACAATGGCATCGACACCGCCATTGCTCCCCAGGGTACGGCTGTTACGGATGCCCAATTGATCACCTTGCGGCGGTATAGCGTACACTTGAATTGTATGCTTGATGGTGATAATGCAGGGTTAAAGGCGGCGGAACGTTTGTTGGCAATGGTAATGGCAGCTGGCCTTGATGTAAAATTTTTCATCCTACCGGAAGGGCAGGACCCGGACAGTTATTTTTGTGAGGATTTTGAAAATAGGTTCCAAAGGCTACGGCGGTCTGGCATAACAGGGATAGAATTCTTGGCAAACCGGTGGTTGGTTAACAAAAATATTACGGCACAAGAAAAGGTGGAAGTGCTTAGAAGGATCTACGAAATAATTTCCGTTGCCGAATCTTCCATCGTTCAAAAATCATACCTGGATGAGCTATCAATGGTAGCAAACCTTGATAGACATGCGATTTTTCAAGATTTCAAGTCATTTTTGCAGAAAAAGCCTTTTGCTAAAGACTCGAAGGTTGTCGTAGATAAGACAGTGGAAATGCCATATAAAAAATTATCCACCGCTGAAAGCCAATTGTTGGCAACAATTTTGTCAAATGATAGAATAGCGAAACAAATGTTGGATTTCTACGAGCAACCTTTTTTGCAAAATTTAACATCCCGCGAAGGAAAAGTATTGCTAAAAATCCTAAATGAAATTAAAGAATATATGTGGGAGGGGATTGCTAAATTGGAAGGGTCGCCATTATTTTCGGATGATGAAAAGAACTTGATATATTTTTCGTTGGCTGATTTCGACGAAGAATGTGACCATTTAGCCATTGCAAATCTATGTCTGCGCAAACTCCATTCAAATTTCATCGGGGAAGAAATTAATAAAGTTAATGACGGTTTTCGGAAAATTTCTCTTGACGAAAGTGATAGTATGAGAACCTTACAAGAATGCAGACTAAATTTGCGTAAAATGTTAAAGCACCCACCACAAATTGTTTAATTGTAGAAAATAATGACAAAACACGAGAAAAACAATCCTGAAGTCGGGCCGGCAGCAGATGCCAATGCAAGAATACAATCTCTCATACGATTGGCACGGCAAAGAGGGTATGTGTCTTTGCAAGATATCAACGAAGCACTGCCAGGAGCTCTAGCTAATCCAAAAGAAGCTGAAAATATCATCAATATTTTGGAAAATCTCAACATTGAGATTTTGGATGCTGAGGAGGCCGAACAGTATCGGAGTAAAGTCGAAGAAGAAATGGCAGAGCCTGTTTCGCCATCCGGGGAGAATATTGAGGATCCTGTCCGCATGTATCTCCGCCAGATGGGGCAGGTCCCATTGCTTACGCGTACCGAAGAGGTGGCTATTTCCAAAACAATTGAGAGGGAAGAATTGCGTGCACAGGATGAATTGTTTTCTGTTCATCTAACGGCAGAATTTCAAATTGATTTGGCAGAAAAATTACTCTGCCGGGAAGAACGATTTGATCGCATAGTTCTCGATAAAAAAATAGAGAGTCGGGAGGCCTATTACTCAATGCTAGCCCGTGCCGTACAGGATAGCAAAATGTTGTTTGTAAAGGTAAAAGAATCTTGGAAAGCATATCAGGAAGCCAAGGAAACGGCGGATGAAGGAAAAATCAAACCCATCGAGGCACGGCTGAAACAATTTCAAACGCAACTAAAAACCGTCTTGAAACGTTTTTGTTTCAAAATGAAAATTTTCGAAGAACCACTGGTAAAACTACATCCAGATGTTCGCCAAATCAATCAACTATATGCTGATTTGGAACGGGCCAATAAGGCTCTGACAAATGGAGACAAGGCGCAGGCAGAAACAATTGATAGAATCAATAAGGCCTTAAAAAAGTTTGAGATCAAGCATGAGGTCGACCCCAAACGTTTGGTTGAGATTGTAAAAGCATTCAAGTTTCACATGGGCGAAGCCTATAAGGCAAAACGGGCAATGGTGGAAGCCAATCTCCGCCTTGTCATTAGCATTGCAAAAAAATATACCAATCGCGGACTATCCTTTCTGGATTCCATCCAAGAAGGCAATATGGGACTTATGAAAGCCGTTGAAAAATTTGAATATCGCCGGGGATATAAATTTTCAACCTATGCCACCTGGTGGATACGCCAGGCCATCACGCGTTCGATCGCGGATCAGGCTAGAACCATTCGCATTCCTGTGCACATGATAGACTCGTTGAATCGGGTCATGCAGGTGCAGAAACAATTGACACAGGAACTAGGCCATTCTCCAACGGCAGAAGATGTGGCAAAGGAAATCAAAATGCCCATCGATCGAGTACAAGCCATAATGAAGATGGCTCAGCAACCAATTTCCCTACAAAATCCTGTTGGCGATGGAGAAGATTCCAGTTTTGGAGATTTTATTGAAGACAAAAATGCTGAAAATCCGTATGATATGACAGCCTTCAGCTTGCTTCGTGAAAAAATAGGCAGTGTCTTGGGTAGTTTAACCCAACGGGAACGGGAGGTTTTGATGCTACGTTTCGGATTGAGGGATGGGTATAGTAGGACCTTGGAAGAGGTAGGGCAAGTGTTTAATGTTACCCGTGAAAGAATTCGGCAGATAGAAGCAAAAGCTTTGAGGAAAATGAGACACCCGACAAGAATTCGCCAGTTGCATGGTTTTTTTGACAATGAATTGCAATCGGAGGGCCCGGGTTTTGAAAATTTTGTCACAGACGATGAATAATGTGAAAATTTTTAAAAACTATTTTATTCCCCGCAAACTGTTTGTGAAACACGTTTTGACCCAATTTAGTACTCCCGGTTTCAAGACAAAGTCTCATTTTTGATTGTAAAAAACCTTGACTTTTTTAATAAAAAGCTAAGGTTTAAATTCATGGATCAAGTAGCTATAGTCGATGAAAAATTACGGGCACAAGTAGAGAAAATCATGGCGGAGGATCAGATGGATCCTCAGAAATTATCCGATTCATTGTCCATAGGTGCCAACCAGGGCGATGTGTCAAAATTTAATGCTGCGTTGAATGGTGCTAACGTAAATATTAATTCTGTAACCAACCGTCTGGATCAAACTGCAAATGCTTTAAGTGATATCAGTCCCGATCTTGCCAATTCCATTAGGGATGTTAGGCAGTCAATGCCAAACGTCGTGTATAGGTTGGAAGATAAAGTAGTCCAATCTTCCGGGACAGAATATCAGAGCCGGGTTTCCGACTTTATGTCTTCGGTTAAGCAGCAGCTAGACCACATGGCAAACGTGGCAGCGGAACTGGCTCAAAAACCGGATTTATCGCAGCAAGATTTGATGCGCATACAATATGAAGTAATGCAGATGTCGGTCGTTCTCGATGTTGCGTCTAAAGTCGGAGATAAGGGATCCCAGGCTTTGCAAACCCTGTTCAGAGACAAATGATAGGCGTGGATATCGTAAAAATCACCGCCTTTGAAATGTCAAACTAGTCCTCTGTCGGGCTGCCGCATAGTTGCTTTTGAGGTTGGTATGAATAGGTATGGCCTGATTTTTACATAATCGATGGTTAAGAGAAAAGATTTTTATTTTCATGGCACCAAAGATTATACATGTTATTGGTCAATGTGTCGAAAAAATTTTTAACGATCCTATTGCTAATTGTTTACAGTATTGTCTACGGTGAGATTGAAGTAAGTTCGAATAAGCCGATAGAATACATTGCTGATAAAGGAGAGCTTGTTGTCGGAGGGGATGCGAGAATTGAGGTGAGGAATTTTATCATCCAGTCCGATGAAATAACGTTCCAGAAGGAACAGGCGATGGCAATTGCCACGGGGAATGTAAAAATTGACAACGGAAAAGTTTACATAGTAGCAGATCGTATTTTATACGATATTAATTCGGATTTAATACACGCCAATAACAGTAAAGTGAAGGTTCACGACTACTATTTCCACATCGAAGATATCGATTTGGATACGGTCAATGAGGTGCAAACCGGTATCAACACGGAAATATTTCATGGCCCCGTGGATCGGACATTTGTTTCATCGGTATTTGTAAAAAGCTTCGAAATAACGAATGAAGAATCCATCAAGGCAAAGGGTACAAAGTTTAAAATTGGATCAGCTACGATATTGTACTTGCCTAGTGCAGAAATAGACCTTTCGTCGCATCCGTTTTACTTGGAACAAAATTATGGATTGAATCATACCAATGGGGCATATCTGCAAAACAATTTTTATTTTGGAATAAACAAAGGGTTGAAGCTAGGTGGGCTTTTGGATTTCTATGCAAAACGAGGAATATTGTTCGGTCCTGCATTGAAAATCGACAGTGGGTCGGAGAAAAATCAAATATCTTCCGAAGTCAAATTCGGGTTTATCCAAGACGGGGTAAATGAGGAACGAAAAGGTTTTGACATAAAAAATAAACCCATTCCTCGCAATAGATACTTTTTGGAGTTTGCCCATAGGCAGCACCACGATGATCAAATTGATATAATCGCAAGGACTACAGCATTGAGCGATTCCGAGGTCGAACGGGATTTTAGAAAAGCTTGGTATGACCGTAATCAGCAACCGGAATCATTTGTCGAAATGTCCTATCGAGGACAAAATTATATCGCTTCAGCCTTCGGACAGTTTGAGCCAAATACTTTTTATAATACCACGCAACAAATACCGGAATTGCGCATTGCCTATTTGCCAACCAAATTGCTTGGCACAAAGCTAATACACAATGCCCACCTGGGTGCCGTTAGGTTACACAACCGTAATAAGGATTTGTACGGCATCACGGGTATTTCCCGGGCGGATATTTACTATGGCATATCTTTGCCATTGGGATATAAAAATTTTCTCACAATAAAACCGATTTTTGGCACGCGGGCACTGATATACGACCGCAATATTGATGGAAAAACATACGGAAAGGGCATCGTGCAAGGTGGGTTTGACATTGACATGAAAATCACCGGACAATCCGACTATGCTAGCGAAACTTTCGGCATAAATGGATTAAAACATGTCATCACCCCAACCATACAGTATCGGGTGATTCCATCGGGCAATGGGAGCACTAGGATTCCAAAATTCCATGGAGAATGTTTTAGTACGGAAATTCCTCCCATAGATTTGGATGATATGCGCAATGTGGATGACATACAGCGGCAAAATATGCTGCGATTGGGCATAAAAAATAGCCTGTATACCCAATCGGGATCCTATATCCCCAAACAGTTGATGCGAATGGATGTGTTTCAGGACATACTCTTTGCCAGAAATTACGACAACTTCAGACAGGCTTACCAAAAAAAATTCCCCGATACCCATCTAATGGTTGGCATGTATCCGACATCATGGTTTAATTTCGACATCCACAGCAGGGTTGACCCAACAAAATTACATTTGTACGAACTGAAGACCACAACCGTCATAAAAGATGCCAATTTTTGGGAACTAGCATTTTCTACCAATTATTTGAAGCTTGATGGGGCGAACTCTCAAAAATCGACCGAGCAGTATGGATTATTTTTTACTTTCAATCTATCATCCCAAACATCTATTACGATTGAATCCCGATACAATGCAAGGATTCATAAATTTTCACAGCAAAGATTTAGCTTGTCCAGTACGCTGTGGAATTCGTGGTTAGTCAACGTAGGAATCACCACACGAACACATGTAAAACGTGAAGATCACATCCAGTTCGATTGGCATTTAAAATTGTTGGACTTTTGATATCTATGGATGGTAAATTATATGTCATCACCGGATGTACAGCCGTTGGAAAGACGGATTATGCGATAAACTTTGCGATGGAAAATAATGCGGAAATTGTATCATGCGATTCCTTGCTGGTATACAAACATATGGACATTGGGACAGCAAAACCAAAGCTGGTGGATAGGAAGGGCATTGAGCATCATTGCATGGATTTGGTGGAACCATCTGAGAAATTTGATGTTTCAATGTTCGTCGAAGCAGCCCAAAGGGCAATTGACTCCATAGTTTCTTCTAGAAAAAATGTGGTGGTGGTGGGAGGTTCTGGATTTTACTTAAAATCCTTTTATCACCCCGTCGTCGATGGCATAAAAATTCCACGAAATGTTAGCGATTTGGTTGACTCTGTCTATGCCAAGTCTGGCCTTGACGGGCTAGTCCCAATGCTAATTTCAGCTAACGGTGGGATATGCCCGCCCATTGATATAAAAAACCCAAGGCGGGTAATGGCAGCCCTAAAAAGATGTCTAGCGTGTGGCAGGACATTCGATGAGGTGCAAAGCAATTTCGCATCCTTGGATTCCCCATTCAAATATCAAAAACATACGATCCTGTTAGAAAGGGATCGGGAAGATCTAAAACTGCGCATATGGGAACGGACAAAAAAAATGTTACACGGGGGACTAATCGATGAGGTAAAATTTTTACTGTCCAACTATGACCAGCTGGGTGATAGTGTAAAAAATGCGATAGGATATCGCGAAACAATAAACTGGATCAGGAGTAGTATGACCGAAGATACCTTGATCGATGAAATTTCGCAAAATACTTTAAAATTAGTCAAAAAGCAAAAAACGTGGTTCAAAAAGCAAATTCCCATAGACGAAAAAATTATATTGCGATAATTTCACTTGGTTAAATATTTACGCCAATGGTTAGGTGTAAAAAAATAACAACAAAAGCTTTAGCCTTTAGCTATTGACAAAGGAATTATTTTGTGTCATCTTTCTCCAGGCGATAGTATATGTATGAAATTCATAGAAGTTTAATGGGTCAAATTTTAAAATATTTTAAAAGAATGGTTTTACAAAAGCACATAACACCAAAACAAATCTCCAGGATGCCGTTGAAAGTTTTTAGTGGAGAAATTGTCCTCATAGAGGATGTTGACGCGGCTAAATTGGCAATCGGTGAGATACTATCCGAGAAATTTTTGGGATTTGATATCGAAAGCAAACCGGCATTTTCAAAGGGCGAGTCCTATGCTCCTTCCCTGATACAAATTGCCACATCGGAGAAGGTTTATCTATTTAAACTAGAAAAAATTGGAGGCCTTGCACCCCTGAACCCTATTTTAGAAAATAAAGATATCCTCAAAGTTGGAGCGTCAATCGACCATGATGTTAAAAACCTTTTTAAAATAGAAAAATTCAAGGCCCAGGGTTTTTATGACCTTGGTATGTTTAGTAAGCGGCTTAAAATAGTCCACACGGGGCTAAGAAATTTAGCCGCCATTTTCCTCCGCATTAGGATTTCGAAAAAGTCACAATTGACCGATTGGACACAGAAAGTTTTAACCCCACAACAAATTTTATACGCCGCAACGGATGCCTGGATAAGCCGAGAAATTTTCCTCGAAATGCTCAAATATTTGCCATAAATTTTCTAGAAGGGAGGTTTAGGAGATGTCCACCTCTGGGATTTGCAAATTTTGAACAATATTCATTATGTACGTAGCCGTCAGTTTGTATTTCTCGCGAGAATCGGGTGCTATGATATAGTCTTTGGGTAAAATAGGCTGCCCAAATACTATGGTAGCCTTTTGATTCCAATCAAAAAACTTGGCATTGCGGTTCATGACTTCGAAGGTGCCGAAAATTCTACATGGAATTACGGGAACTTCCATTTTGCACGCTAGCATTCCTATTCCTGCCAGCGGTTCGCCAATGGAACCGTCCGCCGATCGAGTCCCCTCCGGGTAAATCATCACACATTTTCCATTTTTTAGCAGGTGCAGGGCGGTCTTTATGGCCATAACATCTCCACTCTTTCTGTCGAGCGGTATGCAATTCATGTTGCTGAATAGCCAATGGCGAAATTTTGTGCTAAACAGCGAACTGCGAGCCAATGAAAAAACTTCTCGGCCGGGCACTGCACTACCAATAAATGGTGGATCAAAATAGCTCAAATGATTGCATGCCAATAGGCATGGTCCATATCTGGGAATGTTCTCATATCCGTAGATGTCACCGTCAAACAACTCGCTAAACATCATTTTGGCAATGAATATGACAATGCGATATATGGGATGAACCGTCATTGGGATCATATAAAAACTTTCCTTAAAAATGTCAAAATTTGATGTTTGCAGAATTTTAACCCACCGATCGGCCACGGATACTTTTGGTAAAAATATTACAATGAATCAAAATAAATCTTTGTAACAAACCTAAACAACCTACCGCTTCTCAATTTTAGAATATGGAATATACTTGTGTCCATAGATTGTATGGCGAAAACAAACGAGTACTTATTAGAAACGGAAAGGTTCGATAATTTTGAGATGGTCGGCGGGGGTAGCGAATCGGACCTATACCATTCAAATATTCGAAATTTGATAGCGCTGCAACTAGTTGCAGCATCTCCTGCCAGCTTACCCTTTGATATAATTTTCCATGGAATTTCTTGTTCCTGTAAAAATTGCCCGAAGGAACACGTTATCGCCAACATATCTAGTTTGGTGGATTCTGGAAGTATTGTAAAAATCAGCGAATGTGGGTTCGGTGATAGGTATGGGCTAGTGGATAACGGTCCATTTAAAAATTTTGACGCGGATGAATAATGGATGGCGAAAGTGACAGTTTTAAAAATCATCTTGCACAGATAAAATTCGCCAAGGCGCGCACATCGGAAATTCTTGCCGATTTTGAATTGCCTACGGAAACTGCAATGGCATCACTTTCCCGCGCCTGGGAAATGTTATTCGACTCCATCTGTGGGAGCAATGAGGGTTCCGTTGGAGAGCTCAAGGATATTTCCTGCGTCATACAGAAATTGTCGGCGAGCCACCAAAAAATTCAGGATATCGAATTTAAGAAAATTGCACGGCTAAAATCTGATGACCTCAACGAAGAAAGACAGAAATTACAAGCCATGCGGGAAAATTTGCAAAAGGGTAGATTACCGAGCGACATTGTTAAAACTGTGGAGGAACAATTGCAATTACTATGAAAGCAACGGCACAGAGCTTTTTCCTACCATACCAGATCAATTGGATTCTAGACAATTCACGGCTGAAAATTTTGGAAAAATCACGCCAAATTGGGATGACGTTGGCAACGGCATACGGTACCGTTAGACGGCACGTTTCTAGGCAGAACCATTATGATTCCTGGATAACATCCCGGGATGAGCTGCAGGCAAAACTGTTTATAGACGATTGCAAAAAGTTTGCTAAAATTCTGTCGCCAGCCTGTGATTTTTTCGGCCATAGGCAGGTTATGGAAGATAGAACTGGTTCTTCAGCGGCCCTAGGATTTTCCAATGGCACATCCATCAATTCGTTGTCCTCAAATATCAACGCACAGGCTGGGAAAAGAGGTTCGCGGGTACTGGATGAATTTGCGTTGCACGGCGACCAGAAAAATTTGTATACAATCGCCATACCGGGGATCACCTGGGGTGGACAATTGGAAATCCTATCGACCCATCGGGGATCGAACAATTTTTTCAACAAATTGATTTGTGAAATACGCGAGGGAGAGAATCGGAAGAACTTTTCCTATCACCGGGTAACACTGCAGGATGCACTCGAACATGGTTTCCTGGACAAGTTGAAGGTGCGACTGCCCGCATCCGATGAACGGGCCCAAATGTCGGATTCGGAATATTTCGATGCCGTGAGAAATTCTTGTCCCGACGACGAATCGTTTTTACAGGAATACATGTGTGTTCCAGCCGATGACCGTTCGGCATTCATAGCAAGTGACATGGTATCCGCCTGCGAATATCAATCCGATGAACAAAATTCCTGGGAATTGCACGATTTTTCCAGGGAGATCGGCGATTGCTTCCTTGGAATCGATGTCGCTCGCAGTCACGATTTGACGGTATTTTGGTTACTCGAAAAACAAGACGATATCCTATGCACAAGAAAAGTTTTGACCATGCAAAATGCCCCATTCGCCGAGCAAGAAAAAAGACTACAAAAATTCTTTGAAATAAAAAATCTGAAGAGGGTATGCATCGATCAAACCGGGATTGGACGCCAGTTTTTCGAACGTGCCAGCGAAAATTTTTGGAAATATCGCGTGGAAGGGGTGACGTTCACAAATAGGACGAAGGAAGAATTAGCCTATCAGCTGCGGGAAATATTTGAGAAAAAATTAATAAGAATTCCCAGCGATGATTTTATTAGAGCAGACCTGAGGTCCGTCAGGCGAGAAACGACATTCGCAGGAAATATCAGGTTTGCGGGAGATAGGGGAAAAAATGGACATGCCGATGGGTTTTGGGCATTGGCATTGGCCATACACGCCGCAAACACCTGTAAGCATCAATCGGCACCATATTTCGAAAGAGTTGAACGAAAAACAAGGAGAGAAGAATTTTTATGAAAACGGTATCACAAATTTCAGAAATTCGCGTAAAAAATTCCATGCGGGCTCGGTTTAATCCAATCAAAACTCTGACACCGGATTCACTGTCACAGATGTTGGATGCTTTTTCCGCAGGGTATTTGAAAGCCGCTGCCCTAACATGGGATGCCATTGAACGTAGGGATGATGTTATTCAGGGAGTGGCGAGTAAGAGAAAGAAATCGGTCGCCCGGCTGCACTGGGAAATTCTATCGATCGACGATTCTGAACTAGCTAAGGAACAGAAAATCGCACTGGAATATTTTTATAACAATTTGTCGGCAACAAACGCGTGCGATGGCAATGAGTTCGGAGGGATATCCCTATTGGTTCGCCAAATGATGGATGCCGTTGGGAAAAAATATGCCATCCACGAAATAATTTTCGAACCCCATGAAATTTTGGCATCGGAAAAAGATTCTCCAAAACTGAAACCCATGGCGCCTTCGACGTTGCTAACAGCCACGTTCCGGTTTGTTCCACTGTGGTTTTTTGAAAATCACGATGGCAAATTGAAGTTTCTGACGAACGAAGGTGCCACATCCGGCATTCCCTTGGAAGCGGGAGCATGGCTGGTAACAACGGGGGATGGTCTGATGGAAGCATGCTCCATTGCGTACCTGTTCAAACATCTGCCGTTGCGCGACTGGCTGGTTTATTGTGAACGGAATGGTATGCCGGGGGTAAAAGGTGTTACCGATGCAGCTCCAAATACGGAACAATGGGAAGCTGCCCGCGATGCCGTAGAAGATTTTGGGGCTGAATTTAATGCCTTGATGTCAAAGGGTACCGACATCGAAGCGATAGACTTGTCGACAAAGGGAGAATTGCCCTATCCAAAATTAATCGATAGGATGGATCGGGCGATTTCTGCACTCTGGAGAGGTTCCGACCTGGCAACGCTATCGAGGGAAAGCGGAGCGGGTGCATCCCTACAGTCCGATGAAACGGCGATTTTGGAAGAGGATGACGCAGGAATGATTTCGGAGGTCCTCAATGCCCAGGTCGACAGATTTGTCATAAAATATCTGTTCGGCGATGTTCCGGTAAGGGCATACATAAAGTTTATCCCAAATGTTAAACGAAACGTGGCCGATGAGCTGAATTTGTATCGGGAGTTATACAAAATGGGAGTTCCAATCTCGATAAATGATATTCGGGAAAGGTTTAACCTGGCAACGCCAAATGCGGGTGAGCAGATGCTAACTTCCATGGCGAAATCCAAAAACAATGGCGAAATCGAAGGAGGCAATGATGCACGTTGAATGGTTAAAATTAGTAAATTGTGGCGAATATACCCATCCCAAAGGGACACAACTATTTGATGTCCAATCCGCCGAAAGAATTGTTGATTCCTTCCATTCCCTGCGGGGTCGCCTAATGCGCAAATTTCAAGGGATTCCGATCTTTATCGGCCACCCGGATGATCCGGAATTTGGATCGAAAAACCATAGGGTCTATGGGCGCATAGAAAATATGAAAGTGGAAGATAATGCCCTGTGGATTCTGATAAAATGGACGGATATGGGCCAAGAATTGTTTAAAAATGGCATCCTCAGGCATCTGTCTCCGCGGTGGTTGACAACTCCAACCCGGGACGGTAAGTTGTCTCCCAAACGCCTATTGTCGGTCGGATTAACCAACCATCCAAATATCAGATGCGATCACGTGTCAAAGGTTGAAAAAATTGATGATCGAATGGCATCATCGGGCGATGACGGCATGAAAAGCTTTGAAATTGATGGCCAGGAAAATTGCCAGGCCATCGACTCCGAAAATACCCCTCCGGAAGGTGAAGAAGAGCAGCCTGGACAGCATGTAACGGATTCCGTGGATGAAAACGTTTTAATTTTACCGTCCCAGATAGTTCTCCACACGGTTTCGCAGACAGAAGATTTGAAACGCTCAATTTTTAATAAATCAAACTGTGAAAGGATTTTGGCACTTGTCTTCGAACGCATGCAAAAATTTTCAGAGAAATACAATGATGCGTGGAATGCGGTCAAACGCAACAATCCCGCATTGTTCAATAAAAACTTTTAACCTTAACTAGGAAATTATGACACAACTAATACTATCAAATTCTACCATTGGGACCCATGCTTGCAATGTTACCAAGCAGGCAGAAGAAGCCATCCCAACCAAGTACCTCCTCGGTAAATTCGGAACACAAAAGACTGATGTTGCCCTGTGTGGCTCATCCGATTTGCCAATTGGGATTATTACCGATGAGGCGGCAGATCCTACCTCAGGATGGCCCAAAGAAATTGTTAACGTCGCATTGCTTGGGTCTCCCAACACACTGCAAGCGGTGGCTAGCACAGAAATTACGGCAGGCTCAATCGTTGTTCCGGCGGAAAATGGGAAAGTAAAACCTCTGCCAGCGCCGACGGGGAATGATCAAATTTGTACGATGATAGGTATTGCACTAACGCCAGCAACGGCGGATGGTCAAGTCATAGAATTTATGAGCTGTGTACCCCAACAACACGTAGTCAAAGGTAGCTAAAATTTAACCAAAAGGATCCTATGAACATAGAAATTTTACCAAAAGATGATGGTTTTCAGGAATGTGGCACAGTTTGTGCAGCCAATGAGGCGAGATTCACCGCGTCGACATATTCGGAACCCCTAACCGCATTTACAGTAGGCTGGAAAGATTCGGAACAGATAGAAGAATTGCTGAATTTCATCGCGCCGGTCATCCCCGTAGCAAAACGTTTCGAATTCAAGCTCTCAAACAATGAACAATGCTTTTTGTCTGAGACCGATGACATCCGATCCATTGGGGCATCTTTCAAACGTGTGGAATTCGTCGGAACTTCCATAACATCTCGAACCTACAATAAGGGCTTGACGGTTAGGGTTGATCACGACGATGTGGCGGGAGATGACTGGAGGGAACGCTATGTCCAGTTACTGCTCCAGCGCCTGCTGCGCAATGAATTACGCCGTGCGATTTCAGCATTGGAAGACAATGCCGAATTCACCTCTTCCAGCTACACCTGGGGGTCTTCCGCCAACCCGGACTCTCACATTCGGGCCGAATTAGAAGCAGCAGCAGATATTACCGGTATCCGCCCGAACAGGATCGTCATTGGCGAAGGTGCATGGGACTTGAGAAGTGATTCCTACGATGCCCAAAATACGGCCGGAGCGACACGGGCAGCAGGATTAACTCCGGAAGAGCTGGCGAAAAAACTGTTCGTCGATGAAGTACGGGTAATGAGTGCCCGCTACCAAAACGGTGCGGAGAAATCTAACCTGCTGGGTAACAAGATATATGCGTTTTATACCCGGAACGACATCATGAAAGATGAACCGGCAAACATTAAACGGTTCGTTACCCCCATCGACGGCGGTAGCACATTTCGTGTGTATGCGGATGAACATAGCAAATTTACGGATTTGACGGTCGAACACTATAGCAATGTGGTTTTGACCTCAAAAGAAGGCATAAGAAAACTCACGGTAACAGCATCATAACAGCAATATAATAGACCTACACCCATATCCGGAAAGGTTTCAAAAATCTTTCCGGATACTCCTAATCCCTCAATGAAAAATTTTATGGCAATGTGGATAACTATACAAATTTCCGATCTCTACGACTATTTGTGTTCAACGCAGCTGAACGCTTTGAAAACTCTGGCAATGGCAAATGATCAAACAAACCCCATCGACGAAATCATTGGGGATATTACGGCCCGCATTCGTGCTGAAATCAGTGGAAATAGACGTAATTTGCTAAGTGCAGATAGGACGAAAATTCCCCACGATTTAAAAAGTTTTGCATGTTACCTAATTTTGGAAAGTGCACAGACCCGCTTGCCTGGTTTGAAACTGACGGCCGACCAAATTCGTTTGGCAACCGATGCAAAGGATTACCTAAGGCGCATTGCTCAGGGAGAAGTTCCCGTATCCGTTCCAGACGATGCCCTGGTGACCGGTGATTTTAGTTCAAATGTTGGATGTCAGGTTGTACACCGTAGGCCACACCACGCATCTGGAAAATCTTTGGGAGGTTTTTAATCATGAAGACGGAAGGAATTTTTGAAAAGCTACAGGATGCGATCGAAAAACAGTTACTCGGTTTGAACGAATTGCGAAATGTTCCAATTTTGACGTACAAGCAGAGCGACCTGCGCTCTGTCATTGAAGCAAATGTTAAAACGGGTATCGGCATAGCGATCCTGCTCATGCCTCCCGTTCCAAGCCATGCATATGCCCATATTGGAGGTCCTGTTTTCCATGACGTAACCATCGAAATAAAAGTCATAGAGAATACCGCAATGAATAAATTGGGCAAGAGTTTGCTATCGTTGGCCGAAATAGTCATGCAGCATTTGCACATGTGGCATCCTAATTTTTTGGATGAAAACTATCGGCTGGAATTATCTTCGGGGCCGCAAAATTTCAAAGTCACACGGGAGGATAACATTAACTATTTTTCCATGTATTTTGGCATGCCATGCCATTTAAAATTTACATAGACAATGAAAATTACAATAGGAACCATTATTTTGGCCGGAGGGAACGTCGTCAACGAACAACCCTACGATCTAAAAATCAACAACTCCAGGCAGGTACAGATCGCATCTGCCCTAAGAGCCATCTCCGTAAGGGGATTTGACCGGGGCAATCAACAGACAACATTGGAATTTAAGGTGTCCAAAAGACATTCTTCGGTGGAAGAAGCACAGGCCTATGCCATTCAACATGCTGCATCGCTGACAAACTTGCCGTCAACTTTGGTGATTACCGAAGAACCATCCCAGGACACCTATTCATTAAATGATGCCGTTATTAGCGAGGTGCAGTCGATAAGCGATGGGGTGGTCTCATCCC
>JAIRXJ010000038.1 GCA_031268375.1 Puniceicoccales bacterium | reverse complement strand
GGAAGGAGGGATTATTGGTATTACGGTATGTCCCTTTGCTTAATTTATAAATTAGCCATTGGAGAAGCAAGCGTTGGCGTTTCCTACGAAGGCAATGCGGCGGAGAAGTATTCATGGGTCAATCGCGGGAAAGATTATAATAAAAACAATGTGTGGTTCAATGCCCTTATAAATTTTTTATTTTGATGGCAGAAAGGTTTTAGGGGGTGTTATGGGAAGTATGTATGGATTGACGCTGGAAAAGTTTACATGTAGCGATTTGCTTTACGGGGCCTTTTTGCATTATATTGCCGGATTTGGCAGTTTTTACGTGTAAAATTCCTCCCGGCATGTGGATTTTGACATTGTTTGAGCAGAGGTTTAATTTCCTTGCAACTGCAAATACTGCACATGCACTGGAACCGGAAGCGAGGGTATATCCAGCACCCCGTTCCCAAATTTCTGCGGCTATGGTATTCCTGTCGAGGATTTTGGCGAATTGCACGTTTGTTTTTTCTGGAAACATCGGGTTACACTCTAAGAGAGGGCCCGCGGTTTTGACCTTTTCACAGGAGAGGTCATCGACAAAGATTACACAGTGAGGGTTACCCATTGACACTGGGTAATACCTGTAGATTTCGTCATTTACCGTAAATGTCGATGAACCACAGGGGAAATACGGAATATTGCTATCTTTAAACAGAGGACATCCCATATCGACTTCAATTTGATCCTTTGAAAGAACATTGCACGTCACGGTTTTTTTAAAAGTTTTAACAAAAAATTCACTGTGAGGAGTGACCTGACCCAGGTCGAACATTGCACGTGCAAAAATCCTAACACCGTTGCCACTTATTTCTGCCGTAGTTCCATCGGGATTGATTATTTGTACCTTGAAAATATTGCCACGGACCTTCGTGCCATAAAGAATTCCATCGGACCCTATTCCGAAATTTCTATGGCAAATTTTTTTAATCCCTGCCATGGTCGGCAGTTTAAACCTCGACGCATCCAAGAATAGATAATCATTACCCAAAGCATGGTATTTTACGAAACACAAATCATCATTTCCTTTGGACATACTGTATACTTTCATATACCCTAAAAGGGGGTAACCCCTCTTCCTGCACACGAGCGGACACCCCACATAAACTAAACAGAAAAGAATTTTCCTGCCTTTTCATCGGGAAAGTTTCTTTCAGAGATTGTTCACTTGGTCATTCGAATTGTTAAGCACTTCCCGATTGACTGGTTCTTTCTGGCATAGGCCCTTGCAAGCACTACCTTCCGATTGAAATTCGGCAACTATTATGTTAATCTTTTTGACGGCTGACAAACCAATATTGTTGATAAGGACATTCTGTAATGTTTCACGCAGTGACCTGGAAATATCTGCTAGATTTTGCCTGCGGCTGATGCGAACGGAAATGTCGATGGAAATGATTCCTCGGCAACACTTAATTTTCGTACGTATTTTGTCTTTGATGCCCACATCCCTTGCGAGGGATTCGATAATTTTGGTTAGGGAGTCCTTGCTCAATGAAACAGTCCCTTCGTCACTTTTGGAAATAAAAATCCACTTTGGTCTCCATAGTAAATATAAAACATAAATAATGGCAATGCCGACCATACACCATCCCAATAGGCATGCACATTTTAATTGTTCCGTGCTCAAATTTTGTAAAATTTCTTTCATAGTTCTCCTTCAATAAATTCATTTTTGTCCGTCGTTTCCGAAATTTCAACACCATCGATGACGACGTTTACCTTGCTAACACCCGTCATTGTCATCTTGGTAATATGGTCTATTATGTTTTGTTGAACATTGGAAGCTACTTTTGCAAGCTCACAGCCAAATTTCAACGTTAAACAAATGTCGATCAGATAGTTTCCGAATTCATCTTCGGAGATGTTAACCCCATTGAGCGTTGATTTTTTGCTCGAAAAAAATGAAGCGATCCCGTTCGCAAATCCATGTTTGCCGACGGCCAATACGCCCTTTGTTTGTATGGCACTTAGCGTTGCAATATTTGCAATCACAGAATGGTTTATCTTGATTTCGCCCAAGTTACAGGATGAATCGTCGGAAACCATGGGAATGGGGAACGAAGAATTTTTTTCTTTTTCTTTCTTATCACTTTTTTCTGTAGTCATAGTTTTAACAATTTTTAAAGTTTAGGGCATCCGTGGGAGTCCTGCGTAAAAAATCGTCCACAAATTTTGTGGTATAGTGGCCACTAATATAGCCTTTATCCATCATTACAGCCCTCACAAACGGAATTGTTGTCTTCACTCCACGAATCATATATTCACTCAGTGCACTATACATTTTTTTTATCGCAAGCTCCCGGGTTCGCTCTGAAGTTATTAGTTTAGCAACCATACTATCATAATACTGCGGAATAACATATCCAGAATAAACATGGGAATCAACGCGAACACCATGGCCTCCCGGCGAATAATATAACGCTATTTCTCCGGGACAAGGGGCAAAATTTCGGACGGGATCTTCCGCATTAATTCTACATTCGATGGCATGTTTGTTAATCTTAACGTCCTTTTGATCGATGGTTAACTTTTCACCGGCTGCAATATTTAACTGCCACTTGACCAAATCGATGCCAGTCATCTCTTCTGTTACACCATGTTCGACCTGTATGCGAGCATTCATTTCTATGAAATAATAATGACCCTGTTTGTCCACTAAAAATTCGACGGTTCCCGCATTTTGATAGTTACATTTTTTGGCAATTTTAATGGCTGCATTGCCCATTTCGTTGCGTAATTTTTCCGATAGGAAAGGGGAGGGCGCCTCTTCAACCAATTTTTGGTAACGCCTCTGGATGGAACAATCCCGATCGAATAGATGAATTATCTTCCCATGTTTATCCGCTAAAATTTGAAACTCTATGTGATGGGGATCTTCGATATATTTTTCTATATACACGGATCCGTTGCCGAATGCCTTTTCAGCTTCCGACCGCACCATTTTGTACTCCTTGCAAAAGGAAACGGAATTGTTAACCAACCGCATTCCTTTGCCTCCACCACCAGCTGCTGCTTTTATAATCACTGGATATCCGATGGAGTCTGCGAGATTTTTTGCCTCCATTTCGTTATCTATTATGCCGTCACTGCCGGGTACGCATGGAACATGTACGCTTTTGGCAATGCTTTTAGCCATTGATTTGTTCCCAATGGAGGCAATGGTTTCCGGAGATGGACCAATGAATGTAATGTTACAATCATGGCATTGCTGTGCGAAGGTAGAATTTTCCGATAAAAACCCATAGCCGGGGTGAATGGCATCCACATTGGTTATTTCCGCTGCACTGAAAATTCTATCTGCCCTAAGATAGCTGTTGATACTTGTGGCATCACCTATGCAGACGGCCTCGTCTGCCAGCTGAACATGGAGGGACTGGTCATCAACCTCCGAATAAATCGCCACTGTTTTTATGCCAAATTCTCTGCATGCCCGAATTAC
This sequence comes from Puniceicoccales bacterium, assembly GCA_031268375.1. Classification (GTDB taxonomy): domain Bacteria; phylum Verrucomicrobiota; class Verrucomicrobiia; order Opitutales; family JAIRKQ01; genus JAIRKQ01. The sequence continues at coordinate 2,049 of JAIRXJ010000038.1, read as the reverse complement.
ACGAAGGGCAATTTCACCCCGATTTGCTATCAAAACTTTTTCGAACATATTCTATGATCTTTTAACCTTAAACAGCGGCTGTCCAAATTCAACGGGTTGTCCATTTTGTACGAAGATTTCCCCAATCACACCTTTGACTTCAGCTTGTATTTCATTCATCACCTTCATGGCTTCTATGATACAAACGATGGTTTCGATATCGACGAAAGAATCCTTATATACAAAATCCTGAGATTCCGGCGATGGGGCGCTGTAGAAAGTCCCCACTATGGGCGATTTGATGATGTGGTAATTGGAATCATCTTCCAAGTCCATCATCTGGGATACCTTATCTTCCCGTACTATGGCTGGGATAGCGTTGTTTGGCGGTTGGACAACATGGCCATGGGTTGCTTCCCATCCTCCCTGATTGACAATTCTCAAACGCATATTCTCCCGCTCGATTTCTAATTCATGAAGATTTGCATCCTTTACCAAAGTTACCAGTTGCTGTATTTCGTGTAAATCCAAGAAGCCTCCTACCTTTTATTGTATGCCTCCATGGAAAGAATTGAAAAATTTAATGCAATTAGAAAATTAATCCCTATCCACTGTGGGAAATTGTTTGTTCCCCGGATTATTTCGGCCAAATATGGACTAGGGTAATAAATGCTGTGCTTTTAATATTTTCTCTGCCTAAATTTTCCCATCGGTTATCCGATAATTTGTGATGGAATAGGTGCAAGTTATGTTGACTATTTTGAGGATCTCTCTAGGGGATGTTACCGTTGAAACAAGGTAAACTACATTGAAGGGATATAAGAGAGTAATTTTAAAGTTTAGTGGTGAGATTTTAAAAGATAAAACCAATGATTCGGTCATTAATTCCGATACCATTCGTGCCCTATGCGAGGAATTGAAAATTCTCCAAGAAATGGGACTGGAAATCGGTGTTGTGATGGGCGGAGGTAATATTTTTCGAGGGATGTTCGAGAACGAAAAGTGGGGCTATAATCGCCTCACGGGGGATTACATGGGCATGTTGGCAACCATAATAAATTCCATGGCAATTGCAGATTTTTTAAGGAAACTGGAAGTGGCGGTGGAGGTTTTTTCTGCACTTCCCATGTTGAATGTCTGCGAGACATACTACCCAAGATATGCCCAAAAGGCCATGGGGGACGGAAAGATTGTATTGCTCGCGGGAGGAACTGGCAGTGCATTTTTTTCAACGGATAGTGCGGCTGCTCTCAGGGCAAACGAATTGTACGCGGACGTTATTATAAAGGCGACAAAAGTTGATGGCGTTTACGACAAAGATCCCAAACATCACCGCGATGCTGTTAAATTTGATAAAATTTCATTTCAAGAAGTCCTTCTACGGCACCTGCGAGTCATGGATTCTACGGCATTTTCGCTGTGTATGGACAATAATATACCGATACTCATCGTGGATGCCCAAAATGATTTAAAAAATATTGGGCGTGCCGTCCGGGGAGAAATGGTTGGTACTACGATTTCAAATTTTTAAACACTTGAGAGATTTTCAATCGACATGGACATAAATGCAGAAGTAAAAAAAGCGAAAACAGCGATGGATATCGCCGTAAAACACACTTTAACAGAATTCAATTCATTGCACACGGGGAAAGCTTCTCCCGGGATGGTTGAAAATTTATCCGTTGAAATATATGGATCCGTGTCAAAAATGCGTGAAATTTCCGCCATAACAACCCCGGATGTAAAGACCATACAAATCCAACCCTGGGACAAGGAAAGTGTCAAAGCAATTGAAAAAGCAATCCTGGCAGCCAATTTGGGGGTTACGCCCATAGTGAATGGCATGGTTATTCGCTGTGTCATGCCCGAAATGAGTAGGGAGCGCAGGCAAGAATTGAGCAAGGTAGCAAATAGCATGGCCGAGGAGGGACGTGTTAAGATTCGTTCCGTTCGTCGCGACAGCATTGAGATTTTCAAAAAAGCCAAAAAAGATGGAGTAATCAGCGAAGATGACTTGAAACGGGTGGAAAAAGATATTCAAAATATCACCGATGCTGCAATAAAAGAAAT
>JAIRXJ010000013.1 GCA_031268375.1 Puniceicoccales bacterium | reverse complement strand
AATCTTGCCCTACTGCTCGACCGGCCATTCGGTAGGGCATTCGGAGACAATGTTAAATATTTTCACAAAAAATACCGCGAAGATGCCTGGCAGTGGATATGCGATGGAGCAAAAGATGTACAGAATGCTATCTTCCCCCAGGATGCAAATTCCGTATAATCCTGAAAAATGTTCGACCCTATGTTGTTTCTTGGAAAAGATCCGTTGCCGTTCCTGGCAATTTAGAAATTAGCAGACCTACCATGGCCCTGGGAAAAAGAAAAAACAAAGAAATTGTGAACGTTAATATGTCAATTCCACTAGATGTGCCTCCTGGAGTCTACTTTTTGCTGAAGGTTGATTAGTTCATCTTCTAAAACCGTAGAAAGTTCCTTAACGGTTAAATTTTCGAAATTTTCGTAGGGAAATGTTTTGCTATCCACGCATATTTTTGAAAATGGGTAAGGAATTTTAAACCTATCCCAGGTTGGCAAGGTAAAGTAATGGCTGTATTTCATAGCTATTAGTACGAGATTCGTTTTCGTAGCCTTGGCCACCATGGCTGTCCCTCTTTTGAATTTATAAACTGGTCCACGGGGGCCATCGGGAGTTATGGCAACGAATGCACCTTCCATTAACTTTTCAGATATGTTATCCATGGCGAATAAACCATTCCGATTGCTAGAACCACGTATCGTTCGTATGTCCAATCGGCTAAATATTTCCGCCAGCCATGCACCGTCGCGGGATGGGCTTACGAGGGCATACATGCTATGCTTTTTTCTGTGCAATCTATATAATTTATATGCTGCGAAAAAATTGTTATGCCAAAACGCAAAGACCGTCGCCCCCTGGGTTTCATCGATCATTTTTTGACATTCCGCGGTTAGTTTGATAGCTAGCGTTGACCAATACAACCTCAATATAAAAGTGACAATGGAAACCAAAATACGTTGCCACCACTTCTCCAACACATGTGTATCGCGGCGAACTATCATGCTTCTTCAATTTTAGGGAAAAGGATAATTTGTTCCCCCAATTTGTTCCCGGTGAGCGAATTTCCAAACCGAGCGTCCGTGTTCCAATTTGTAGATGCCGGACATCCAAGAGCGGACAATATTTGCTGCGATGTTGTTGGCATTACGGGGGATAGCAAAATTGCGGCTAGCCTAACGCATTCGGCAGATATGGCGATGGTTGTGTCAATTAACTGTTTATCGCCTTCTTCATCCGACTTTGCCAATTTCCATGGTGAACGATTTTCAACGTACCCGTTGACCGCTTTTATACACAGGAACAATTTTTCAAGGGCCGAGTGGAATGCAAATCCATTGTACAAAGAAACGATTTCAGGAATTGCCGATTGCCACAAATTCCGAAGATCCTCTTCGAGGCTTTCGGTTTTGATAATTTCTTTTATTGTCCCATCGCAGTACCTGTGTCCCATATTTAGCAGACGACTGAGCAAGTTCCCCAAATCATTCGCCAAATCCCCTGTGTAGCGGGTCATAAACCTGCCGAATGAAAAGTCACCATCCTGTCCTATGGTCATTTCGCGCATTAGATAGTAACGGAAGGCATCCACTCCAAATTTTTCTATACACTCCAACGGGTTTACAACATTGCCCGCACTTTTCGACATTTTCTCGCCGGAAATTAACCACCAGCCGTGCACCAACAGGGTTTTTGGCAACTCAATGTGAAGAGCATGTAACATTATTGGCCAGTAGATCGCATGGGCTGGCACGAGGATATCCTTCCCGATAATGTGGTAATCTGCTGGCCAATAGTTAGCAAATGTTTTATCCAAATAATTGGCTCCCGTTATATAATTTATGAGAGCATCAAACCAAACATAGGTTACATATTCCGAGTCGAAGGGCAGTTCTATCCCCCAGGATAGCCGATTTTTCGGTCGGGAAATACATAGGTCATTTATGGGATCCTTGAGAAATTCCAAGACCTGTTTTGCCCGGAATGTGGGGAATATAAATTCCGGATGGGCTTCCATATAATCTATCAACCACCGCTGATACTTCTTGAGTCGAAAAAAATAATTCGTCTCTGATATTTCGATGACTTCTCCATAATCTGCCGGCCATTTGCCATCGACTTTATCCTTTTCAAGGACAAACCGTTCGGCAGTTTTGCTATATAATCCGGAATAATCAGCCCTATAAATTTGCCCATCGTCGTATAATTTTTGTAAACACTCGCGGACAACCTGTTTATGTTCGCTTTCCGTCGTTCGAATATACCGATCATATTTAATATTTAATTTTTTGCATAGATTTTTGAAGTCTTCGGCAACACTGTCACAGTGAATCTGTTCTGGAACCCCCGCTTTGGCAGCGGATTGACTTACCTTTAACCCGTGCTCATCCAATCCTGTCATGAATTGCACATCCAGGTTTTGCAACCGAAACATGCGAGATATTGTGTCCGCTAAAATTTTTTCGTAGGCATGCCCGATGTGAGGCTTTCCGTTGGCATAATCTATGGCCGTTGTGATATATACTTTTTTCATCTATTTCTGTAACTATTGTTTCTACATGTTTTGTACAACTATTATACGGAATCCCACCTTTACAATTTCATTTTTCTAAAATTATTAAATCCACGGTTCTGCCAGGGAAAAACCCTCTAACCGAAGCCATTTTTCACCCTACGTTTACACATCGGGAATATCCTATGCACTAAAGCCGTCAATGCTGTTAAAATATTGATGCGGAGTTAAAAATGAATTATTTGTACATGCCTTCCGAAGGCAATAATTTACAGATGGACCATGAACATCCTATTTCTTCGGAAAATTTCATCGAAAAGTTTTGTTTTCCGAAAACACCCATAAAATTTTTAACTCGACATTTTGGGACCATATCGAATATCAAAAACAATCAAAAGATGGAGAGATGGCAGAGTGGTTTATTGCGTCGGTCTTGAAAACCGAAGTGCCGTCAAACGGTACCGGGGGTTCGAATCCCTCTCTCTCCGCCATGAATACAGCCCTTGCGAGTGGCAGGTGAAATGGAAAGTTGAACACTAAGAAAAAACCAATCCCTCAATATTCCCTCAAAAATGTTGACCAAAAATCCCATCCCCAAGATTTTTTCCCCGAAATTGGTAAAACAGAGGAGCAACAAAACGAAGAATAAAGCATTGGAAAAGTAGTATACTGGGGGCCAGAAAGAAGCCCCGTGGGAAGAAGGAAAAACGAAGAACATGCAAAAGTAGTATTGGTAAGTATTTTGTTCATGGTAAGCATGCTATGTGTGGTGGTGTGCGGAGGATGTAAGACGACGGGGAGAGGATTGCCGGTGCCTGTGACGCTCAGTGGGGAAGGTGAGGAGCTGAGAGGCCGACACGCAGCGGCGATTCTTCACAATCATCCGCCGGTTAAGTACCTTCGATCCCCGCATGGGATTGGTCTACTCGGTTCCCAACGACGGCCCGCTCACGGAAAATCGGAGATTGCACTGTTTCCGCATGGGGATGACTCGGGGGGTATCGGACGTCAACGTCGATATTCCTTCGGGGGATGGAAAGTACGGTTACCTCCGCCTGGAGTTCAAGTCGGATACCGGTTGCCAGTCGAGTGACCAGCACACATTCCAGTCATTGGTTTCCCAGTATGGCCATGGCAGGTATGTCATCTGTAGAACGGTTTCAGAGGCCATTACCGCACTCGCTGACCACCTCGGCGAATCCAAAGACTACTGGCAAATGCTTCAAAAAAAGTACTCTCCTCGGGAACAACCCAAAAAACCCATTCCCCCTCTCGATGACATTTGGAAAGCATTCGTCTAGCCCCTACAGCTCTTGGACAAAGGAATACATTTGTAAAAATATTGATTTTATTCCTTCTGCAGGTATTATTGGCAAGGGGGCTTGGGGTGCAAGATTGTCGTACAGAAACAGAAGTTGATAAACAGCGGGAATTTTATGACCGCATAGGCATAAATCCCGATTTGCACCACAACACGGATGGTGTGGATAGGGGCAACCTGTATGAAAACAAGCTCCACATAAGTAACACAAACACGGTACTTTTTCAGGCAGTAAAGTATGCTTCCAGAATATGTGAACGGGGTGAAAAATTAAAAGACAGAATCATACCCTATGCGGAACCAGATAATTTGGAATTCAAAGCAATAATGGACTGCCTGAATCCTGCGTTTTTGCAAAGGGAACTGGGAGCATATTACACGCCGGCTG
>JAIRXJ010000003.1 GCA_031268375.1 Puniceicoccales bacterium | reverse complement strand
AATAAAATCCCTTATTTTTCGAAAAAATCTTTTTGAGTCTTTGGTTAACTGACTTGCGTTAGTTAAAAACCCAATGGTCCGGTTCTTATTCAAGCAACTGCCGGATTATAAGTTTTAGGCCATAGGATAGAGTGGCTGCAGTTTCAGCTTCGCCTGGATTTTTCTAGCGCTACCAAAACCAGGGAAACGTCGACGGGCGTAATACCGCTAATTCTTGAAGCCTGGCCGAGGTTTTGCGGTTGATAAAGTTGTAACTTTTGTCGACTCTCATTGCTCAGACTTTTTACACTTCCGTAGTTAAATGCAGGGGGGATTTTAACATGTTCCAACTTCGAAGATTTTTCTATGGCCCTTCGTTCACGTTCGAGATAGCCCGCATAGCTAATTCTATAAATCACCTCATCTTGTACGGACTGAGTTTCATCATAAAAATCTTTTGGGAAAAAAATGGTATCCCGACTTCGCGCTTGCACGAGCCAATCCCCTATGGTTTTGGCTTCAAATTTTTCGGAATGTAAACGCATTATCCAGGAATTTATTTTATTCACTTTCTCGCGGGTTCGTCGGATCCTACTTCCATCGATTAGTTTAAATTTTTCTGCAAAATCCAGCAGCCTGACATCGGCACTCCCATGATTTAGTAGCAACCTATGTTCAGCCCTACTGGTAAACATTCTATAGGGCTCAAATGTTCCTTTTGTCACCAAATCATCGATTAATACACCTATGTAGGCATCATGGCGTCCCAGGACCATCAGGTCCTGTCCCAATGATTTTCTTCCGGCATTGACTCCCGCCACAAGCCCCTGTCCCGCCGCTTCTTCGTATCCCGACGTACCATTAATTTGACCGGCAAAGAATAAATTTTCTATCACCTTCGAATGTAGGGTGGCATCGATCTGCGTCGGTGGAGCAAAATCATACTCCACGGCATAGGCCGGGCGCAACATCCTTGCGTTTTTCAATGCCGGAATACTTTTTAATACCTCCAGCTGCACGTCCAATGGCATGCTGGACGATAAACCGTTGACATACCACTCGTCGGAATGATACCCCTCCGGTTCTAAAAATAATCGATGGGCATCGTGGTCAGGAAATTTTACGTACTTATCCTCAATGCTTGGGCAATATCTCGGGCCAATACCCTTGATTTCTCCGGAATAGAGGGGTGAACGGGAAATATTGTGCAAAATTATTTCCCTCGTGGCAGGAGTAGTATGGGTAATCCAACAGGACTTCTGATCGTGGAAATTGGGACCGAGAATGGCACAGTTTTTTATGTCCCCAGCAAATTTTGTATTAAACATTTTGTCGAATGTTTCCTGATCCCGGGTGTCATAAAAAGCAAATAGGCATGGGGAGGCATCCCCGTGTTGTTCTTCGCAGGCGTAAAAATCGACCGACGTCCCCAAAATCCGCGGTGGGGTACCCGTTTTCATTCTATCAATTTTAATACCATGGGTGGACAGGCTATCCGACAGGTGCTGGGCGGAAAAATCTCCCAGCCGTCCTCCTAGGATTTTATTTTTACCCATGTGTATCACCCCATGTAAAAATGTCCCATTGGTCAGCACCACCGTTGTGGAAAATATCTCCATACCGGTATCGGTGGAAACTCCCATCACCCTATCGTCTTCCACGATTATTCCGGTGACAATTGCTTGAAAGATAGACAAATTGTTTGGTCCTTGGGTGAGAACTTGTTTCATTCGCAGGGAATACATATCTTTATCGCACTGGGCACGGGGTCCCTGTACGGCAGCTCCTTTGGAACAATTTAGAAGTCGAAATTGGATGGCGGTTGCATCCGCATTCATCGCCATTTCTCCTCCCAAAGCATCAATTTCACGCACCATATTACCCTTTGCTAATCCCCCAATGGCAGGATTGCAGCTCATCTTCGCAATTGTATCAATATTCCCTGTTACCAATAATGTTTTTGCTCCGACTTTGGATGCGGCAAGAGCTGCTTCGCATCCGGCATGGCCTCCCCCACAGACGATGGTATCGAAGTCTTTGAAAATTTTCATGGGATATTTTTTCCCGACTTTTAACAAAAATGCGAGGAAAAGTTTTAACCTCCCTCGAAATGGGTTTAAAGCTTGGGTTATTTCCTGTTTATTTCGCCCGAAGCCTAGTTTTTATGCGACAATTCTTTGGGTAAATCTCAAAAAAAACTTGACAAAATATCCCATTTCTTGTCCTTTTAAGGCATAGAACATTTATTCATGTGGCGTAAATTGATTTAGTTAAAATCTTAATTTGCAAAAACGATGAAGGGGCATCATGGAAAAAAAAGATATAGACAGTTTAATCGAAGGAAATTTCTTATTGGAAAAGTCTCGGTGCGACCTCGAAAAGATGGCACGTGGGACCTATTGTCTACATGGATCTTTCGGAGTTGGGCAGTTGAAAGGGTATGATACGGAAAAAAAGCGACTTATTATTGTTTTTGGAGATGGCAACAATGAACCCCGCCTAATGGATCCAGTTTTTTGCATAAAAAAATTGGAGATTTTACAGGACGACCATTTGCTGGTTAAAGCCCACAATAATCCAACAGAAATTCACCAGAAGATGAAAAAATCATCGGTTGCGTTGGTGGTGGAACATCTAGAAAAAGTGCCAAGCCACAAAGCTTCCCTAGGCGATATCGAAAAAACTTTCGGAAAAATAGTAGAAGAAAAGAATTTCAAGAGGTGGTGGAATGTTACTAAAAAACTGATAGCCAAGGAACCAAAATTGACGCTGACGGAAGGTAATGTGACCTATCTGGAACTTTGCGATGAGCCTGTCCCAGAAGAAGATCAGTTGATGCAACAGTTTGAGTCCACACGCGATGTACATCAGAAAATAACCATTGCAGAAAAGTTTTTGTCATTGCTAAAGGCGAACGAGTCTTTGAAAGATTTTGGTGTAAGAATTGTTGGGTGTTTGTCTGAAATGTGTTCGTCCAAGGTCAAAAAAATTACCGCCGCTGATAAATTTCGGGCATGTGTCATCAGGGATGAGTTGGCGAAACTATCCGGCGTCAACATTGATTCATTGAGCCCAAAATTAGAAGCCCTCGTCAGCGAATATTCGAACCTGACAAGAGTCTGCGATAATTTACAACCGAATTACTATGTCACTTTTTTAGAGTTAGTGACGCGTGTGTTTCCAGATGAATGGGAAAAATTGTGTTTCAATATTTTAAAAAATTGCAACGAAAGGTTGACCAATGAGTGCATCATCTACCTCAAAGACAATTCCTGTGCTGATTCCCTCCGGACAATTCTCGTAAAATGGTTAAAAGAGAAAAGTTTACGGGCAGTCCTTCTGCAATGGATTATAAAAAATCGTCATGCCAAAAAGTTCGAAGAAATATTTTCGACGGAACTGATGTCCCATGAACTACTACGGGCGATATTTTGGGCAATCGACAACGAAGCATTGATGTCGGCTGGTAAATTAAAGAAAATCCCTCTGGTAGAATTGTTGAACAGTGACAGAACATTAATCCGTGACCTATTGTCAAATGCTACGGAAGAAATAGCAAATGACTTGGCACAGACCTTACTCATCAACCAGGGAATTGACAATCTTTCAAAAAAATCCCTTTTGGCTAGATTCATAGCTATATTTCCTGGGCTCCAAGAACTTGTCTTGAGTGCCAATAAGACAAAATTGCCACAGGATGTTTCCCTAAAAGTCTCCCTGGCTAGCTTGGAAAACAAACGCAAGGAATATGATCTACTAATCAAAGAGAAAATACCGACCAATAAAAAAGCCATTGAACTTGCCCGGGAACATGGAGATTTGAGCGAAAATTCCGAATACAAGATGGCAAGGCAGGACCAGGATACCCTACTCTCTAGAAAAGCTCAATTGGAAGAAGAGTTAAAAATGGCCCACGTCATCGATTTTGTCAACATTGACACATCAATGGTTTCCATTGGATCCGTTGTAAAAATTCGTCAAGTGGATTCGGGGGAAACCGCCGAATATACTATTTTGGGGGCGTGGGATAGTGATCCTTCCAAAAATGTCATTTCGTACAAAACAAGCATGGCTCAATCATTGCTCGGGAAAAAAGAAAATGAAATTATCGAAACCATTTCTGAAGATCGCAAAGAAACATGGCAAATCGAATCAATTAGTACCTATACAACGGGACTCTAAAGCATGTTGTCCAATAGTCCGATAGACAGAGAGGAAAAATGCCCTAGGGCAGAGATAGGGAAAAGGATACGCAGAAAAGATACTTTCTAATATCGCCAGCTCAAGGGGCAAAATTTGATTTTCTTTTAGCCTCACTCCTTGCTTGCTTGGGTATCGGTTATTTTATAGCTTTCCATGTGCAGGGAAGGATCTGCTCGAAATAATAGCTTGGCGTTGAACTTTTTTTCCATGGAAACGAGGGCATCTTCATCATTTTTCATGCGCTCTAGAACTTCATTATTCAATGAAACTTTGAACTCGATTTTTGTTTCACTTGGAACCTTTGCACGCTTTTGTTGTAAAAACTCGACAAGTTTACGATAGATTTCATTGCACATGGTTCGGGGAGATTTAATAAAACCATCGCCGTCACAATACTTACACATGGTACGTATTTCGCTATTATTGCTCTGCGAGTGCCGTTGGCGAGAAATTTCCATTAGGCCAAGCTGGGAAATGGGCAATACGAAATTTTTTGCACGGTCCTTTGATAATTCTTTGCGCATGAGGTTGAAAATATTGATACGATCCTTTCTATTGATCATATCAATGAAATCTATCACGATTAGGCCACCAATATTTCGCAGACGTAGTTGCCTCGCAATCTCTTTTCCAGCCTCAAAATTTAAATTGAAAATGAAATTATTGACGTCTTTCCCTTTGGATTTGTAATTCCCCGTGTTAACATCGATGGATGTCAGTGCTTCGGTTTCATGGATAACAATTTCACCTCCGCATGATAACGGAACACAGCGGGAAAATGTTTGGTCGATCTGCCGTTCTACGTTAAACCGTTCAAACAGCGGAATGCTTTCCGTAAATAGGTGGAATTTTTGTTTTGAACGGGGAGAAATGACAGTTACCGACTTTACCATACGGTCAAATGCTGCCTGGTCATTGACAATTATCCTGTCGATGTCGTCGGTCAGAAAATCTCGGACCGTACGCTCTATCAAATCCGGCTCGTTGTGTATGAGGGTCGGTTTGGAACTTTGTTCATAGCGGGAAAGGATCGATTTCCACTCCTGCATTAAAATATGTAAGTCTCGGACGAAATATCGTATCTTTTTGCCAATTCCAGCCGTGCGAATAATAACACCCATACCTTCCGGAATGGTCAGTTTATGTAAAATTTCTTTTAGGCGATTTCTTTCCCTAGGGTCATCTATTTTTTTCGAAATTCCACATTCTTCGGCGAACGGCATCAGAACCAAACATGTTCCCGGTAAAGCAATATTCGTTGTTACCCTTGGTCCCTTACTTCCAATTTGGCCTTTTATGATTTGGACCATGATATCTGTCCCAATGCGATACAAATTGGGGATATCGTTGATGGTAATATGCTTATTTTTCTTCGATGAATTTTTTCGAACTACTTCGAATGTTTTGTCATTTGCCTCCGGCAAGGCATCCCAATAGTGGAGAAAGGCATTTTTCTCTTCCCCAATGTCGACGAATGCAGCCTTTAATCCCGATTCTAAATTTTGAATCTTTCCGCGAAAAATTGCACCGACAAAGTTTTGTTCGTTCAAATATTCAAATTCGTAGCTCTCCAATATGCCATTGCAAAGCAGTGCAACGCGGGTTTCCGTTATTTCGCAACTTAGAATTAATTCACGGTATGGCCTATTTGGACTAATTAAAGACCTTATAATTCTTTGTATTACAGGCTGTTGTTTTGCTCTTGCAGCAGCTTCTTGCTTTATTTGGTCCAGCGAAAGTTCTTTACGCTGGTTAAGAGAATGATTGAAAAATTTTTCATTTCGATTTTTTTCGATATCTTTCATTTGTATTCCTAATATTTATAGGAAGGGAACTTGATTCTGGCCGCTGTTTCATGTAAAACTATTTTGATGGCGATGAACACTTTGTACTAAGCCCTGTAAAAAACAGCAAGTTAATAAAAAAGACCCTCCGTAACTTAAAAACGGAAGAGGGATTCCGGTAATTGGCATTAATCCTATGGTCATTCCAATATTTATACAAACATGTGCCAGGAGTAACATGCTGATTCCAACACATAAATACGTTCCAAATTTATCGCGTGCACAGTTTGCTGTCCGTAATCCACTCCATATAACTAGGGCATACAACAATACCACCGTTAATGCCCCTACAAACCCTCTTTCCTCCGCTATTACAGAAAACACAAAATCATTGGAAGCTATGGATTTGGGAAGATACCCCAACTTCGCCTGGGTTCCATTGTTAAATCCCTTACCATTTAACCCTCCCGATCCTACTGCTATCAGCGACTGACGTAAGTTCCAACCGATTCCTATGCCATCCGGATCGACCTCATCGGGAAACAGGAATGCAATTATTCTATCCCGTTGATAGTCTTTCATCGGGAAAAATGATCGATCCTCATATTTCGTCGTTGTTGTTCGATCTCCTAAATTTTTTCTGTCTAGAAAGTTTCTATACCCATAAATGTCAAATGCGACCATAGACAATAGTATTAATACACCCACAAAAACGTAGGTGAAAAATTTTTTCGATAAATTGGAAACATATAGCATCGCAAAAAACATCACAGGAAATGTTAACGCAGACCCCAAATCAGGTTGCAATAACACCAGTATCGTTGGTATGCAAAACACTCCAAAAAATTTTGCAAGATTTTTAATTGATCCCCAAAAAGATACGATTTCGAACCTTGCCATCAAGGCTGCCAACATCACTAAAAATCCTAATTTTGCCGGTTCGGATGGCTGAATGGTGATACCGAAAATTTTTACCCATCTTACCGCACCATAGTGTCGTTTCCCCAGTGGCGACCATGCCAACGTTAACAAAATAATACTGATGTAGTATATCCAATGGGCACCGTTACGCCATAGGGAGTAATCCAGTTTTGATACGACAAAATAAATGACAAAACCGATGGATGCCCAGAGAATTTGCACACACCACTGTTTGCCTCCCGCATAGCTATGAGCAGCGTAGATCGCCGTTATCCCTATGGATAGCAAAACGACCACGGAGATAATGGGAATCAAATCCCACGACTGCCCTTTGATATTTCCCAGTAGCAGCGACAATTTAAACAAAAATTTATTACGTATTATTTTCAAGTTTTTCAGAAAACATTGCCGATAATCTATCAAATATTGCGGTTTTACAATACTATTTGGTTCTTTCCAGAATATTCCAGCAAAAACATAGGATAAATGGTGATTTCTATTCCACCACGGATTGCCCACTTCCATTTTCTTCCCGCTTTCCAGGAAAGATTAAAGAGCATAGGCCTCTTGGATAATACTCCAGGAAAAAAGGAAATTTCAATGGCAATGGTGGAAAGACACCGGCAGGAAATAAGATGCTTGACAAAATTGATATCTTAAATAACCGAATCGCTATTCAGTGGTAATGCTTAATCCAGTTGTCTTGTCGGTTTTTCTTGTGTTGATAATGTGTGTGTTGCGCATTAATGTCGTAATAGCATTGACAACAGGTTCAATAGTTTGCGGCGTGCTCGGAGGCTCATCTTTGAAAGATACCCTTGATGTTTTTTCCCAAGGGCTTGGAGGTGGAGCAAAAATTGCGCTAAGCTATGCACTCCTGGGGGTATTTGCGTCGGCCATTGCCCATTCGGGGCTGTCGAAATTTTTAATGGATGGAATGGCACGTTTATTACATCTAGTCCCTGGTAAATCGGGCACGCGAAGTACGGCAGCCAGAGCTAGTGGTCACACTAAAATGATACTATTTCTTACCATAGGTTGTATCGCAATCGCCAGTGAAAATATTGTCCCTGTCCACATCGCATTCATTCCCATCCTAATTCCACCGTTGCTAAGTGTATTTAATGAATTGCGAATGGACCGTCGCGCCATGGCCTGTGTCATTGTGTTTGGCGTAGTGGCTGCTTACCTAATCATCCCTATGGGATTTGGTGAAATTTTCTTGGTGAATATACTTTCCCATTATTTAAAAATTAATGGCTTAGCCATGCCATTGTCCGAAATAATCCATGCATTACTTTTCCCCATCATTGGCATGGGGATTGGATTGACTTTGGCATTACTGAGATACAAAAAACCAAGGAACTATCAAATATTGACCGTAAAAGATTCTGGAAAATCCAATCAAATTTCTAGGAAAGATTTCATAGTATCCTGCTGTGCCATCATAGTGGTTTTTGCCATGCAACTGATTGCCAGGGATATTGTTCTGGGAGCATTGACTGGTTTTTTATGTTTACTGCTTGGTGGAGTCGTAAAGCAACGGGATAGCGAAAACGTCGTCGCCAATGGGTTCAAAATGATGGCAATAATCTCCTTTACTATGCTTGCTGCCGCGGGATTCGGCCATATTTTACGTTCGTCGGGAGGCATTGAAGAGCTCGTAAATTGTTTGACCGTTCATGCGTCCAGTAGCAAAGCATTCACTTCCTTCGGCATGTTATTCGTTGGATTTTTAATATCCGTTGGTATTGGGTCGTCATTTTCCACGGTACCAATCGTTGCTAGCGTATACGTCCCCTTGGGGATCAAACTCGGGTTTAGTCCGGCCGCAATTGCCGTAATAATTGCGGTATCCGGGGCTACCGGTGATGCGGGATCGCCGGCGTCGGATTCAACACTTGGAGCTACGAGTGGGCTGAATGCGGATGGTCAACATTCCCTGGTTCGCGACACGGCAATTCCAACATTCATATATTTGGCCCTCCCAACATTCATTTTTGGCTGGATAGCATCGCTGTTAGTTTAATCCTTGCCCGGTTATGAAATATATCCTTGCGGCGAAGGGAAATGGAACAGATATCAATAATGCCGGTGAGGGACAGCGGTTTTTTCGCCACTTTCCATTCCAAATTTCTTAAGTTAACCCCGTGGATAAAACGATGCAAGGCCTATTTTTGTAAATTGCGGATGGTTAATCGAATGCTGCGGTCATGCGGAGACAAGGGCTTACAAGTTTTCTATTGCAAAAGTATGACCGCCGATCTATCTTTGGCTGATTCATGTATTGGCATTGGTATATTATTATTATCCTCGCATCTTATTTTGTGGGCTCACTCTCATTCGGAGCACTTTTGGCACGCATTAACGGGGTGGATATTTTTTCATCCGGGAGTGGTAGTTCCGGAGCAACTAATATAAAACGTACACTCGGAGGTAGTGCCGGAAGTTTGGTTTTTGCGTTAGATTTCCTAAAAGGATATGTCCCTTCGCTGGTAATTGCAAAAAATTTCCCAGGAGAAAATTATCTGAATATTCGACTGGCCGCACTTGGGTTAATCGGGATTTTACTCGGGCATAGCTTTTCGATTTTTCATAAATTTCGTGGGGGAAAAGGGATCGCTTCTACCATGGGAGGGCTTTTAGCCATTATGCCGAATACGTTGGTAATAGGCATATTTCTCTGGTTGGTAATTTTCCATGCGACAAAGATTGTTTCCATGGCATCCTTGTGCTTTGCTGCCAGTACGATATTGACATCGTATCTGTTTTCATATCCAAAAAACTGCATCGTATGCTCAATTATCATTAACGGGATCATTTTTTGGCAGCATAGAACAAATATTGTCAGGTTGATGAACGGTACAGAGTATAAATTTACAAAAAAGTTCTAATGGCAAGAATTGTTCAGAAATATGGTGGAACATCCGTAAAAGACATTGATTGTATCCGTTCGGTGGCGAATAGGATTAAAGAATCCTACATCAAAGGCAATGAAATGATCGTAGTGGTCTCTGCCCGTGCCGGCGTTACCGATAGGCTGATTTCGGATGCAAAGAAATTATCTGCTGCTCCGAACAGCAGGGAAGTCGATGTTTTACTTTGCGTCGGAGAACAGGAAGCAGTGGCATTTTTATCAATTGCCCTCGATGCTATTGGGGTCCGTGCCGTTTCCCGGCTAGCCTTTCAAATTGGCTTACAAACTTGCCCGTCCCATGGCAATGCTAGAATAGAACATATTCAGGGAGCAAACATTGAAAAACTGCTGGCAGAAAAAAATGTCGTAATTGTGGCTGGTTTTCAGGGAATTTCCGAAAATGGAGATTTGACAACCCTGGGTCGCGGAGGGTCGGATTTGACGGCATTGGCATTGGCCCATAGATTTCAGGCGGACAGGTGTGAGATATACACCGACGTAAATGGTGTTTATACGGGGGATCCGAAAATAATTCAAAGGGCTAAATTGATAGAGAAAATAGACTTCGAATCCCTACTGAGGTTGTCTTTTTTTGACAGCAAGATTATGCAAGATCGATCCGTTGCGTTCGCTCAAAAAAATAATATCCCATTCACAATTTCCAATACGTTTGGGAATTCCCCGGGAACAAGTGTCGTAGAACAAACAACCCGATACGAATCCTATGCCATAGGAATAACGAATAAAACCAACCTTTGTTTGGTCTCATGCAAATCCAGAGAGGACATTGTGAGTAAAGTTTTAATGTTCTTTGAAAGCCATGGCGTGGCATTGGATTTTATAAAACATAGGTATCTCGACGACCATACATTTTTTGACGAAATTTCGTTGGACATGCTAGACTTTTTGAACCTTCAGGATGAGTTTAGGGAATCCTTTCGGCCAGATTTGTTGAGTTTAAGTAGGGAAGAAAACCTATCCCGCATTGATGTGATCGGGACAAATATTCAAGCCCATCCAAAAATAGCCCAGATTTTCGATATTATTCCCCAACAAACCATTCTTCGTTCCGAATATGGCAAACATGGGCTATCGTTTCTCATTAGATCCGACAATTATAAACGTTTGCTAAATGATGTCCACGATTTAATATTTTAAAGACAAAAAATCGACCACAACCTTGTATGGAAACGATGGTCGCTATCTTCCCAAGATATGCATTTTCGCAAATGATATGAAATTTTGTTTGCAGTTTGAGAAAATTTTTACAACATTGTTACTCCTATGGAAGTAAGACCTGAAAACATCGATCCGGCTGCTCAGTCCGCTAATGCAAATCCCGCAAATGCTAAAAGTAAATCATTATTTGCTGGGAGAACATTTGGTGCAGGGGTTGCTAACAAAACATTTATGACCAAAGAGGTTATGTCCGCACTCGATAAAAAGGATCCAACTAGCATACTAGAAGACACTTCAGTGAAAGAATAGGGCGATTTTTCCCTTCGACGAAACTGCAACTTTTTTCTTGCTAAGACCAAAGCCGTATTCATTCTTCCGAAAGAAGATGTATTCATTTTTTTCGTTTTTACTGACTTTCATTTTGATTTGTGCTAGTATTTTTACCACCTTGGTTATTCTAATGCAAAGGCCATCGGCCAACAGTGGCATGGGGTCTTCTCTGGGAGGAGGTGCGGTGGAGTCCGCTTTTGGTAGTGATACGACGAAAGTTTTAACAAAGTGGACCATAGGCGGAATTGTTACATTTTTTATTGTAGCATTTTTTTTATCGATGATGCAAATATGGGCTAACTCCCATAAGCAGGTTAAGATTAATAACATTGACCTGAAAAATATCATCGTCGACGATGATATTCAAAAGCAATGAAACTTCTACGATTGACACACTATTTTTTGCTTTTGTTAGCACAATCTCTGTGGCAAGGATGTCCACTGTACGGTTCCCTAGGAGATTTCCGCAAACCGTACAACCTTTCCCCTAGAAAAGCGGAAGAGTTTGTAAAAAATGTCCGTCAAAACCTTGAGTATGGCAATTTGAACCTTAGGGTGAAAGTCAGACTCTATGAACCATTGAAAAGCGATAGCCAAAAGTTTGGTGAAATTTTCTACACAAATTCTTCAAAAAAGCAAAAAATCAGGGTAGTCTTCGGGGACAAGGAATATAAATTTAGCTATCACAAGGGCCAAATTACGAAAAGTTCCGGCGATGAAAATTTTCAAATCAATACGCCTTTTTTTGACGATTTGCTTATAACTCCACTGGATCTATTGCTTAGTCTTTCATGGAATGACTCCTATGAATATTTTGGAGAGGCAAAGGTCGCAGGGCGACCGGTGCGACAATTCGTTCGCCGCGAGAAAGATTCCATTAACGGCATACCATACACGAGCATCCAGGCCTTCGTCGACATAAGGCATATGATTATTTTACAGATAGATTTTTTAAACGATGTTTCCATACTTGTTAGGCGGTTATCCGTTGGCTCTTTTAAAAATTTTGACGGCATTTGGATGCCAAAGATTGTCGAAATTATGGACGTGAGGGGGCATAGGCGCACCAAGCTGGAAATATTATCCGTCGAAACGGTAAACTAATATCATTTTTTGTAAATTTTTTGTTTAAAATTTTCGAAAAAGTACTTCAACTTGTCTCCATCCTAAAATATGAAAATCCCAAATATACGCATTGCTTGCCTGCTAATTTATTGCTGCTGTCCGTGTTTTGGAGATATGCCGGAGCGAGATGGAGAGCAAACAACAATTGTACATTCTTTGGAGGAAAACGATTTCTTAGACTTCGATGGTATCTTTTTGCTGTCGTCGGAATTAAATGCTGCCTATGAGAATGCTTGCGGCGTTCTAACCAAGACATGCGAAATAGAGGATTTGAAAAACTCCATTGCAAAAATCGAGATGCTCGGCCAAAAGTTCTTCAACACCTGCCCTGAAGATATCAGTAATTTCGTACAAACTCTGCGGAATCTTATGGATTGTGCATCCAGTATGGACCAACAAGAATTGCAGAATATGGAAACAACTTTGAATGCTTCGTATAACAATATTGCTCAAAGATTAAACAGTTATATTAACTTAGACTAAATCATACATTTTAGGAAAATATGAAAGAGATTAACGCAGATAGTTTTGAGGAAACCATAACCCAGTCGAGGGGCGTTGTGGTTGATTTTTGGGCTCCATGGTGCGGTCCATGTCGTGCACTGGCTCCCATTCTTGCACAGATAGAGGAAGAAGTCGCTTCCGAGATAGTGGTTGCGAAGGTAAACGTCGACGAGTGCCAAGAATTAGCTGAGAGATTTGATGTCCAGTCGATTCCGACCATAATTTTTTTCAAAAATGGGAAAGAAGTAAACCGAACGGTAGGTATGAAAACGAAAGTAGATATACTTTCAATCATCGACTCCCTATAAGCCTTTGCGGCGAACCGCTCCCATAGGAATGAAGTGGTGCCGCACATAATCTTTGCGTGCCTCCAAGTAATTTTTTGATTTCCAGGTCCGTTAACTTTCTACATTTTCCTAGGGCAAGCCCATGCAAGCTTAGGCTTCCTATGCGTATTCTTTTCAACTTTTTCACAAATATACCAAAATGTTCAAATGCCCTATGAATTTCATTCTTTTTCCCTTGGGATAGTACAACTTCAAATGCATAACTTTTCATGCAACCGCGGCCAATTGATACAATTTTATCAAACCTCAAAAATTCACCATCATCCTCAATGCCATTTAGCAGCTGGCGTATTACCTTATCAGACGGTGGTTGGGAAACCATGACCTCGTAATGTTTCCTTATGCCGTAGGAGGGGTGCGTTAGTTTCTGGGCAATATCACCGTCATCGGTAACCATGATCATTCCTTCCGTTTCCTTATCTAGACGACCACAGAACATCAATTTTTTTTTGCTAAATTCCTTGGGGATGAAATCAAAAATTGTCTTGGGATTGTAACTATCAGAGTGGCTACAAACACATCCAGATGGCTTATTCATAACTAGTACCAATGGCTGTTTTTTATAAATCGCAACTTTATTTGATATTCCTACGCCGTCCACGGCAATGGCATCGGTTTCCGGATCTATGCAAGTCCCAATTTTGGCAACCATCCCATTCACGGAAACAATGCCCGCAACGATCAATTCTTCCGCTTTTCGGCGAGAATTGGTTGTTTGCAAGGCTAAAAACTTTTGCAACCTCATTTCAACAGAAATAATCATAGAAATCTATTTTAGCAATAATTATCAAAATTTTCCCATTGTTCATGGAAAGCATTTTTACAACAAAAAACACTTGCGTTTTTGGACAAATGGATCATCATAGGCTTATGGATTTGTCCGTAAAATGTACTGAACCGTATTTGCAGAAAACGAACGCCTTGGATGTCGAATTTGACAATTTGTTTGTTGGAAGTGAAAGAATTTTCAGTTTCGAAAATGGCTCCGATCAATACTCCATTTCCCTAAAACCAAAAATCCTCGGCCTAAAACCAAAAATCCTATTGAATATTGAAATAGCGGGATGCCGAGCTGAAATCTCATTGGAAGGGTTATCGAATTTGGAGGTAATCGACAAAAAATTCGCCGGCATAGACCCTATGCTTTTCAATGATGAAATAAAGGCATTATTGTTAAACTGTTTGTTTGAACAGCACATCGCATCGTTTTCATCAAAGGTTGGTTTTACCATATGCCTCAAGGAAGTTTCATGCACAGAAACGACGTCTACCCAATACGCGAAAGAAATTGGAGTAAATATTGTCAAAAGCAACGCCACACCCGTTTCATTTAATATGAAACTGAACGATGATTTGCTCAAAATTTTAAGCTCTACGTTTAAAAAAGTTGAAACCATTACCTTCGATGTGGATGATAAATTGCCCTTTGAATGGTATCTGGAAGTTGGGAAAACAAGCATAGGAATACAAGATTATAAGGATCTTGAAGAATATGATATCGTGTTTCTCGACGAGGATGCAAGCATACGTACTGGAAAATACGAAGTAAAGGGGTTAAATGGTATGAAGTTTTATGGAAAAATCGAAGGTAATAATTTGATTTTGGAAAATTAATTTTATTGAAACTTAAAAAGGAGAGACCGGCGATGTCAGATAACAAAGAAAATGAATTGGAGAATGCCGACGAGGTGGAGGAAAATACAGATTTTGATGACGTTTTGGAGGAGGATAACGAAAATGAAGATGAGGACGACGAGGATGATGAAGATGATGAAGATGGAGATGACGACGAATATGACGAGGAAAAGGAAGATGCTTTAGATTCCGACGAGGATCCGTCTACGACTCCATCCGATGAAACATCCGACGACGCGAGACAGGAAGATTCGACCGACGATCCAGTGGCCGAAGATGTCGCTGGAAATGATGAAGAAAAAAAAGAAAATACCGGCGAAGATAGGGTCGAGGCGGATGACGAAACAGAAAATGATGAAGAGGACGACGAAGAAGATAACGGTGGCGAAAGTGATGATGAAGACAAGAAGGACGGAGAAGATGCTTTAGATTCCGACAAGGATCCGTCTACGACTCCATCCGATGAAACATCCGATGAAACGAAACAGGAAGATTTGTCAGATAATCCAGTAGCCGAAGATGTTGTTGAGCATGATGCGGAGGAACAACCGACCGAAGAATTTACCGAAGAAGGATCGGAGGTGTCAACCGATGCTACGGAGCAACCTAGCGAAAAAGGTTCCCCAATTTCTGATCCTACGGTACCTTCCCCGCAAGCAAAGGTGAAACAGATAGGAAAAGAAGCGGTGGATTCTCTAATGCTTGATTTGACCTTTGAAACCGTCAGAAAAACTATAACACTTGCAGAATTAAAATCGATAAAACCGGGATATACCTTTATTTCTCAAAACCCCGTCAATTCACCCGTTGAAATAAGGGCCAACGGTAAGCTTATTGGATATGGCAATTTGGTTAGTGTGGATGGCAATATTGGAGTTCAAATAACGGAGTTTATATAGCATGGCGGATCTATCATTAAATCCAATAACGATAATTGTACTACTAATCGCGCTGTCACTCGCGCCATTCGTGATTTTGTTGGTTTCATCATTTGTAAAAATGGTTGTCGTTATGAACCTGGTCAGGAATGCATTGGGTGTACAGCAAGTACCCCCAAACATGGTACTCAATGGTTTGGCAATCATGTTGAGCATCTACGTGATGTTTCCTGTGGTCAAGGAGATAGGAATTTTGGGTGCAAATGTTCCATTGGAATTTGACTCATTGGAAAAGATAAAGGCCGTCGCCAATACTCTCCAAGCTCCGATTCAGAGATTTTTGAGCAAACATACCAATAACAAACATAGATCATTTTTCCTAAAAACTGCCCGCAAACTATGGCCCCTGCAAGATGCAGAAAATTTGCAATCGGATGACCTGATTGTCCTCATTCCTGCATTTACGGTCACCGAATTGACGGAAGCGTTTCAAATAGGATTTTTACTATACTTGCCCTTCATTGCCGTTGACCTCATTGTGTCAAATATTTTGCTTGCCCTTGGCATGATGATGGTGTCGCCAATGACCATTTCTCTACCATTTAAATTGATGTTGTTCGTAATAGTGGACGGGTGGTCACGACTGATCCATGGTCTGGTCTTGACATACCGGTAGGATTACGTAAATTTCTTCCAAAACACTTCAAAAATTAAATTGTTTTCGGTTTGACGGAAGAAATCAAGGAGGTTCGTCGTTATTATTGTTGTGCTCGGCGGTGTGTTCTGAGCAGCAAAGCTATGCCAAACAACAATAAAAAAATTGAATAGAACTGCCCGCGGGACATACCAAGGATTAATTGTGCATCGGGTTCACGAAAAAATTCCACAGAAATTCTAAAAATTGAGTATAACATTAAAAATTCTCCACTAAGTTTTCCAGGGGTAATCTTTCCTCTGGTCCAGAAGCGAATTTGCATGTACACAAACAATAGTAAGCCTTCCAGGGAAGCTTCGTAGAGCTGGGAAGGGTGCCGGGCAGGAATCGCGGAAAGGCACGATGGGACGTAACTACTTTGGGGAAAGATTACTGCCCATTTAACATTTGTAATTTTGCCATAGAGTTCCCCGTTGATAAAATTTGCGATACGGCCAAGTAAAAAACCAAAGGGTGCAACGGTCGAACAGATGTCCGCGAGGGATAATAGTGGTATGTTATTTTTTTTACAAAAAACAACCATCGCAATGATAATTCCAATAAATCCTCCGTGACTGGACATCCCCCCATGCCAAATAGCAAAAACTTCCAGCGGGTTATGGATAAATATATCCGGGCAATATAGGAGCATATATCCTAGGCGGCCACCGACCATTACACCTGCGATTGCATAGCTTAGAAAAGATTTGTTCTGTTCGTTCGATAGGGGAGATTTGTTCTTTTTAGAATAAAAGTTTAGTGCAAAAAACACGAATCCGAATGTCAGCAAATAAAAAATACCATACCAACGAATTCCTTCGATGAAACATCGTTCGGAAAACTTAATGGCAAATGGGTTAATGCTGTGAATGTAGTATCCCAGAATCATCGTATATCGTTTCCAGCGAATCGTGGATGTTTTCTAAGCGAAAAAAGTCCCAAACTAGATATCAAGACGAAGGCCGAGCCTACGTAGCTTATTTCTTGCAATGTTAGGTAGTGGGATAGGCCATATCCCAGAAATGGTGCTAATATTCCCCTTAACCCGACGATGGTAATATTTGTGCTCATGTAGGAACTGAAATGTTCCTTGGGAGCGATCTTTGTTACCCATAGGCACCAAATTATTTCTCCTCCACCCCAAGCAATTCCAGCAAATATGGAAGCTAAAATGATGAGACTTCTTGATTTGCTGTGAAAGAATAGTAAAAATCCAAGTATCGCAAAAATATTAACCGCTAATTTTACGGTTATGAGTTTTACCCTATCGAAAAAATATCCCCAAAGCAATGAACTTAAAATCCTAAATGTGTAGGGAATGGCCATGCAGGCGACCGTTTCAAATATGTTGGAAGCGCTTATTCCATACATGCCATTGATGAGAAATTCTGTTCGCAAAGGGTTTAGCATTTGGGTGGCAACCCCTGCAAATGACCACCAAATCAATATCATACCGAATAGCTTATCTTGGAAAATAAGCTTTAGGTTAGAAAAAATAGATTTGCCTTTTCGCTGCGGCAAGATCCGGGATGGTATTTTGGAAAACGATATTGCCGAGCCTACGGCCGATAGAGACACTACGAGAAGAATTAGTTTGTAGTTTTGCAAATTGAAATCCATCAGCTTGCTCCCAATGAGGGAAAATATTATGGCAGCCAGGGGGATAACCATTAGTGCAAAAGCCAGTCGACTACCCCGTTCCCTGGGAGAATAATTTTGGCCATAGGCGTCTTCTATCAAGGGCACGGGTTGTTTGAAAATCATGGTGGCCAGCATCATCAGGATTAGAAATACTGTGAGTGACCTAACAAAAATTGAAGCAAAAATAAGCAGTGCAAGGGTAAGCATATACCTTTTACAAAGGTCCATGGTGGTTAATCGTGTCTGGCTGGCTGCAAAAGCCTGGGTAATGGTGGTGATAAAGTATCCAATAAAGCCAGCGGAAACCAAAAATGATTTGGCCGTTTTTGATGCATGGAAAATCCGAATGGCAATTACCAACGCAAGATTTTTAAACAGCGCTTCTATTATTCCTCCACAAAAACAACGACAACTATCGAACAAAAACATTTTCCTTGCCGTTTTAGTTTTTGAAAAATTTTCAAACATGCCGCCAAGAATGACTAAAGTCATCGAATTGCAAGCATAGACAATAATTAGTTGAACCCTCTGGCAATGGCTTTAGCAGCACTGCGTGCTTTTATGACCGATTCCTCGCAACTTTTAAGGGATGTCATGGGTTCTCCCGGGTAGATGTCCAATGTCTTAGCCACTATGTCACTGATTTGTGTAAATTTTATCCTGTGATTTAGAAATTCATCGACGGCTACTTCATTGGCTGCTTGGAAAACAGCACAGGCATTGTTATCCGTTTTCAAACATTGACCAATGATAGCCAGGTGGGGAAATTTTATGGTGTCTGGAGCAAAAAAATTCAACCGGCCTTGTTCGACAAAGTTGACGCTTGGCCTTGCTAGCCGTTCCCTCTCCGGAAAGAATAGACAGTTTGCAATGGGATATTCCATGTTCGGCGGACACATTTGAGCGATTATGGATCCATCGCAAAACTTTACCATCGAATGGACGATACTTTCCGGATGAACTATGACGTCGATACGCTCCCCGGGGACATTAAATAGCCATTTGGCCTCCACAATCTCCAGGGCTTTGTTGGCCATCGTTGCAGAGTCAACGGTAATTTTCTTCCCCATGTTC
Organism: Puniceicoccales bacterium; assembly: GCA_031268375.1. Lineage (GTDB taxonomy): Bacteria > Verrucomicrobiota > Verrucomicrobiia > Opitutales > JAIRKQ01 > JAIRKQ01. Next base: position 11,646 of record JAIRXJ010000003.1, on the reverse strand, counting down.
CAAACTGGATGACGGAGAGCTTGTGCGACGCTGATGTTTTCCATCTCCCGGTGTGAAAAATTTCTAAATGGCCCCCCCGAAGCAGTTAGGATCAACCTATCAACGAAACCATTACGGCTTCCCAGCAAACACTGAAAAATGGCATTATGTTCACTGTCTACGGGCAATATTTGGCCATCGTTTTCCTTGGCAGATTCCATGACAAATTTCCCAGCGGCGACGAGGATTTCCTTGCTGGCGAGGAGGAGACTTTTTTTACTTCCAATAGCAGCCATGGTCGGTTTCAACCCCTCGATTCCGACCATTGCCATCAGCACAGCAGTCGCTTCGGGAAGTTGGGCGAGTTCACACAGGCCATCTTCGCCCACAAAAAAACGTGTTCCCCGTTTAAACAGTGAATCTTTTCCAACGAAGGCATGTTTGTCAAAGACTCCAACATTTGGAACGCTAAATTCATGGGCTATTTGCGCCAACTTTTCCACGCTAGTATTTGCTGCTATGCCAAACACATTAAAATGGCGGCGATTACGCCTGATAACATTTAACGTGTTTGTCCCAATCGATCCCGTTGCTCCAAAGATTATTATGTTGCGAAACATGGACATAGTCCTGCAAAAATTTTAATTATTGCAATGGCAAATTTTTGTGAGACTATGTTGGCCATTGTAACGAATACTGAAGATGAATTTTGGGGAGAAATGTCGTAAAAATTTTTACCAAAAAGCTGGTTTTTTGAAGTATTTCAGCTTTTTGAAAGATTCAAAACTAAAATTTTTGTTGGCGATTATGGCGGGCATTCTATATGGGGCTGCCAGTGGGTTTTGCATACCAGTGATTTTAAAATTTTCTTCGGAAAAGGTATTTTCTCGTGTTGATCTCCCGCTTTATATGCTGCTTATAGTTTCCATAGCTCCCGTCATTGCCATGACGCTGAGGGCAACTTTTTCGATAATCAATTCCTATTACCTGGGCTTTTGTGGTCAAAAAATTTTGCAAGGACTGCGGGTTATGATCTTTGACAAAATTCAAAGATTGCCCATAGAATATTTTAAAAAAACTGAACCGGGGGCATTAATTACCCGCTCATTGAACGATACTGCCGTTCTCCAGGAAACCATTATTTCCGTCTCCCAGGAAATCATAAAACAGCCAATAGCTCTGGTAGGGGCAATTGGAGCCCTAATATTTTTATGCTACAGGCATTCGAATGTGATAATTTTATTGATATTTTTCCTAGCGGTTGCCTTGGTCGTTTTCCCCATTAAAGCCATCGGAAAAAAGATGCAAGAAAAAGCAATGGGGTTGCAACAAACAACGGAAGGCATCACGACAAAATTGGCCCATAATCTATCCGCTGTCCAAGAAATCCGTGCGTTTGCAATGGAGGAAAGTGAAGTGTCTCTCTATCGGAGCATGTGTGGAAACGTCATGAGTTCCGTCATGAAATCGTTAAAATACTCCATCATTATCTCACCAATTATAGAAATAGTGGCTTCCATTGGGATAGGTTTTGCCATGTTTTTTTCCTATAAAATGCAAATTCAACCATCCGTATTCATAGCATTGACGGGAGCATTATACCTAAGCTATGAACCGATTAAAAAAATTGCCGAATTAAATAACAGGTTAAGGGCCGGATCTGCTAGCCTGTCACGCATAGAAGGGTTGTTGAATATTCCTGAAAAAATTTACGATCCCGCGAATCCGGTGCAGGTTGGCAGATTGATAGGGGATATTACATTTGACAACGTTTCATTTTCCTATGGAGAATCGGGAAAGGCACTATGTGATATCACCGTCCAAATGAAACATGGGAAAACCTATGCGCTCGTGGGAAGTAGCGGTGCGGGGAAAACTACGATGGCAAACCTGATACTTCGCTTCTACGACGTGGCCACTGGAGCTGTCCAAATTGATGGAATCGACATTCGTAATATGAAACTGAAGGATCTTAGGAAAAACATCTCCTATGTGCCCCAGTCGCCAACATTAATCAATGGAACGATGTGTGATAATATCAAATGGAGCGCCCCCGATGCCTCCTTTGAACAAGTGGTCGAAGCCTCGAAAAAAGCCTATGCCCACGGATTCATTTTGAATTTGGAAAATGGATACGATACCATGGTTGGCGAAGGAGGGGCGAGGTTGTCGGGAGGGCAGAAACAACGAATTGCCATTGCTCGAGCATTCCTACGGGATGCCCCCATTCTTATCTTCGATGAGGCCACATCGGCACTGGATGCCAACAGTGAACATGAGGTACACGTCGGCATAGAGAATCTAGCAAAAAATCGAACCACAATTCTCATTTCCCACAGATTTACGATGATGTCCATCGTGGATGTGGTTTTTGTATTGGACCAGGGAAAAATCGCCGAGGTTGGATCACCGAAAGAGCTCCTACGCCAAACGAATTCAATCTACTACAGCCTATACCAGAAGCAGCAGGGGCTAAAATAGTATCCGGCAAGTGTTCCACCAGTGATTTGGTAAAAATAAAACCGAAATCCCATGGTTGGTTTAAGCCAATGCAACTTATAGGAGTGCTTCTTTGGCAGCATGCCAAGCGAGGGTTGCACACTTGATTCGCATGGGAAACTTTCTAACCCCAACTAGCGACATTACTTCTCCGTATTGCTCCAGAGGGTTGTTTGAAGCTACTGCTGTGATAGGGTTGCTAAGCGTGGAGCATATGTCATCGATGATTTTAAAAGCCTCTTGCCTAGATTTTCCGATTAGAATTTCTGTCATCAGCGATGCACTTGCCTGTGAGATTGCACAGCCTTCACCGTCAAATGTTATCCTTTGAATAATGTCATCTATGACTTCGACAAACACCGTAATGTCATCCCCGCAGGAAGGATTGTAACCCTGGGCAGACTTTGACGGGGAAGGTAGTTTGCATTTGTTTCGCGGAACCCGATTGTGTTCCAGAATGACATCCTGATACAAATCTTCCAATGCTTCTTCCATCTTCTAATCAAAACTTGACATTAATTATTTTTAACTTTCAAGGGGGAAAGCAATGAAGTTTTTTGAAAAAGCGAAAAAATTTTTCAATTTCCTACTAGACTGCTTGTTCCCAAGATGTTGTACGATTTGTAATGGAAAGGTTGACGGAGATGACTACTGTAACCTGTGTTCATCCTGTATTGAAAAAATTCCATGGATAAGGGGAAATAAATGTTCTTTGTGTTCGCGGCCCATGGGCGATACGGAAGTGGGTGGAGAAGGAAAACCCATTTGTGCTGAATGCAAAGCTAATCCTCCATACTTCAAAAGCGGAATATCTTGTTGGTTGCACAAAGGAGTTGGCAGAGATATAATTTTGACCCTAAAATACCGAAATGCAGATTTTTTAAAGAATGATATTGCAACGCTGCTGAAACGTTATTGCGGCGAAGTTTGTGAATTTGCAGAAAATTCGTTGCTGGTCCCTGTCCCTACTCCTTACTTCCGTCGGGTAAAACGAGGGTATAATCAGGCGGAAGTCATAGCATATGCGGTTGCAAAAATTGTAGATAACGCTAGCGTAACAAACATGCTTAGAAGCAAGAGTAAGAAGTCTCAGACAAAATTAAAACGCGACGATCGACTGCTCAACGTAAAAGGGATGATCGAGTGTTCCACGGCCAGTGAAAGTGTCCCATCGGATTCCAAAATTGTGATCGTTGATGATGTTTCGACGACGGGAACAACGGTTAATGAATGCTGTAGGATTTTGCAGGGAGCTGGGTTTTATAATTTGCACGTATTAACTTTATCGTATGGGTAAAAATGTCACTATTTAGCAGGCCAAAATATTCTACAATTTCCATCAAACGGAAGGACATTCCAAGGGGAATTTGGACAAAATGTCCCGTCAGTGGGGAAACAGTCTATAACCGTGACTTGGAAAAAAACTTTATGGTTGTCCCCAAGAGCGGGTATCATTTTCCGCTATCCGCTGACCAACGCATTGAACTCCTATGTGACAATGGGACATTTCGGGAAATGTGGCAGGAATTGGAAACCGTCGACGTCCTTGGCTTTGAGGGGGAAGTTTCCTATGTGGAAAAGTTGGCAAAATACCGGGAAAAGACAAAAATGCAAGAAGCGACCATCGCTGGAATGGCAAAATTGGGCGGAATAAATATTGCCATTGCGGTGATGGACTTCAGATTCCTTGGAGCCAGCATGGGGGCAGTCGTTGGCGAAAAGGTTACTCGCACCATCGAACTTGGTCTACAAAAAAATATTCCGGCAATCCTAGTCTGTGCTTCCGGAGGAGCGAGAATGTATGAGGGCATTCTAAGCCTCATGCAAATGGCGAAAACATCTGTTGCGCTCGCCCGATTGAAAGAAGCAAAGATCCCATATATCGCCCTCCTAACAAACCCCACAATGGCCGGTGTGCTTGCAAGTTTTGCATCCCTGGGGGATATAATCATTGCCGAACCAGGTGCCCTGGTTGGTTTTGCGGGTCCCCGGGTTATTAGGGAGACCACCCGCCAAGATTTGCCGGAAGGGTTTCAAACTGCGGAATTTCTGCTGGCTCACGGTTTGATCGATCAGGTGGTCCATCGGCTGGAACTTAAAAACAGAATAAAATATTTTTTGGAATCCTTTGGCTATGGTCCCCCATATGAAAAATCCGCAAGTGCTCAAAAATCTCGTAGGCGATGATTTGCTCATCAATTTAGGGGAGAATTTTCAGGCCTTCCAAAATGAATTGATTTGGCAAGTAATATGCGATTCACGGGAAGTTGACGAATCCGCAGGTGATGGAACCATTTTGTTTTTCGCCCTTGCCGGTGAACATTTTGATGGCCATGACTTCATCGACGAAGTATTCCGAAAAAACCCCTTGGCAATTATCCTATCGGAAAAGGACCCGCGGTCGCTCCCTCCACGTAGCATCCAGGTCCATGATATTCAGAAGACGATGGCGGTCATCGCCAAAAGATTTTTCACAGATCCCGATGCCAAACTAAATTTAATCGGCGTAACGGGTACAAATGGGAAAACCACCACCACATATCTATGCCGTGCGATGTTAAACACCATCAACAAAACCGGCATGCTGGGAACGGTGGAATATGACGTGTGTGGCAAAATCAGGAAGGTGCCGAATACTACACCCGAAGCGGTAGTTTTATTCCAAATGCTCGCCGAAGCAGTTCAAAATGGGTGCCGAAATTTAGCCCTGGAAATTAGTTCCCATGCCCTGGAATTAAAACGAACCTATGGTTTGGAGGTAGATGTTACAATATTTACAAATTTGTCGCCGGATCACCTAGACTTTCATGGAAACCTGAATGATTATTTTTTGGCAAAGAAAAAATTATTCTACGGATCCAATGGCCATAAACCGAAACATTCCATAGTAAATATTGATGATGCGTATGGGCGACAACTATTTGATTCCCTCAAAAATGATGGGGAAACGCCCATATCTTTTGGATTTTCAAAGGATGCAGATTTTAAAATTTGTAACGTAAAGAAAAATGATATCAATGGGACAATTTTTACGATAGTGACTCCAAAACAGCCCTATGAATTTAGGTCGCACCTATTTGGCCATTACAATTTGCTGAATATGGCCGCGAGTTTTGCCGCCTGTATGATGGTCTATGAAGAGCCGGAAAAGTTTATGGGGGCTGTCGCTGATTTTCAAGGTGTGCCAGGCCGCATGGACAAAGTAACATTACCCAATGGGGCTACGGCGTTTGTCGACTATGCCCACACTCCCAATGCGCTTAGTGCTGCCATTGAATCATTGCGATCTATCAAAAAAGGACGCCTGATAGCCGTTTTTGGATGTGGAGGTAATCGCGATACGACAAAACGTGCTCCCATGACAAGAATAGCCAACGAGGGGTCCGATTTTGCAATTGCAACATCCGACAATCCACGCCATGAACCCCAGGATACCATATTTAGGGACATGGAAAGGGGAGTGGTCGATACTGACAAAATCGCTTTCGTTGAGGATAGAAAAGAAGCCATAATCAAAGCAATTCAACTATCCCGGGCAGGAGATATTATTTTGGTAGCGGGGAAAGGACACGAAACCTATCAACGGGTTAATGATAAAATTTTCGACTTCGACGATGGAAGGATTATCCGGGAAATAAGCGGTCTATGCTGATCGTTTCAGTAGAACTTTGACGATTTCGTGAGTCTCCGTGAGAATATTTTTCCATTCTTGGGGATCTTCTGATAGAGATTCGAGGGAATAAATTTGCAACACTTTCTCGATAAACGATTCGTCGAGATGCATTTTAAGCAGCCTTTCTCGAATGTCACTCGCCGGAGGTTCGTTGGGGGGATATGCTTTCCCCATGCCTAAACATGTGCGAATGGCATAGCGGGCAAAAAATCTAAAATTAGTATCATCCCCATAGACAATGGCACGTTCCATATTTACGACGGCACTGCCAATTACATAGTGGGGATTAGAAAAATTCCTTCGGGTCTTTGTTTTCTTTATCTTTGACACTGCCCTATGGATAAAATACGACAATACTGCAGTGGATACACTCAATATAATCCATAGGATCGTTTTTTCGTAGTTACTCGTATATCCAAAAAACATATGAAAAATGCATACGAATAGCCCTAATATTTGTTGGGATTTTCAGGTAATGGTGCTTCTTCATAGAAGTTGAGTAGTCTTGTATATTTATATAATGTAAAGAAACTCTTAAGTTTAGCTACGAAGTATCCTATCGGTCCGTCCAAGAATCCGAATTTTAAGATATAGGAATGGAAAAATGTCCACTGGGCTTTGATCGCTGCACCCAATGGAGAAATTTTCTTCTTACATTCAAACAGATCACGGGCTGCCAAATCAGCGTATAGAGCGTTCCTATTAATAAATTCCCCAGGTAATTCGCCGGAATAGTGTAAAATATCACCCTTTATTCGCCGTACTTTACCATTTACTTCTACCCTTTCGTGTACCCTACCACCAGCGAAACGTCCATGATCTTTCTTAAAAAGCCTAAGGCTATAGTCGGGATACCAATCACCATAGGAAATCCATTTGTGCAAGAAAAATGTTTTCCTAGCAAATTTAGCGGCAACATATGGGTTGTTGGGTGTGCTAATAAAACTTTTTATGGATGTCATCAAAGTTTCGTTTATTGCTTCGTCAGCGTCGAGGGATAGTATCCATTCATGCATAGCAGTATCAACGGCGAAATTTTTTTGATCACGAAATCCTTCCCACCTATGTTCCACAACTTTCGCACCGTAGGACTCGGCAAGAATTTTGGTTTCATCCGTACAATCATTTATTACCACTATCTTTTCGTCGGCAATGGGTGTAACAGATTGAAGGCATCTAGTTATGATTTTTTCAGCATTTTTAGCTATGATAACCACACTTAATCCTGGTGAATAAATATTCATAACAGACGAAAAAATGGCATTTAATTGAAAAATGAAGTGTTGTCAATAGGCAAACTTTATTGTATTATTAACTTTTAATGAATGTCGAAGGTATAGTTTCATGGGAAGATGATGTCCCGCTTAGCACCGCTAGCGAGCAATCATTCAATGAAGATCTCTGCCTAATAAATCGAGTAAAGGCCAACGACTCCACTGCTTTTGATGCTCTCGTGAAAAAATACCGGGAAAGGTTATTTTCGATAGTATACAACATGACATCAAATCGCGATGACGCATTCGATATTACCCAGGAAGTTTTTATAAAAGCATTCCGAGGGATAAAAAATTTTAATGGTAAATCCGCTTTTTTTACCTGGTTGTATAGAATTGCCATAAATACTTCGATCACACAAATAAACAAGACCAGACTACGTCGGTTCTTTAGCCTAGAAACTCTAGATGCGGAAAATACCCAAAAGGCTTGTCCAGAATACTTTGTCGGTATGGATAATGCGAGTAAACCACTTTTTTTGAAAGAATTGCAGGAAAATTTGAACATTGCCCTGCAAAAATTGTCAAATAAACACAGGAGTGTGGTTGTTTTGTGCGAAGTAGAAGGGTTTAGTTCCGCCGAGGCAGCTGTTGTTTTAAAGTGTTCTGAGGGGACAGTAAGGTCTCGACTCCATTACGCAAAAGAGCAATTAAAATCCTATCTCCAAAACTATTTACACTGAAATTATGCACGATGATAATGATAATAAAGGCAAACAATTAGAAAAATTATTACGGCTAAAAAGGTTTGAAATGCCATCCGAAGAAAGATGGTTGGAGTTTGATTATGCCTTCGAAAACAAACGATTGTCTGCCATAAAAGAGTCCAGAATAAGGGAGATATTTACATCGTTGGGAACCATTTTAAATTTCAAACGCATTGTGTGTTCGGCTGGTTTTTGCTTGCTGTTGTTAATTATTTTCTTTGCCTCTGCAAAACAGCAGAGGAACCTAGGCAATATGCAAATGGCACGGGAAGTTAGTAAAAAATATGCACAATTTGCCAGTGATGGAATGTTGGTTAGCGATGATGATATTGATATTCAGGCAGGCATTTGTAACATCAGCTACCCCAATGATGGCATTGAATATGTGCAAGATATGTTGACGATACAAAACAACCCTTCCTTGCCAGTCAGAATATGGAATTAAAATGTCTAGAAGATATTTCAAACTTGGCTGTCTATTGCTTCTTTGTTTCCTGAGTTCGTTGTCGGTGATTACAGCGGTAAGCCATTCGCCGGGGAAGGCTATACTGTCGAAACATGAAATGATAGAATTTCATGGAAATTGTTCGTTCGCATCCTCCGTAAAGGATGTTTTTAACAGCAAAAAAAATTCCATTGTACGTGTGGTATGTGTGGCAAAAGCTGAGGAAGGGATCAAGGCCGATGCTAGTAGTGCAAAACAAATCCTGGCAGGTACTGGTTTCTTTATTTCCAATAAAGCACACATATTGACGGCCGCGTCGATCGTCAAAAATTCACAAATGATTTGGGTAGACTATGGGGGAATTTCCTATTCTGCCGAATGTATGGGGGTTGATCTTCAGACGAACGTCGCAGTTTTAAGGTTATTGCAACCACCAAACGAATTTGGCATAGTGGATATTAGCGAAAATAATGCGATGGCATTGACGGAGATAGGGTCGTTTATCGTGTTTGTGGGGTGTAAATTGGGTACGGATCCATTGCCAGAACTAGGAAATGTCACGGGGAAAAACATAACCTACGGCGACAATGCCTTTTTGACTACGTACCTGCGAACGAATTTAATGCTTTGTGGTGGAGAAAGTGGAGCTCCTGTTTTCGAATTGGATGGTAAGCTATCGGGAATGATGATAGCGTCATTGCCTGAAATGGCTTCTAGTTTTATTCTGCCTAGGCGAGCTCTTTCAAGGGTCGTTGATGCAATAATTAGCAATGGTGCCATGAAGCATCCCAAGTTAGGAATAGAAGTGCAGTCCGAATGCCGGTTTAACCGTGGACAGGAACTTGTCATTTCAAAAGTCATCGCCGGTTCGGAATCGGAAAAATCAGGTTTGGCCGTGGGGGATGTTATAAAGAAGGTTGGAAATTTTGATGTAAATTATAGGGAAGACCTATATAATGCGGTATTTTTTGAGTGTCAAAATGGGCAGATCGCCATCGTTGTTTTGCGTGAAGGAAAGGAATTGTCTTTTCAGGTAAAGAATGAATATATGGTCGAGTAAATGGTTACCAAACTTGATCACCCAAACAATTCAGATTCAAAACCTAGCGTTTGCATTTATACGACAAAGCTTCGTGATACGCAAGTTCAACTATTGTATGTGCTGTGTGTCGATAAGCATTTTGAAAAATATCAGGTTGCATATGCTGAATTTGCATTTAGAGGTAATGGGCTGAACATTGTCGTCTACAAGGGCGGAAAACTAGTCGTTCAGGGGAAAAAGACCGAAGAATTTGTCCAATTTGAACTGGAACCGAAGGTAACATTTGATGCTAAATTTGGCTATGAGGAGGTTGAGCACCCGGAGTGGTTTGAGGAACACGCCGGGATGGACGAAAGTGGAAAAGGGGATTTATTTGGGCCCCTCGTTACGGCATGCGTGATTGCGGGCAATGACGTTGTTCGCCAATGGATAAAAGATGGTGTAAGGGACAGCAAAAATGTTTCCAGTGATGCTATGATTTTTGCCCTTGAGTCCAAGATTCTGAAATCAGATTGCGTCTCAAATGTCATGTGTGTTGGCATGGAAAAGTACAATGAATTGTATGTCAAATTTGGAGAAAACATGAATACATTGCTTGCATGGATGCATGCTTGTTCTCTGCAAAATGCTTTGCAAAAACGCCACGTGCCCTGGGGAATGCTCGACCAATTCTCCAAGCGTCCCATCGTGCAAAATTTTTTAAGGGATAAAAGTTTTGATTTGCACATGCAAACGAAGGCCGAATCCGATCCCGTGGTGGCCGCGGCATCAATTTTAGCCCGGGCGGAATACAATAGGCAAATTAATGCCCTTTCGAAGAAGGCTGGATTTACCATAAAAAAGGGAGCTGGCCAAATAACCATTACCCAAGCCAATGAAATTGCCAAAAATTTTGGCTATGACGGTTTGAAAAGTTTTATCAAAACGCATTTTGCGACTGCACCGAAGGAAAATATCACCCATCCATAAAGGTGTGAAAATTTAACGATGCAATGTGCGATCAAACCTTTTTATGAAAGAATATTGTCACATTACCGTACTTGCACTCTACGTGCGTCGGTGAAAGTATTTCGGGAAAAGATTCCGAGGAAGACAGTTTCCGTATGGCAGAAATTATGATGCTTCCGGGCTTTAATTCTTTGCGGAACTTTTCTTCCAGTTGTAGATACAGTTCCTCCGATCCTGTTCCGTGTATCGGGTAGTGCATAAGTACTACATTTGGTGAAAGGGATGGCTTTGCAAAATCCAATTTTAAAAAATTTCCGTTAGTAATTTTAATCTTGCTGGCTAATTTTTTCTTGGTCTGCGCCAGCTGTTGTACACTTTCCAACGATGATTCATACAAGGTTGAAACCAGCTCCACACCGATAATACGTTTAAAATATGGGCATATCAGGGCGGCTCCGATGAGGCATTTGCCCGTTCCAGAGCCAAGATCACAGAAAGTTGTTAATCCCTTAAGCTCATCCTTGATGCCGGAATTTTCAATGATGGACAATAGCTCTGCGAAAGAAATTTCGCCGTATATCAAAAATTTTCTATCCTCCGGATCCATCGTGCTCCTACCCCTGTTGGATATGCTGTAACCGTCAACACCTTGATAGATATTGTCAAAAATTTCTTTCTCTTTTTCAAAACTCATATCGAATCCTTTTCTAACACCTGGCGACAGTGTATATAAAATTTTACTAAAATCAAGAATTTTATGTGATATTGGAACTATGGTTATTCGCCCCATGGCCAGGACTCATAAAAAAGTGTCGATTATGGAACTGATAGGAGAGAAAGCTTTGAAACGAATAAATTTCTATTTTCCGAAGTGCGGATGTTCCGAAGGAGTATAGCCCGGGCAAATAGGTGAGCCGAAAATGGGCAATCCGCTTCTCCCCCGAAAATTAATCAATGGGCGAATAATTTTAAAAAAATTGACATTCTTGCCAAACCATGTAAACTGGACGCGTTTTTGGGAGGATATTTTTGTGGGTACAGTTGATGGTCCAGTTTCGCACACGCTCAGCATGAAAGAC
>JAIRXJ010000040.1 GCA_031268375.1 Puniceicoccales bacterium | reverse complement strand
CAAAATATGACTCACAATACGGAAGAAGAAAAAAGGTTGCTCAAAAAACGATCACTCGTCGAAACTGTCATCGGAAAATTTAAAAATTTCTTCGGTGCTTCCTTGTCTCGCTTTCGCTCTCCAAGATCCGCTTTCTCTGCCATTTGTGCTGCCGTTTTAGCTGTCAATTTCCCTTTTTAATTTCGCCATTCGCGTAAAATGGAAATATATCTTCCCTATCTCCCGATGTCATTTTGAGAAATTGTTTTTATCCCCGTTTGATGGAGAACGTTTGTGGCAAATTCATTATTTTCTGTCTGTAGAATTATCCCAATTTTCCCACCGGGTCGAACTAAAAATGAGTACATGTAGTGCATTTTTACTTCTGCTGCAAAGATAGTGTTTACCACTTGTGCTACTTTGTCTATGCTATCAACCTCTATTCCCAATACTTTGGTTTCATGGTATGAAATCATATTTTTTGAACAAAATTTGTGAACCATGTCGGGGTAATTTACCACAAATCTAATCGTAGCAGTTTCGAAATTTTCTAGAAACGATATGGCTAGAATGGAAACATCTTCGGCTGACAACGCTTTCAACATTGAATTAAACGACATGTTTTTTCCATCCAATAGCACCGAAAACTGAATGATGGGAGAAAAAACATCCCCTACGGCCACTTGATCTATCTTGTCTTTAACTGATACAACCATCCCTGCCAAGATAAAAAATATTTTCCAAAAATCCATAAAAAGATGAAAAACCATTGCTTTTAGTGCAATCGATAAGTTTGTAACCTATTGACATTTCCACAACTTTTACTTTTGCTTTATAAATGTTTACAGATAAAAAAAAATATTGGCCGACAATTACCAAATTTTTCATAGTAATTTTACTATTTGCTTTGTGCCGTACCGACGTTGAAGCCGTCAGGGAAGAAAAAATTAATAAAATTGAAGTATTTGTTTCCGCCTACTGCTATAGATTAAATCGATCGCGAATACCGGAAATATTGCTTTTAAAAAGGGCCCCCAACAGAAAGTTACATCCCGACCTTTGGGAATGCTGTGGTGGATCCGTTCAAAACAATGAAAGTTTTGAATCAGCGGCACAGAGGCAACTGCTTGAAGAAACCGGAATAACAGCGGCGAAATGGAAAGTACTGGAATGTTTTGAGGTACATGTTGATCCTCATACCCTGGTTCCGGGGCTTATTTTTACATGTAGAGCAGATCAAAATGCAACGGTAAAGCTTGATCCGCGGGAGCACATAGATTTTCGCTGGGTAACTTTGAATGACCTTGAAAATTTTCAACTTATCAGCAAACAAATGCGCCACTCCATTGTGAAATTACTCATGATTCAGGGCAAGAAATCATAAACCGCCCCCTGGGAATCAGAAAAATAACCGTTCTCGTTCCAATAATATGTATATTTTAAAATTCTAAGGTTTTTTATCTGTCCTGATCTTCTTCATCTTCTCCTTGTTGCTGATTGCCAAACCTGTTCCTGGAGCGGCCATCATTGTTCTGATTATCACTCGCACTTTGCCCATGCTGTTCAATCTCAATTTCAATGCGATCCGTATCCTTAAGATTGTTTTGCAACTGCCGTATTAGGGCATCACTATTTGCCCGTAGTAGATTTTCGGAATCACTGGACCCGGTAGAAAAGACAACGTTTAACGCCTTCCCTTCCTTAGAAATAGAAACTTCCGTATTCTTTAGAATACCGTCTTGCAGTGTAATTCTTACTTCCTGCTTGGCATTTAAGGCTTCGTTGGTCGCTATGATTTTTTCTGCAACTTGTATCGCCAGGTTTTTAATGACCTGTGCCGATTCATTAATCTTTGGGTCAATGTGTCGTAGCTGCATATTGTCCAAAATTTTTGTTCCACTTATCGCAGATGTATCTTTTACTTCCGTAGCATCCGTATCCTTTGGGAGAGAATCTCGTTTCTGCGACTTCGCATACTCGTTCGTTGGCAATATACCACTCTTTTGATCTGATTTTAGAAAGTCCATAAGTTTTGCCTCTTTGGATCCAAGAAAGGCTCTCGGATTGTTATGTTCCGCACCATCAAATCCATGTTTCTGGGAATTCAATCTAGGGTTTCCGGAATCATTCTTTCCTTGATTATGCCCGTTTTTTGTGAGTTTTTCTGTGAAAAATGATACATCACGTGGATCCGCTTTCGCACCTATTTCGGCAATTTCTTTCTTAGAAAGGGTATCATCATCAAGAGAACTCCCGTTTTCTTTTCCCGTGGATTGATTCTTTATTTTATCTGTCATAATTACTCCTTATTAAAATTTATTACTCTTGTTCCTTTTTTTTGGCGAACTCTTCCAATTCCTTATCGGCAACGAGCTCTTCTTCTTTCATCGCTTCTTTTATCCATTCTTCTTTGTGTGACTCTATTTTTTCTACATTTTTATTTGCTTCTTGTAAAGCTTCTCTTTTCTCTTCCAGATTTTTTTCGGCTTTGACCAAGTTGTCTTTGGCCGTTATAAGGTTTTGTTCGTGTGTTATCAGTTTGCTTTTTAGAACTTTAATGGCGTAGTGTAAGGCATCGACGGCTTCCTTTTTTATTTTTTGCATCATCACTTTTTTGTATAGCCGTTCGGCTTCCTTTTCTATAAAAACTTTAAATTCCTCCAGTTTTTTCTTTGCATTTTCTACATTTTCTTTTGCTTCCTCGACTAACCTTTGCGCCTGCTTCAGATTCTTTTCAGCAGTATCCTTGCGAAGATTTCTCACTCGCAGCATTTCTTCTAAAATGTACTTCGCCATTATAATCCAACAACTTGTGCCATTTTATCTATTGTTGCTTTAAAATCGTCGCGGTCATGTAATCCTTGTCGTAAAAAATTATTAACCGCTTCTATCTTATCAATTGCTTCATCGGTAATCTTATCGGCACCGCGCTTATATTCCCCAATTCTAACCAACAGTTCAACCTCCTGATATTTGGATAAAATTGTCCTCAACTTGGATGCAACCTTTCTGTGCCGTTCATCTGTTACTTGATTAAAAACGCGACTAACACTCAATAGAACATCTATGGCTGGATAATGATTCATCCCCGCTAGTTTTCTTGATAGGATAATGTGACCGTCCAATATGGACCTTGTTTCGTCCGCTATCGGTTCCGTCATATCATCTCCCTCTACGAGCACGGTATACAAAGCCGTAATTGATCCTTTTTCCGACTGGCCTGCCCGTTCCATTAATTTCGGTAGTGTTTCGAAAACAGACGGTGGAAATCCACGCCTGGTGGGAGGTTCTCCCGCTGCCAACCCGATTTCACGTTGTGCACGGGCAAAACGGGTAATGGAATCCATCATAAGCAACACCCTTTTTCCCTTATCCCTAAAGTATTCAGCTATGGCAGTGGCAACATAGGCTGCTTTTAAACGTTCCATCGATGACCTGTCGGAGGTAGAAATGACCAAAACTGATCGCTTTAATCCTTCTTCGCCCAAATCCTTTTCCACAAACTCTCGTACTTCACGGCCACGTTCCCCAACTAGCGCAAGGACGTTAATTTCAGCCTCAGTGTTTCTAATAATTTGTCCCAAAAGTGTACTTTTACCACCTCCCGCGGCGGCAAAAATACCCATCCTTTGGCCCTCACCACATGTCAGTAGTCCGTCAAGTGCCCGCACACCCAATGCCAATGGCTTGTCGATGGGATTTCTCAACATTGCATTGGGCGGGTCACTGTAGACCGGATAAAAATCTGTAGTTTCAAGGGGTCCCTTTTTATCCCCGTCGATGGGACGGCCCAACCCATCTATTACTCGACCGAGCAGACTATCTCCCACGGGAACCATGTGGACTTTACCGGTCGGAATTACCTCCGTAATTGATGAAACCCCGCGAATATCTCCAATTGGGGTCAAAATTGTGGCCTGTTGGGAAAACCCTACCACTTCCGCCATCAATTCCGCTTCTTCCCAAGGGTTTTTCAAAAGACATAGCTCTCCTATTTTGACACCTGGCACGAATGCTTTTATGATTGTACCAACAACTTGAATGACTTTCCCTTTGACTTGGACAAGGGTAGAATCCTCTATCTCCTGTTCGAGATGCTCTGCTATGTATCCGAAGGGATTACTGCTGTCTTGTTCCTTATCCATAACTATCGCGATTTCGCCTTTGATAAAGCATTTTCTATGGCAGTTAATTGAACGGGAATACTTGCATCTATTACCCCCAACTCAGTTTCCAAAATGCATGAGCCGGGCTGAAGATGTGTGTCGGCACAGATGTCTAAAAATTCCAAAACAGGGGTATCTTTGGTTAAATCTTGTACCTTATCTCGCAATACTTGTGCTTCTCCGGGTGCAACCTTCAGGGTTGCCTGCTTTTGTGTCTTAATTTTTTGCAATGAATTCCTTACAACACTGACAATCAATTCGGTCTTATCAATTTTACCAATAATCTTTCGGAGGGCAGATTTAACGACTTCGACGACATCTCCTTCGAGCCTTGAGAAGCTGCTCGCACTCTTCGAGACAAAGCTCATCATCTCATTGGAGATTTGCTGTTTCCCGTTTTCAAATCCTTCGGCATATCCCCGTTCTTCTTCCTGTTTTTTTGTTTGTTTTGCCTGTTCGATTATTTCATTGGCCTTTGTTTCAGCATCCCTGATGATTTGGTTGCTTTTTTGATTAGCTTCTTGAAAAATCTCATCACATTTCTTTTTCGTCGTAGTGAGCACGCTTTTACCAGCTGTGAAATTGGCATAGGATTTGGCTTTCAAGATTTTTCCCGATTGCTTCAAATCAAAGCTGCCAATAGAAATTTCATAAATATTTGCGATTCCCATAGTATTATCCGGTGTGATTTTTGTCATTTAATTTTTCCAGGGAGAATTCTATAAGCTCTAAGCACTTATTTGCCGTAGCTTCATCATATTTTGAAGGAATGTCAAAATGTTCTCCGAGCATCAATTCCAATCTCTTTTTTACTTCATTGGGTAACCCAACCAGGGCATTGCTCAATATGCATTTGCCCGATGATGTAATTTTTTGGATGAGTGGCATTTGTGCGGTTTTAATTTTTAAGTTTGGCAACATTTTCCACAGAACCATCCCCCTCTTAACTATGAATGAATAGACTTCTTGTCCCGTAAATTCTATCAACGTATTTAATTCATTTTTGTTAATTATTTTTATGACATCTCTGTGGAGAAACATGGTTCCTGCGACATTCATTGCCCGGATCAAACGATCTTTGTTGTCTATTACCAACTTTACTGGTCTTGCACAAACGTCGTAGTCGACGGAATCTTTCAGGCCCAATATTTTCAATAGATTCTTCCGAAAATCTGTTTGGGCACACCTTGATGTCAAAAGAATATTAAAAACATTTCTATCATACACCTCAAAAAATTTTTCAAACTCCTTGGCCGGTAGGTATTTTTCCACATTAAAATTGAAATCATACCAATTTTTGAAGTATTGAAAATCGGTCGCTATGATATTTTTTAGACTTTCAGCTATTTCAACCATTTGCAATCCTTACCTATTTTTCTTCCTCCGTAGTTTCTTCCGGCGTAGTTTCCGGCTCCTCGTCAAGGTCACTAACATTTTGTGTATCGTTCTGTACGGCTACGGGGATATTGGGAATAGGTTTAGAAGCCGCCGTTGCCTTTTTACGCTTTCTGGATTCGAAGAAGAAAAATGCAGCAGCTCCTATGCTAAACAGTAGCAATACACCGAGAATGACAACTATGGTAAGAAATTTTGTCGCCGCATCACTTGCCATTCGAAGACCCAAAACACTCACATTTGTATCGAAATTACTATCTTCGGTTGTGTTGTCTTCAATCGCTACCGGGAACAAAGCAATTGATACCCTATCGTAGTCCAGGCCCTGGACACTATTTGCCACGAGATATTTGATTTCTCGCACCGATTCATCCAAACTCGAACCAACTTTGTAGGTCAAAAATATGGCAGCCGATGCTTCGGTATCTGCATCGGAATAGGGATCATTTTCCGGCAATACTATGTGAACACGCGATGTCAAGACCCCAGGAATTTTATTCAACGTCGAAGCAACACTTTCCGACAGGGCATACATGAACCTTGCTTTTTCCTCTAGGGGAGAAGCCACCAACCCGCTTTTTTGGAAAACTTGCCCTATGGTATTATATTGTACCTTGGGATAGCCATTGGTTTTTAAAATTTTCTCCGCCTTGGAAAATTCATCGGAGTTTTTCAACACAATGGTCCATGTTAGTTCCAAACCAGGCTTTTTGACAACAGAAACGTGATGCTGTTGCATCAGAGAAACAATTTCATTCGCTTCCTCTTCCGGCAGATTTGATAATAGGTCAACTTTTCCGCAGCCAACCAGCATCAGCATCATAAGTAATGAAAAAAGCAGGCATAAATTTTCACAAAAACCATTCTTTTTCATAGTAAATCTTTCCACATTTGCCAACCCCTCTAGGTCGTCGTTATTCAAATAATTCACCCATACATTATGATCTTTCTTTGAAAGCTAGTCAAATGAAATTGTTTCAAATCTAAAATAAACGAAATATTTTTATTCCATAGACCCTGATCCTAAACTGCTTTGGGGAATTTTCCGATGGTAAGAAAAATCATGCCTAGGAGCATGCTTTCCACCACATAAACCAAACAAAAGTATGACCCGCTTAGGGTCTTGGCAAAGCTGAGAATGGATACTCCCATCGCTCCAGCAACCGTTGAGGTACAATATGACACGCTAAGGATGGCCCCCATATCCCTTCCTTTGAATATTTTCGACCATATCACTTGCCTAATGATACCATACCCTCCCCAAAAACATCCCGTGCCAACGATATATATTACCAACCCAAAAGTGGTATGTGCAATTTTCAACCCGACTAAGCCGAAAAATTGTGAGAAAAGTAACATCAATAGGCATATTTTGACTCTATTTTTATCAATCTGATGTCCAAATAACAGTCCAGCCAATACGATACCATATCCCATATACCTGTAACTTTTTATGGCGACTAGGGGATCGATTCCATTTTTTTGAAAAATATCGCAGATATGTACCGTCACTCCGGTCCCGATGAATGAGGTTAGGCATAGAATCGACATCAAACCCCAAAAAATCGGCAGTCGTAAAAATTCTCTCTGGGATGTTATGCCCGAGTACTTCGATGGTGTCATAGGATTTTGGGCAAGGGTTGTGCGTTCGGGTTGAATATCATGAAATAGCATGGAAAATATTACCAGAACGACACAACCAGTGATGCCCAATGTTTTGTACGCATTTTGCCAGTTTTCATTTTTTGACAAAAATCGCATTATGCTGGGACAATATCCTGTCGCGATGGAAAAAAGTACTCCGCTTAATCCAACGGCAATTCCTGGCGCCTTACTAAAGGCTTTTGCAATTTGCGTACGCCCCAGCATGGGAAACATATTTGGGCCAAAACATCGCAAAACAGATAGATTAAAATACAAAAATGTTGCCGTAAGCCAAAGGCGAATGGTGGGAGAATTTGAAACCTTCGTACACAAAAATTGGGTATTTCCCAATGCAAAAAATATCACGGTACACACAAATAGGGCAAATAACGTTGTCCTGCGAATGCCAATTTTGTCTAGGAGGAACCCTCCGGGCAATAGCAGAAAACATCCCGTTAGGGTGGAGCAAGTATAAAGTATGCTAAAAACATTGCGGGATAATCCAGTATTTGCCAGTATGGAATCGGTTATCGCTCCCACGGCAACACTCTGCCCCGGTAACCCGAAAATTATGAGAAAACAGGATAGGCAAAATGAAAGAGCTAACGGTATATATTTATTCGCCGGAGGTGACATCTGTGAACGACCCATATGAATTGAGTTTGATAAAAAATACAATATTAAACGTTGACTTTCCTTCGTATGTTGTTTTTTACTTTTTTTTGATAAAAGCTTTTCATGAGAAACGATTACTTGAAGGCAGCCTCTGCAATTATTAGGGAGCCTAATATTTTAATAAATGTTGTGTCTAGACGGGTTAAACAGCTAAAGGCGGGTTCTAAGCCTCTGGTTGATTCACTGGAGAAACTCGACATGGAAGATATTGTATTGAAGGAAATAATAGAAGGCAAAATTTCCTATGAATTATATTCGGATCAAATGAAGTCGGTTGATAATGTTTTCGCAAATAAATGATTCAAGGTTGTGAAAAAATCCGCAAACCTAAGTAAAGGTACCTGTGAAATCCGCAACAAGAAGGTTTTTCACGACTACTTCGTTGGGGAAACGTTTGAGGCGGGCATTGTTTTACTCGGGCCGGAAGTAAAATCCCTACGCATGGGCCATGCACAAATCAGCGATTCCTTTGTTCGTCCCAACCGGGCAAAGGAGTTGTTTTTATACAACGTAAACATTGCAGAGTACAAATTTTGTGAACCAGATAAATATAATTGTACGCGTCCACGGAAACTTTTACTCCACTCCAGTGAAATAAGAAAACTTTTGTTCGCCATGGAACGTGAAAAAATGTCAGTTTTGCCGCTGAAAATATTTTTCAAAGGTAGCCTTGTAAAGGTAAACATTGCCATTTGCAAAGGGAAAAAACTTTTCGACAAGCGTGAAACCTTAAAAAAGAAAGAGGCTTTCCGGGAAGCGGAACGGGCGATTGCTTCCCAAATGCGCAATTCAAGTGCTAGGTAAATAAACGGCGTTGCGGACTAACTTTGTCCGGCCATATCAATTATATGATTGCAATGGCACTGAAAATATGATCAATGGGGAACCAGATGCGAATTACAGGAGGAAAGGCACGAGGCATACTGTTAACCGTTCCAAATGGTGTTGAATATTTACGCCCCGCCACAGATTTTTTAAGGGAAGCAGTTTTTTCGTCCCTGGGAACGGGAACACAGGGGGCATTCGTCCTAGATCTTTTCGCAGGGATAGGTAGCTATGGTCTTGAGTCCCTAAGCCGTGGGGCAGACGCCTGCGTTTTTGTAGAAAATAACCGTTTGGCAGTCGATGCGATTGAAAGCAACATAAAGGATGTTAAAAAGTCCGCTGCTAGAAATTTCTCTGCGAAGGTTTTTTGTCAAGATGTTTTCGTTTGGGCTGAAACCTGCGATGTGAAATTTGATATTATTTTCATTGATCCGCCCTACAACATGGTAGAAAATCGAGGCCAGGAACTGTTGGCAACATTTTCCCAATTCCTTAAACCTTCCGAAGAATCCAGGGTGGTCATCGAAGTGCCAGGATCATATAAAATGAATACACCGGATGGTATTGTAGAGATTAGAAGGTTGGGAAGAACCGGACACTCCAGGCAACCAAATGCATTGATATATGGGAAAAAATAATGGCAGTACACTAAAAAATATTTCGATAGTATCGAGTACGACTGTCCTTTCGCGGGTACTAGGATTTTTGCGGGATATGACATTTTTCGCATCCTTTGGCATGTCGGAGATGGGGGCCGCTTTCCTATTGGCTTTTAGTTTGCCGAATCTATTTCGGCGGTTGCTTGGAGAGGGAGCCCTGTCCTCGGCCATCATGCCGGTAATGTCATCGCACTACGTTAAACACGGCAAAGATTCCATGCTAGGGCTATTCAGCCACATTGTATTTAGATTGGTGATAATTTTTACGCTGATACTGGTTGGCGCATACGGGCTTATCATTTTTATCAACCCGTTGCTAATTGACCCCAAATGGAACATGGCACTGAAATTCACGACGGCGCTTTTGCCCTATATGGTTTTTGTATGCCTAGCGGCTGTGGTTGCGGTTGTATTAAATGTGATGGGACGATTTTTTATATCATCCATCAATCAAATCTGGATGAATCTATCGATGATTTTATCCCTATGGGGGGGATATTGCTTCGGCCTTTGCGGCCTACGGCTTGTGTATTGTCTGATAGGTGGGGTGTTGCTGGGCGGTATGATCCAATTAGCCATCCCACTGCTATCCGTATTTGTATGTGGTTGGCGTCCGCAACTTGATCCAAACATCCCAAAACTCAAAGAAAACATGGCGGATGTTTGGAAATTATTCTTGCCGGGCATGTTTGGGGCTGCGGTGGAACAGCTTAATTTCTTCATATCCCGTGCGATTGCCTATACGTTTAGCACATCGGCGGTCTCCCTAATGTACCTATCCAATCGATTAACGGAACTTCCGATGGGAGTCTTTGGCTGGGCAATCATAACGGTGTTCTTGCCAAACATAGCCAAGGCGGTTAGTTCAAAATCAGATGCAGCAAGCATAAACAAGACATTCAACGAAACCTTAGTCGCCATGGTGTGGATTTTATTACCTTCGGCACTGGGCATGTTTCTGTTAAAAAGAGAAATTTTATCGGTCTTTTTTGCCCACGGCAAGTTTACGCCCAATGATATTTCCCAAGTATTGCCAATCATATCGGTATACTGCATAGGTTTAGTATTTTCGGGCACATCCTCCCTACTAATTCGAGGATTTCATTCGCTGAAAGATACCAAAACTCCTGCCTACGTTGGGGTTGTAGTTTTTATGGTCAACCTAACATTCTCTCTGATATTTTTGAAAATTTTTGAACCCGTGGGAATTTCCGTAGGTATAAGATTGGCACTGGCCAATGTTCTAGCCACCATTACACAAACGGTGTGCCTGTCCATGTTGCTGAAGAGGAAATTAAAAGGTTGGTCGGTTTTGGCAGAATTCAGGAGCTATCTAATCATATTTCACGGATGCATCTGGATAGCCATCATGGTATTTTCTACCAAAATGGCTGTGAAAGCATATGGCCACTTTGGACAACGGATCAATGATCTTATCGCCATTGTGCTGGCCGTTACGCTATCGGTGCTAGCCTATTTAATCGTCAATCGAAAACTCATAGCGAAAGTTTGGGCATCGCGAAAAGTGTAAAATACGGCATACCTCTTCTAGAACGCATATTCAACTCCACCGGAGATATTGTGGGCCGAGATATCCTTGTTGAATCTTGCGAAATATGACCCGACGATGTTCCAACGATTACTCAGTTTTTGTGAGGCTTTGAATGATAGGACAATGGCACCTTCGGCAGGGTCCGAGAAGTTTTGGATGGGCCCACTGGTGTTGTTAAGGCTGGAAACTGTGGAAAACCTGGCAGAAAAATTGGTGTTAGAGTTTTGCATTATTCGCTGTTCCCATCCAGTTTTTAAAGATAGTGTCAATTTTTTGTCGGCATGTTTAAAGGTTTCTTTTTCCACATTAAGGCCGATGACGGCGGAAAGAAGATCATGGTCAAGTTTATGGCTATAATCGTGCAATTCTTCATCACTGCCCGTATGCATAGAAATACGAACATAGTTTGTTTGGAACCATGGTCCAAATTGATATCCATCATAGGTATATAGGTTTTTTATAAATTCCACTCCCAGGAAAACGCCACTGGACATATATTTGATATCAAACGTATCCCCATTAGGAGGGATATCCATATGCAATTTATTTCTACCGTGGTTATATCCGAGAATAACCCCAATGTTAGTTTTCAAACATTCATCATAGAAATGCTCATAGGCACCAAATAGTTCCACTGCGTAGACAGCATGGTTGAAATCTATGTCATTGGAAGCATTTCCTGTTCCGGAAGGTGTTGCTCCCCCGTGAATATACCCTAAAGCTGTGCCCAGGCGGAAATATTCTTCGTCGTCAAATGCCCAAACATTGTCAATCCCTAGGACAGGACCATACATATTATTTTTGTAACCACTTTCCCCGGAGATACCTTTCTCTTGCATATGGCCATAGACGGCATGAGTAAATAGACCTGCAGGGCAGCCTTTGACATTTGTCATACGGCTAGAGAAAGCATTGGTTAGTAAATTATTAGCGGTTACTGCCAAGGATTCTTTCGATGTGGTATTCAGAAAGTTACTTATTGTTCGTGTATTTGTAATGGAAGCAGCAACAGCACAAGTATTCAAGTTAGAATTAAAAAATAAACACCAAATGGTTGCCATCAAAATAGTAAATATCTTTTTCTTTCCTATGTTCATTATCTTAATACCTTTCATTGCTAAGCGATATCAGATAATATCATACCGTGTCAACGATAATTTACAAATTTTACAAAAACTGAGCCCAGTGTATTCTAAAAGAGACATTTAGCTTTTCTAAAAAGAATATTCTATTCCGCCGGAGAGGCTATGGGCTGAAATGTTTCTGTTGAACCTTGCGGAATATGACCCGACAATACTCCAGTGAGTATTTAGCTTTTGTGAGGCGCTAAACAATATGACGGCAGAATTCCTGACAGGGTACCTCAAGAATTTGTTGACATCGTTAAAAACAGCTGCGGAAGCAAAAACGGTGGCGGTACGGATAAGGTCGAAACTTTGAATTATTCGGCATTCCCACCCAGTTCTCAAAGACAGTGTCAATTTTTTGTCGCCGTGTTTGAAAGTTTCTTTTTCCACATTAAGGCCAACGACGGTGGCAAGAAAATCATGCTCAAGTTTGATGCTATCAGGTTTGACTGGCAGTACTTCATTAAGTTTGCCTGACAGTATTTCATTAGTACGCTGGAAGATGTGACCATAGTTTGCCTGGAGCCACAATCCAAATTGATATCCGTCGTAGGCATATAGATTTTTTATAAATTCCACTCCCAGGAAAATGCTATGAGATACAAATTTGACGTCGAAGCCATCCTTGAATATTTCCGATGTGGATTCGTCCCTTGATATGTCCCTTAATATTTCCGATAGGACTGCGTCAAGACCATCCGACGTAGATGTGCCAGTATCATCCGACGGGGGTGTGCCAGGATCATCCAACGAGGGTGTGCCAGGATAAGGATTCTTCACATGAAATTCATCTCTGTTATGACTGTATCCAAGAATAACTCCAATGTTAGTCTTTAAACATTTATCATCGAACGATTCGTAGGCACCAAACAGTTTTATGGCATAGGTGTCATTGCTGCGACCCGCAATGAATTGTTTAAGGTTAATACTGAAAGTGGTGGTGGGATCTTGCCCTACCCTAGAAAGACTACCGGAAGGTGTTGTTTTCCCACGAATATACCCTAAAGCAGTGCCCAGGCGGAAATATTTTTCATCGTCAAATGTCCAAACATTGTCAACGCCTAGAACAAGACCATACATATCGTTTTTGTAGTCACATTTTGAAACGATGTTATTTCGATGTATGCGGCCATAGACGGCATGAACAAATGGATCGGCAAGGCAGCCTTTGACATTTGTCATACGGCTAGAGAGAGCATTGGTTAGCAAATTATTAGCACTCACCGTTAGGGATGCTAGCTCCTCGCCAATAATGGGGTAAACAATGGAAACAATGGCAGGCACAGCGGCTTCTATCAATATGTCATCCATTAACTCAGATGCGCCAATGAGCTTCAAGTTAAAATTAAAAATTAGACAACCAATGATTGCCATCAAAACGGGAAATGTCCTTTTTCTACCCATGTTTATACCTCCTACTGGGCACAAGAGTAACTAATACTATCCCCATGTCAAGGATGAATTGTGAAATTTTTTGCAAATTTTACGAAAATGTAACGACCGAAGGGTAATCAGCGGGATCGTCTATATTTTCCGCAATGGATTGAAGTGGCGGGATACACCGAAGGGATATGGTCCGTACAAAACGCTCTACAACCGATTTATTCGGTGGAGCAAAGGAGGAGTGTTTGCTAAAATTTTACAAAGGCTGGCGAAGGGAGGCACGAAAGTTTTGATGATAGACACGATGCGTTTGAAGGTACACAGAACGGCTTCGAAAAGAAAGGCTTCGCCGCGGCAGATTGGGCGCACGAGAGGAGGGCTTGGCAGTAAAATACACGCTATCTGCGATGCCTCTGGGCGGCCAGTGAGATTGCCCCTGACGACCGGGAACGTTAGCGGCATAGTTGGGGGGCAGGGAACTGATGAAAGACTTACCGGATGCGGATTACCTACTGGCTAACAAAGGATATGACGTCGACTGGTTTCGGGAGGAACTGAGACAATGCGGGGTGAAACCGTGCACTCCTCCGCTGTGCCACCGCAGAATCCAGTTGCCCTACGACATAGATTCGTATAAGCGACGCCTTGAAAATATGTTCGGCAGATTGAAGGATTGGCGTCCCATCGCCACCCGCTACGATCGCTATGCTCACGCCTTCTTCTCTTCCATCTGCATCGCCTGTTCTTTCTCTTCGCTTTGTCAATCTCTCTTTTATGAGTCCTGACACTAGGGCCTAAATTGTTCCCAATAGTGTGCATTGTGGACCTCTACATCGACACCATAAACCCAAAATGCTGTCGTGTACTCCTTTTGGAATATGGATCCATATAATGTTCCAAATTCGAAGGTTGGAGTATCATCTACTTTTCTGACCGCCAGGTGGGGAATATCCCGCAACATGCTATGATCAATCCAATTGCGATCGCCGATGGGGTAGCATTCCCCCGTTTTCATAGCATGTGGATCGAAGGTCAGTAGGGCATCGATGTCAATGTTCTCCGCATGGGGACCAATGGATGATAGCGTCGACACACGCATGTAGCTATGTCCAAGTAGTTGTTGGGCTTTTGCCTGTTCTTTTAATTCTGCTATTCCAGTCAGAAACGCTGATCCGCCCACTTGGATTTCCGCTGGATATACTTTGACTTTTTCCCTATGTCCGAAGTATACCAGCATGGTACCCAATTCGCTATCGTTATCTATTTTCCAATTTCCGAAGTTAGACTCCAGGGAAAGATAGGTAAGCAATACATCATTCATGTTGCGTATCGGCATTTTAAGTTCATACGTTTTTGCTTTATCATATACTATTCCTTCTCGTTTCCATGCTTCTATTTGTTGGTCAGCTTCAGCGGGACCACTACTCGTAACATTCCAAAATAATCTACTTCTCCCTATTCCACCTTTTACCAAATTAGCGGGGATGAAACCATCCTCCACTGATTGTTGGAGGACTGCATATCCACTCGGAAAGGTAATTTGAGAATCTCTTAACATCTGTACATATATTTCTATCAGCCGTTCCAGATGGTTTCGGATTTCTTCGTTGAGGAGAGAATTTATTGTACACGTTGGCAAGCTAAATTGCCTGTGGGGAGTGAACAGGGATGCCAATATGGCTTCGCCAGGGTTTAACGGTGTTTCTCTGCCCTTCGATATGGTATCTAAAATTGATCGGCCATGCTGCCCAACGGTTATATCAGCAGCTGCATCTAACCAGGCCCTGGCACCGTTTTGGTTAGAAATGAGGCATTCGCATACTCTGTGCATCTGGGAACGCATGAGCTCTGCGTGAGGAATGAGACAAAACGGCTCTTCCTTGAAATTTTCTGCATTTCCGAAAAAGTCCATCCATACTTTGAGCTTCTTGACATCGACATGGCCATCTCCATCGAAACAAGCTGTTGCCAC
>JAIRXJ010000026.1 GCA_031268375.1 Puniceicoccales bacterium | reverse complement strand
GGAGTTTTTAAGACCCTGGAAGATTTCCTATACGTTGTCATGCCATTGCGAATGGGATAGGCTCAAAATTTTAAAGTTGGATTAAAACATGTGGACGATTTTATTGTATAGATTTTTGTTTATTCCATGCTTCCTTATTGCCATGCCATACTATGCCTATCGCATGATAAAAAGAGGAGGCTATAAAAAGGATTTTAAGTATCGTTTTGGGTTGTTCAAAAAGCTTCCGAAAAGAAAATTCGGCAAAAAGCGATTGTGGATACAAGCCGTAAGTGTAGGAGAAGTCAAAGCACTTGAAAAACTGATAAATTTGCTCGTGGGATCGGATTTATATGAAATCGTTCTAACAACAACGACCAGTACGGGGTATGAGCTAGCTCGTCGGATGTATGCGAACAAAATACTATTCGTAGGATTGTTCCCCTTTGATTTTTGGTTGTTTAGCTGGTTGGCCTGGAAAAGAATTTTTCCCCACCTGGTGATTCTCATGGAAAGTGAAATTTGGCCGGAACACATTTGGCAGGCACACTTGCGTGCTGTCCCGGTAATCTTGATAAATGCACGTATTTCAGACAAAACATTTCCCCGCTACAAAGCTTTCCCAAATTTGGCAAAAACAACTTTGGACAATATTTCCTACGTACTGGCGTCGGACCAGCTAATGGCGGATCGTTGCCACGAAATAGGGATTGCCTCGGATCGTATAAAAATTGCGGGAAATATGAAGTTTGACAATGGAATCCCCCGATTGGATGCGACGGAAGCATTGGCCCTAAGGCATACCCTTGGTTTTACGAAAAATGACCTAATTTTGCTAGGATCATCCACCTGGCCCCAGGAAGAAGAAATGCTTATTAGGGCGCTCAAGAAGTGCCGAAATGGTGACAGCCGGTGGAAATTATTGCTTGTCCCTCGCCATGCGGAAAGGCGT
Organism: Puniceicoccales bacterium; assembly: GCA_031268375.1. Taxonomy (GTDB): domain Bacteria; phylum Verrucomicrobiota; class Verrucomicrobiia; order Opitutales; family JAIRKQ01; genus JAIRKQ01. The sequence continues at coordinate 2,266 of JAIRXJ010000026.1, read as the reverse complement.
AATCAGATCATTGACCTACTGAAAGCATCCGGCTTCAAATGGCATCAACGGTCAAAGGGCAAGGCAAAGGTGGATGTTGACATTTGTTTGGCCGATACCACGGGAGAGCTACAAACGTTGACATCGATTTCCGACCTGGCGTTTATCGGGAAAAGTTTGGCTCCGAATGCCGGTGGTCAATCCCCCGTGGATGCTGCATGCTATGGCATTCCTATCGTCTACGGCGATAGAGTGACCAATTTTAAGGGCATTTGTCTATCCCTGGAACACTCCAAGTGTGTTATCAAAGTTAAAGATTCAGCCCGTGCAATCATGGCCATAACCATGTTTGCAAAGGACGAAAATAAGAGGCAAAGCTTTGCTAAAAAATTGCAAGAATGGCATAAAAACAACTGCGGAGCGTCTGAATTTATCGCCAAAAAAATTCAGGATATTGCATTTGCTAATCGGTAGTACGCCCGTGGAAATCATCACAAGTAGACAAAACGATCGAATAAAATTTTTATGCAAACTACGGGACCACGTAAAACGGGATCGCTACGGGATGTTCCTTGTGGAAGGCTACCGTGAGCTATCACGGGCTATGGATAATAATATTCCCATGGATACGATTTTTTTCTGCGAAAAGTTTTTCAGAGATCTTTCCCCGTGGGACCTAGTCCAACGTATCGAAAGCAAAAATACTCAAATTTGCCAAGTAAGTGCTGAAGTTTTCGAAAAAATTAGTTGCCGTGAAAATTGCGACGGCATTCTTGGGCTGGCCAAATTTTGGCGCTTGGATTTCCCCCATGTCAAGCTATCGAACAACGCCCTTATTTTGGTCGCGGAAAGCATCGAAAAAGCTGGCAACCTTGGTGCCCTGATGCGTTCGGCGGAATCTGCCGGTGTCGATGTGTTAATTTTGTGCAATCCCGTGACCGACATTTTCAATCCCAATGTTATTCGGGCATCCCAGGGGGCAGTTTTCAGTTTGCCAACGGTTGTCACTGACAATGAAAAAACATTGGAATTTTTAGAGGCAAACGCCGTCCAAATTTTCGCCACAACACCGTCCGCAAAAAATATTTATTTCCATGAAAATTTTACGTCTCCCACGGCAATCATTGTTGGATCCGAACATGATGGACTATCAAATTTCTGGCTAAAAAATGATAGGGTAACGCCCATTGCACTCCCGCAAAAAGGGGTGAGCGATTCCCTCAACGTCAACGACGCAGCCGTGATTGTCCTATACGAAGTTATGCGGCAGAGGATGCAAAAAGAATCCAACCGGATGTGATTTTTTGTTGTCAATGCTAACAATTTATCAATTTTCAGAGAAATTGAATGGCATTTACCCGTAAAAATTTACCAAAGGGCGAACCTATTGCCCTCATCGCAGGGCGAGGAGATTACCCAATCCTGTGTGCCAAAAATATCGTGGCTTCCGGGTACGATATCGTCGTTGTCGCCGTGGACGATGATGTAGACATTGGATGGCTCAATGGCTTTCCCGCCCAAAATGTCACAAAAGTTTCCGTTGGTCAGATGTCGAAATTGTTGAAAGCATTGGAACGTTTTGGTGTAAAATTTGCCATCATGGCTGGCCAGGTAAAGCCCAAAAAGCTTTTCCGGGGGATGTTGCCGGACCTCAAAGTACTCAGGATGCTAATGACACTAAAGGAACATAACGCCGAATCCATTTTCGGAGCCATCGCCGAAGAAATTGTAAACATCGGCGTGGAATTATTGGATGCTCGTTCCTTCATGGAAGAGTACCTTGCCACCAAGGGCCCCATGACACCTAGGAAATTGGAAATCAATGAAAAAAACCTCCAACTGGGAATTAATACCGCCCGTGAAATTGCCCGCCTAAATATTGGGCAAAGTGTCATCGTGCATCGAGGAACCATCGTGGCAGTCGAAGATTTTGCAGGAACCGATGACCTCATCAATCGGACGGGAAAATTTAATTTGAAAGATACCATCTTTGTAAAAACCGCCAAATATCAGCAAGACTTTCGCTTTGACGTGCCCATTTTTGGCATGCAAACGTTGAAAAACCTACATAATGCCAAAGTAAAGTATGCTGCTTTGGAGGCACAAAATGTTATAATCCTGGACAAAAACAATGTGTTAAAGTGTGCCACCAAATCCGGAATCGACATCATTGGTTTCGAGTAGATCTAACCACATAGCCATCCACCATACTCACAAATGTACGGGAAGAAACAGCGTGGTAAGCAACGCAGCAACAATGAGAAAAATAATATATTCCTTCTTCCTT
>JAIRXJ010000049.1 GCA_031268375.1 Puniceicoccales bacterium | reverse complement strand
AGTTTACAGTGGAAAATACTGCACATCTGACGGAGGACGAAATTGTTCAACGACTGCTTTTCCGAGATAGGTTTGATCCGAGCAAATTTGGGCTTATGCTTTTCTTACCGAATGGGTATTCAATAGCTGTCCAATTGATAAACAGGATGTCAGGAAATTTCTTACTGAAATCTATCGGAGGAGATGCAATGTCAACGGATGATTTGATGTATATATTATTTCCAGAAGACTATTTTGGGAAAATTATAGATGAGACTCCGACGATAGAAGAAATGCAAGAGCATGTCCGAGTAGAATGCATGCCTTTGCCGCCGGATTTCCAGAAGGGAGATTTTGAAAAGCGAGTAACTGCTATAGCCCAGGCGATGGTAGACACTTATACCGATGAAGCCCGGCGGGATAAGTTCAAAGGTCAACTACAAAATATCGTTGATTTAATTTTTAACAAATTACCACCCAACACAGAAAATCGAGTATATTGGAATAACATATGTGTAGCCATAATAGGAGAGACTGTTGGCGAACATGACGAATATGGTGAAGATGGCAAAAAAAGACTTGTAGAACTTGAAGGAAAATTTTCTACATTGAAGGCTGCTATGGAGGATAGAGCTGCTATGAAAAGTTAAACACGCATTTTGGAAAACATTGGAAAATGTGTTAAATATGGGAATCGATGCACATTCTACTGTGTATTTTCCCATATGGTTTGACAAAACTGTTTACCTTATTTTACTTTACCCTACAGGTGAAGAATTCAAAAATTGACCTAGAGTCCTACCAGGGGAAACGGATAGATTTAGTTATCGTAGCAGGAGAACATTCGGGCGATCAACATGCGGCAGAAATGCTGGCAGAGGTTAAAAAAATACGCCCTGATATCAATGTTGTGGCATTTGGGGGAAGTGCTCTTAGGAATGCTGGAGCTGATGTAATTTTGGACATGACGAAATTTTCGGTGGTTGGTTTATACGAAGTTTTGCGGAATTTTTTCTTTTTTGCAAAATTGATAAAACAGGTATTTTTATGGATCAAAAATAACCACCCTAGTGCCGTTTGTCTCATAGATTATCCAGGCTTTAACATTCGGCTGGCCCAGATGCTGTTCGACGGCAAACTTTCTTGCAAGGCCGGTGGGGATATAAAAGTCCTCTACTACATATCACCACAAATTTGGGCGTGGAAGCCAAAACGATGCCATCAAATGGCAAAATTTGTCGATCGAGTGGCAACAATTTTCCCATTTGAAAAAGACTGGTTTAAGAAAACTGACCTGGACGTCAGTTTTGTAGGCCATCCATTTGTGGCGGATCCCTACAAATTAAATGTTACGCATAACCCCGGAGGACCAATTTTGCTACTTCCTGGCAGCAGATGTCCCGCCGTTAAAAAAATTTTCCCCCTACTATTGGACAGTTTCAATGAAATTTTGAAACATAGGAGCGAATGTACGGCAATTGTGGTATACCCCGATGAAACGATACTGGCTATCCTGCGAAAAATTTTAAATAGGAGGTTTTCAAAACTATTGGATAAAATAACATTTGTGCCCGATGGAAATAGCATTGAGGCATGTGCCGCCATCATGAGTTCGGGTACCATGTCTTTGAAATGCTGCCTGGGTGGTATCCCAGGTGCCATTGTGTATAAAACCCATCCGTTGACCTATGCCATTGGGAAAATGTTGGTGAAGGTAAAATATTTAGGCATTGCAAATATTTTACTAAATCGATGCGTATGGCAGGAATTTATACAATCCCGACTGAAACCAAAGTCGGTTGCAAAATATATTTTGCCATACATCGACGATGAAAAGCTTCAGCGTCCATTGCGAAAGGTTTCAAAGGAGTTGAAAGAAATACTGTCCGCGGGGCAAGATACGTCCGTTGCCCAGTGGCTATCGTCGGCAATTGAATAGGTAATTGGTGCTATGATTTTGTGGACTAAAAACGTACTTTCAAAACTATACCGCAAGTTCTTTTCTCCAAGTGGCATCGTTCTGGCCGATGCCAGGGAATATGTAGCAGGGGATGATACCCGTCTCATAAATTGGAATATCAGTGCCAAAACCAATGCTTTGTCCGTAAACAATATTTGTGCCGACAGTGGAAACGATATAATTTTTGCATTGGATGTTAGCGGGTCCATAAAGTTTGGAACGAAAAAACAGTCGAAAATTTCATTGGCAATGGATATTTTAAAAACACTATCCCAGTTGTCGGAAAAAAATAATGATAGGGTGGGTTGTCTTATGTTTTCCCATAGGGTGGAAAGATATTTTCCACCACGACGCCGTCCACAGTGTTTCCCATCCACAATTGACAAAATAGTTCACTCGCCGGAAAAGCTACGGACAGATTTGTTGGTTGCCCTAAAATTTCTGAATAAAGTATTAACCAAACGGTCTAGGGTCATTTTGATTTGCGATACGTTTGCTTTGACCGTTGGAAGAAAAGCGATACTAACTCAATTACACATTTTGAAATCAAGGCATGACGTAATGATGTTTCCAATGATGGATAACAATGACATGTTGGTGGCATGGCTCGGTAAAATTACAGTGGAAGATGCGGAGACCGGCGAGGTTTTCGAAATTAACACCAATGACATTGAGATGATGTCTAGGGTGGCAACCCAATACGCCGCTTACCAAAAATTAATCTTTAAAGAAGTAGAAAATGTTGGGATAAAAATTTCCCCGATCAATACCCAGGATTCTACGGCGGAATTTCTTTTCAAACTTTTTAAATAATTATTGTTGCCGTCTTAATTTTTCTATTGTCTTTAGTTTAAAAACTGTGCAAATTGATGGCAAATATATAATGAAGCATGAGAAAAAGAGTGGTCGTGTTGCCTGGTTCGCATGGATAGCAGCATCGATTTTCTACTTGTATGAATATGCGGTCCGCACCGCTCCCAGCGTAATGGAACATGAATTGGCGGTGGAATTCTCTGCATCAGCTGCGACGATGGGTGTCGTATCGGGGGCCTATTATTTGATCTATGCCCCCTTACAATTATTTGCAGGCCTACTGTTTGATAAATTTGGGGGTAAAAAGGTGCTTGTCCCCGCTTCCATTTTAGTATCCATTGGATGTCTCTGCATGATTATTCCAAGCAGTTCCCTACTTTATGTAACCACAGGGCGGATTTTGGCGGGAGTAGGTTCAAGCTGTGCCTTCATTGGGGTTATGTACCTAGCTGCGGTGTGGTTCCATGAAAATAAGTTAGCTTTTCTGTCGGGCTTATCCACATCACTTGGGATCTGTGGAGCTCTTTTGGGACAGGCTCCGCTATCGGTTTTGATAGATAAATCCGGGTGGAGGATGTCGTTGGTACTGTTGGCAATTATAGGACTAGTAACATCTATAATTGTATATCTGTTTATCCCGCAGACACCCCGTTGGGAGAAGGAAAAACAGATTGCAAAATCTGACCAATCCCCTTTGGCGCATTTTGTTGCTGGATTGATTTCGGTTTGCCGCAACAAACAAACATGGGTAGTGGGGTTAGTAGCCAGCTGCCTATATATGCCGACCGTCGTATTTGGTGACCTTTGGGGGGTTCAATACATACGGAGTGCATTGGGTCTACACAAGGCAGAAGCTGCCAAAGTTGCCAGCATGCTCTACATAGGGTGGTTAGTCGGGGGGCCACTAGTTGGATTATTATCAGACCTAATAGGGTGCAAAAGGAGATTATTAGTACTTGGCTGTTTTCTAAGTACAATTTTTTTCTCAGTGGTACTGATATGCCCCATACAATCTCCGTTTATCATAGGATTATTGCTGTTTCTAGCCGGCATATCTTCGAGTCCACAGGTACTTTGTTTTGTTGCAAGTTTAGAAGCTAATTTGCCAAGTGCGAAGGGCAGTGCAATTGCGGTAGTCAATATGACTATAATGTTTATCGGAGGGATATTTCAACCCATAGTCGGCTGGCTAATGGGGAGAAATTCTATCTGCGACATGGATGTAATATCCCATGTTGCTTTCCGAAATGCCCTCCTAACCATGCCAATTTTAACCTTTATTGGCCTGCTACTGTCACTTTTTATAAAAAAGGGAATTGATGAAAGAGTATCCTATGAAGAAAAAATGTAATATTTTGGTGGCATTGCTTTCGGTGGCAATGTGTGTGGTTTCTGTTTCTTTCTATTCCAATCATAAAAGGTTGAAGCAGGAAAAAAAAAGATTGGAGTTGGAAGTTGCCAGATTATCGGAAATAGGTAAACTATCGGGAAAAGATGCATCTTTTATTAGGGAAGTACTGGGTGAAGATTTTTCACGGGCGTTTTCCTTGCACAAGGTTCTGCTGAAAGACCAATATTTTATATTCTGTGACCTGCTTACTTCCGATGCAGTAAGAATGGTTGCCAATGAAATTGGATATAATTCATACGATTTTTCCAACATAGATTCTAAAGAGGGAGATGTGGTGATAGACATTGGAGGAAATATTGGAATGATTTCCATTTTCCTAGCTAAAAAGTTCCCCTTTTTGAAGATTTATGCATTCGAGCCGGTGAAAGAGAATTTTGAAAACTTTAAAAGAAATATTAAACTGAATAAAATTCCCGATGGAGTTATTACCGTAGAAAATTTAGCAGTTACCAAAGATGCAAGAACCGTTAATTTAAATATTAATATGACAAACTCGGGAGGGTCAGGCCTATGTGTGGAGAAAGAGGTTGGTAGTTTTCAAAGCTGGGATGTGCAGTCTGTAACACTGGAAGATATATTTGAAAAGTTCGCGATAAAGTCCTGTAAACTACTAAAGATCGACTGTGAGGGGTCGGAATATGAAATTTTATACAATACCGATAAAGACATTTTGAAAAAATGTGAGCATATGAGGGGAGAGTTTCATGAAGATAGCTACATTAGAAATCAAGGACACTCCATTGCCGCATTGGAGCAGTACTGCAAGTCAGTAATAAACGAAGTCCTCGTGGATCATTATGTAGGACGCTAGGACATGGGAAAACCAAAAAGAGGGATTTTATTCCTAGCCATCATAAAACCAATCCAGATCAAACAATATGGAATAATTATAGTATCAAAGGTAATGTCAACCCTTGGACTGGCAAACCCGGATATAAAAACCCAATAAAATGGTAATAGAAGAGGTGCTGTTGCCGTTGCAAAGGAACGTATTGTCGATATTTTGTGTTTTGCTTGGCGTAGCATTATTCAATATGCCTTGTGGGGATATTATCAAGTGTTCGATTATCTATTTTTACCGGGACATAGCTTTGCGCAGAAAAGCCTGGTGGGGGCTATGCCATTGTCGATAAAATTTTGCGTAGCTCTTCCCGTCGGAGGGTGTTTTCCCGTAACATTTTTTTAGTTCCATCAATGATATGCGCAGGAGCACGGCTAAAAAATTCCCTATTCGACAATTGTATTTCGTTCAACCTTATCAGTTTGGAAAGTTTTTCAATTTCCCAGGTGAGTTTCTTTTTTTCTTCAATGGTATTTACCCTTTCCACGTGGAGATAAACGATTCCTAGGGATGTTTGAACGGATGAAAATTGAAGAATTTCATTGGTAAAATCTATTTTTTCCATGCCAACGAGCTTTTGCAATTTGGGGATATAACCGTATAAAATCCTCTTTGCTGCTTTATTTTTTGGACAAATCAACAGAGACGTATGCTCTTTTAAGTCCTGGGACTGTGAAATCAATCGCCGAGATAAATTTAAAAACTCTTTGAGTTGGGCAACCATGTCGGTGGAAGTTTCATCAAGGTCAAGAACATCAAATGCCAACCGTAGATCTTTCGACGTTTCGCAGTAAACATCCTGCATACTACGTTGGTCGGATTCGCCCA
>JAIRXJ010000033.1 GCA_031268375.1 Puniceicoccales bacterium | reverse complement strand
CATTGGTTTCGAGTAGATCTAACCACATAGCCATCCACCATACTCACAAATGTACGGGAAGAAACAGCGTGGTAAGCAACGCAGCAACAATGAGAAAAATAATATATTCCTTCTTCCTTTGCCAAAAGGAGATTTTGTAAACGCTTTAGGAGCCAGGATTAAACCGACTATGCCATTGGTTGAGGATATGGTCCCGTAGCGGGCTGAGATGCCACTGCCGAGAATGCTGCTTTTATCGTCGATTGCATATGGGCATTTCCTCCCCCATTATGTGGCAAAACCACCTTATTTCCAAACAATTGCACACACCTACCTTGTTTTCTACCAGCAAATAGCTTGTCACTTACTATGTCCCCTTTCACTGATATTTGTAGTCCGTTATTTTTAGCATAAAGCAAGTGATCAGTTGGTAACCCTAGTAGCAAATTTTCATTAATGGCAGCTGGATTAAGAGAAATGCCTGGTATCTTTAGCGATGCTGAGGCAAATTGACACAGGCTCCCTCCGAGTGAATGTCCAGTTAGCAGGGTTTTGTCTGAGCCAAACGCATCGGCTGCACACTTTGCCAAAATAACAGCCTCACAGCACATTTTATGGACACCACCGGTCGCTATTTGTAGGTCCGCGTGTAGTGTCTGCTTACCCCTCCCTTGGAGAGAAAACTTTGTGCCATAGTAGTAGATGCATATTTTGTGCGTTTCAGTATTATGGGTCACCGATACACGTAGTCCGGATTTCGTTTCTATCACTCCATCTTTAAAATAAAACATACCGCTTTCCCTAAGGTTATTGATAAAGCTTGTTACTTTAACTTGGTCATCGGCTGGAATCCTGTCAGAAATGGATTGACCACCTATTAATACGTGGCGAGGAGTTTCTCTAGTGTCAGGAGGTCTAGATTTAATGGCGGCGATAGTTATCGCATCCTGAACATCGTTTGTATCAAATGGCAGGCCTCCAGTGATTCCTTCGACACTTGAGGATGTGGTTTGAGCTGTCCTTATTAATTGTTTGTTGCCTTCTATTCGGCATATCTGGTTTTGATCAACGTTTGTTTTTCCACAGATCAAATTGCAGATCCGTAATATGAGTTTTTTCCATGGGCCAGACGAAGAAGGGTCGATTCTTTTAAGCATGCGAATTGGGGAGTTTTGACAGCCTTTGATATATTCTCGACATGCTGTAGGATAGCTTCTATCCTCGGCAATTCCTGGAGTTAATGCCGACTGCTCAGACCGTTCTTGCCCGGGGAGAAAAAGTGGAAAATCTCCCGTCGATCCTGTCAAATTTGTGCCTTCCATCCTTGCCCCCGAACCTTAGAAATTATGCCTCTTGCACTTGGAAAAATGTATCGCGAATTCCTGCAAATTTATTCGTAAACTTCGTCAACCACTCGATTAAATCTTCTGCCGATTGGAGCTTGTTGAGGGCTACATTTTCGAATACGGCTAGTTGCAGTGTGTCAGGCTCAAAACCGATACTTGCCCCATTTGTCTGTATAAAATACATATTCATAGCCAAAGCTTTTGCCAACTTTTCAAGTGCATCATGCTCTTCTCCAAAATCAACCGGACAAAGCAATGAGCTAACAAACACCGTGGGATCTGTGGAATATACACCATCACTTAAAATTTCAAATTGAAACATATCATTTTCGGCTTGAAAACGATAAATATTGAATATGTTGTCAAATAAGAACATATTACTAAATTTATCCGTTAATTCTTCGTGTAGAGATAGTACATCCATACTTGGAAGGTAATTGAAGCGATTTTGACTAAGATGGCAAGAATCAATTAAAAGTCTTCGGCATCTCGAGAACGGAACCAATTAGTTACAACGCAAATCGTAATTATCTAAATTTATAAGGATCGACCCTGGGCTCAGGACTCATAAATTGAAATAAAGAGGAAAGAACAAGCGATGCAGATGGAAGAAAAGAAGCCTTGACCTTTGTCTCTCTTCTTTTTGTCAATCCCTTCTTTATGACTCCCGGCCCTGGTGCTTAGGAGCGTACTTTTTGGCGTAATATCTGTAAATTTCACTGCAAACTGCCCCCAAAAGCGGTCCAAAAATTATCGCCCCGAGGGTTATGGTGGCAAATATGCGAACGGTAAATTTGCCATACTGCAGAATCGCATTTTTATCAAAGGTTGTAATCACCGGTAGCATTTCCGTCCCTGTCCCAAGCCAACGCACCGCATAGGCACCTATTTTATAGGTCACAGCCCAAAAGAAAAGGAATGTGGCAACGTTGGAAAGAATTGGCAAAAACATCAGAATGGCTACGTTTGCCCGGCACATCAGGGCAGCAAAAAACGCAACAATGATGTGAACTACGTAGGGAAGTGGCGTCAGGGTTATTATCCATCCGATGTAAAATGCCGGTACTACCTCTGATACCCTAAATGACCACAGGTAGGACCTTTTCCGGGCCGCATGGGCAAATTTATTCAAAACGGGATATCTGTGGATGGACGACTTCCTGGGCATATGGCGCAGGAATTTCTTAACGAACCGAATGCGTTTAAACTTTGGATTTTTGTCATCCGGATTCCCCTGTTTTTTATTCATCATCACTGTGCGTTATGCTTTGATGGTCGATTTTAGCAACTCATCTTTTGACGAAGAAAGAGATTGTCCAGGAAGTCACGCGAAATTCATGTCCATACAAAATTAAACGCTGTTTAGAAACCAATTTATACGAATTTCAAAAATTTTTATTAAAATTTAAAAATTTAGCTTTTTTCTTTGCTAAAAATTTGTACACCTGGCAGGCGTCGGAATTTTGTGCCATTTCCTATGAACAAATGTAGCTGCCCACGGCCTTTTGGAAAGATCGATTGTTTTTCTAAAGGTTGGGATACTTTTCGAGAGGAAAGACGCTTAGAAACCGAGGGAGTAACAGCTCCCAGCAACCCTGGAGCGTTGTTAGCTTTTTTATATTGTATCGCTTCATAGGATGAAAAACGAGACCGATGTACCTCAGACCCCTTATCCGCCATATTCGCGCCGCTTTTTGTAGCAATTATGCTCATTCAATAACCCCCACTTTTATGACGAAAAACAACTTGTAAATCTTCACACTATTGCTCTTCGTTCGCAATTAACTCCGCATCTGTAGACATTTTTTCCAGCCGGGAAATCCAACTTTCAGTTACTTCTACAAAGAGAGCTAATCTCTCTTCAAAACTTTCTTTTCTTTTTAGGGGAAGCTCCATTGGAAATGCCAGCACGACGGTTTGGGTTTGTTTATCGATACCTATGGTAGCCCCCTGCGTGCCCTTCCAAAAAAGGTTTGATTCCAACAATGTCTCAAAAATTATCTCCCGTCCTTCAAAGGGGACTTCGCCAATGTAGGAATATATTATCAACAATTCCTTCTCTATGTCTAATTCGATATTTAAAACGACCTTATCATCAAACAATAATACGCAATGGTCATTTTCATCGAGAGCCAAACCAGGTAGATCCAACGATTTACCAATCGTTTTCAACAGTTCATCCACATATTTATGCAAATCCATTTTCAAATACGCCTCGACGTTAATTTATTATGGTGTACGATTTTTCCCATAAATCAATACTTTTATGAAACCAAATACAATTGCAAGCCCAAGATTGTATTTTCCGAAAAAAAATGCATAAAAAATCATCATTTGCAGATAAAATAGAGCTAAGGCAGATGCAGGGACATGTTTTCTATGCATATTTTTAAAGCCCTCCGCCCAAATAAAAGTACTGACTCTCGAAGGAAAAATCTTTTTTTGGATGGTGATGGTGTCGAAAAAAGAACGGAAGTTTTGGCAGAAAAAACAGAAAAACGAGAAAAAGCGCCATGCGGCTTGGGGTGCGGTAATTTTTGTTTTGGCGGTATTACTGCTCATTGCATTCATTGACTTTTCACCGAACCAGACGGGATTGGTCACCACATGCACCGATGACCAATTGGTAGATCAAAATATCATTGGCGAATTCGGAGCCAATGTGGTATTTTTTAGCATGAGATATTTCGGTTTTGCCGCATGGCTGATACCGATCACGCTGTTTATCATTTCTCACATGCTTTTCATGCCCGAAACAAAACCTCTAAACAAAGGGCGTATCGTCGCGTTAGCCATAATGTTTGCCAGCACAACGGGATTTTTAGAGTATGTCCAAAGGTACTGCCTGTCGACGGAAACGTTCCTAAGATTTTCGAACAACAAATTTTCTGCGGGATTGGGAGGAACAGTTGGGTACTTTGTATTTCACCATATGGCTGAAAGAATATTTGCTTCCACGGGAAGTGCCATTTTACTATTCTCATTCCTCATCCTGTCCTCCCTGTACATATTTACGGCGAGCCTATCTTTGAATGGAGCACTGGAAAAAAATATCCAACGCTACGGACATTTTCGCACCATCATCTGGGGGGGGTTGAAATTCATCTACATGGCTTTATACAAATTAATGGCATGGACCATAGGAAAAATTTTTTCCGCGGTGGCATGGGTAGTACGAAAAATATTCCACCTAGGTAGGGGTACTCCCCAAACGAACACAAGCTCTAGCAAACATGACCCACATACGGCTGACAAACTTTCTTCCCGCGAACATGGTGTGCCCAGGGGTGATTACATTTTACCTCCCATAGAATTATTACAGCGGGCAAAAAAGACATCCAGCGACGATGATCATGCCACCGTTTCCAAACAGCTGGTCGATACCCTCGCCCAATTTGGAATTGCCGTGCATGCTGGGGAAGTCCACATCGGTCCCGTAATAACGAGATATGAAATTTCTCCTGCACCAGGTGTGCGGGTAGAAAAAATTATCAATTTGGACAAAAACATTGCCCTAAACCTACGGGCCCAATCTGTCCGTATTCTTGCTCCCGTCCCCGGTCGAGGATGTGTCGGTGTGGAGCTTCCCAATCGCAATCCCCAAATGGTATGTCTGCGTGAAATCCTCGAATCCCATGATTGGCGTGCCATGAAGGCGGATATTCCCATCATTCTTGGGCGAGGAACAACGGGAGAGCCCATGATCAATGATTTGTCGAAAATGCCCCATCTGCTTATCGCAGGTGCAACCGGGTCAGGCAAGACCGTTTGCATAAACTCAATCATTGCGTCGCTGGTATATCATTCCACCCCCGATGATTTGCGGTTCATCATGGTCGACCCGAAAATCGTGGAAATGCAGGTTTTCAACAAATTGCCCCACATGCTCATCCCCGTGGTAACGGATCCGAAAAAAGTCCCCAACGCTCTGAAATGGTTAATCTCCGAGATGGAACTCCGCTATAAAATTTTTGCCCGCCTAGGCGTTCGCAACATCGCCGGTTTCAACGCCAAGATTTTGAAAAATGCCGACGCCGTTGCCCGTGCCGAAGAGCTTGATCGGTCTCTTTCACCCGAAGAACGTTCTGCCATGAGCACCGTCATTCCCCAAAATCCAGAAAACGTGGATATTCCCAACCAACGAATGCCATACATTGTCTGTATCATCGATGAGTTGGCCGATTTGATGATGGTTGCTCCCGCCGACATAGAGACCTGTGTGGCACGGCTCGCCCAACTAGCCCGGGCGGCAGGAATACACTTGATCCTCGCCACCCAACGCCCATCCGTAAATGTCATCACGGGTATCATCAAAGCCAATTTGCCAAGCCGCATTGCATTCAAGGTGGCATCAAAGGTCGACAGCAGGACCATCCTCGATGCGGGAGGGGCGGAAGCACTTCTCGGGAGAGGCGACATGCTCTTTCAGCCTCCGGGGGCTAGCGGTTTGTTGCGTGCCCAAGGTGCTCTCGTTTCCGACGAAGAAATCAACAGAATCGTAGACTTTCTACACGATAAAAATGGGGATCCGGAATATGCCATGGATATCCATGCCCTCGTGGAAAACGGGGAAGATGCTGATAGCGAATTGGACAATGGGAACTGGGAAGATGACATGATTCCCCGGGCTCTTGAGATCATACGCAGCAATGACCGGGCTTCCATATCTTTCCTCCAGCGGAGACTAAAAATTGGGTATAACCGGGCGGCGAGGATCATGGAAACATTGGAAGCCAAGGGGCTAGTTAGTAATCAAAATAACCAGCCCTACGA
>JAIRXJ010000024.1 GCA_031268375.1 Puniceicoccales bacterium | reverse complement strand
TAACAGAAATGGTGCCAGGGACCGGTTAGATGCTGCTGCTGGTATCACCGTTGGGACCCACGGCCGATCCATTTTAAATACCATGTCGAAGGGCAGGCAAACACCCTTGCGTCCTGCCGAGGCCATACTGGCATCCCTGTTCACTCCTCACAGGCAATGGAGCTTACCGACATGCACGATGAATTCTCTCATCAACGAAGAAATACGAAATCATCTGGAGCGGCTGATAGCAATGTATGCACAGATGCTAAGCGATCCCCAATTCACATTTCCGAGCGGGCATACAGTCCGGCAGCAACCAATAGCAAATGGTTTCATTACCGCTGATTTGCGAAATGGTGGGAGAGGAAGAGCTGATGTATTTGAAGATATTACGGGTGGCGATTCTACTAAAAGGACCCAACGAATTGCAAAGTGGCGGCAAGAAGGGATAGAATATATCGAATCACCAGATGAAACAGAAAAGTACAAACTTAGAATGCCGGTACACAACATGAACGACGTACTGTATACCCACCTCTTCCAGGCGTCTGACTGGGGAAATAGTAAAATAGGTCACGATGCTACCTACAGAACCATGCTGGTATACGCCGGGCACAGGGAATTGGGCAAAATATATTCACCGGCAATCCCAGTGGGTGGTTCAAAATTTCTAACTGGAATGGCAGCATTAAAAACACAAGCCGGAGACCAAAAGCGACTTGGGCACCACTACATGCGTGTATCGACGCAGGCAACCACAGCAACAATCGTTGGCGGATATGATCATTCGGGCCATGCGGAGAACATTGACATCAACGCCCTGCTTGCCCTCGACCTGAGTACTATGGAACCCAGGAAGGCATACCCCATCGGCGACCGCAATTTGAGCGGTGGGGACATGTCACAGGATGTTCCCCGCCTGGTGGTCAGAAAAACGAATGGTACCCCTCCAGCCTTTGAATTTGGAACATTGTGGAGATCCAGATTCGAAAAGACTAACATAACAAAGATTAAGGCTTACAGCGCCGAGATTAAAAGATTTGACTCCCCAAGTTTCTTCAGTCTCTTCAGGAATTTTTTACAAAGGCTTTTTAGTTTTTAACTTTATCTGTTTGGGTTATATCGGTTATTTTATAGCTTTCCATGTGTAGGGAAGGATCTGCGTCGCTTGTTCTTTTCTCCTTTATTTAAATTTGTGGGGACTGACCTTAGAAAGAAATTCATTGGAAATGAAACACAGCGGTTTTTATATTTTTTACGCGAATCTCAAAAAAGAGGCGAGAAAATGGAAGCAATAATAGGAGCACCAATGGCAGAATAAGGGGATTGAGGGTGGCGGAAACGGGAAAGTGTTTCGCCGAAGAAATTTTTAAATCTTCTAGTCGTAGACTCTATTATTGACCGTTTTTTAAGGGATCTTTTTTTCTTTCTGGGAGTTTGGAGCCACATTTTGGCGGTGTTTGCCAATGAGTCATATATCATTTTTTGCCAAAGAATCTTTGAAGGTGGCGGGAACGTATCCACTGTCTCCGATTACTGCCCCCATGCAACCAGCGAGCACTTCTTCGGCACAGGAAACGTTGTGTGACATAGCGGGTGGCGATGGGACGCTAATCCTTCAATCTACCAAACATATTTTCGATTTTGTGGCGTCGCCTATACGAATCTATGTTGTAGGTCCTCGCCCTTAGCTTACTACTTTTCCAACGCTTTATGCTTCCATCCTGTTCGTTTTATTGCTCTTCTACTTTACCAATTTCTACGAAAAAATCTTGTGGGTGGGATTTATGGCCAGCCTTTTTGAGGCTATATTGCGGCAATGGCTTTTTCTAATGCTCTGTTTTGTATTTCCTCCATCCTACGCAATCCCTGAATCCATGGGATTTTCGCAGCTGGCGTCCCGTAGGGGAATCGAACCCCTGTTGCAGGAATGAAAATCCTGAGTCCTAACCGCTAGACGAACGGGACCAATGCCCAAAGCAATATTCTAGACCTTTGCCTTGGCAAGCTTTTTGTGCAGGAAGGTAGGAAATTTTCATCTGGAATTAGGAAACCATATTGGGTTAATGTTGATTTTATGGGTACCTTCCTTTCGCCATCTCCACCAACATCAGCCGCCATGAATCCATATAACCATGACATAATCGGGAAATGTGGTTGTGTGATAGGGCAGATTAATTATTCATGGGCACCATGAATGATTATTTATCTAGCTGTCTGGAAAGATATCCTCCGTTGGTAATCTGTGAGAACGACATCAAATGCGCTTGCGATCTGATCGCAAATTCTTTCAGAAGTGAATGTAAATTACTAATTTGTGGCAACGGTGGCAGTGCCTCGGATTCAGGCCACATAGCCGGCGAATTGTTGAAAAGTTTTTGTACCAAACGAAAGGTCGATGAAACAGTTAGAAAGGCCCTGGGCAATGACGTTGCGGATAACTTGCAAGGTGCTTTGCCGGCCATTTCTTTGCCGGATATGGTTGCGATCAACAGTGCCTATGCCAACGACTGCAATCCCCAGTATTGCTTTGCACAATTAACCTACGGCCTAGGGAAAAGTAAAGATACTCTTTTGTGCATTTCGACTTCAGGGAATGCGAAAAACGTTATCTTGGCAGCCATTGTGGCCAAGGCAAAAAATATGAATGTTGTTGGGTTGACAGGGGCAACGGGCGGCATGCTTGCACAGCACTGTGACGTTTGTATCAAGGCACCTGAGTCTGAAACATTTAAGGTTCAAGAGCTACATCTGCCCATATACCACACACTTTGTCTAATGTTGGAACAAATTTTTTTTGGATAATTTTGTCCATTTTCTTTTATTGCGGCGAAACAAAAATTACCTATCAAACATCCCATGGCCATGCAATCAAGCTTAGAACAGTTAAAGCTATTTACAAAGGTAGTGGCCGATACGGGAGACTTCGAACTCATAGAAAAGTTTAAACCATCGGATGCCACAACGAATCCCTCATTGATATTGAAGGCCGCCAGCCAACCACGATATGCTCATTTGGTAGGGCAAGGTAGGGCAGTGGCACGTACCAAGGGGGTAGGCTTTGCCCTGGACTACCTGGTAGTGTTATTCGGGTTGGAAATTTTGAAAATCATAGATGGGAGAGTGTCCACGGAGGTCGACGCAAGGTTATCTTTCGATACCCAAGGGACGGTGGAAAAAGCGAAGGACATAATAGATTTGTATGAACAAAATAAAATTTCCCGGAATAGGGTATTGATAAAGATTGCAGCCACATGGGAAGGAATCTGTGCCGCTAAAATTTTAGAAAAGGAAGGGATCCATTGCAACCTGACGCTGTTGTTTTCAAAGGTTCAATCCATTGCATGTGGGGAAGCAAATGTGACGTTGATTTCTCCTTTTGTGGGAAGGATTTTGGACTGGTATAAGGCCAAAACAAACCTGGAGTATACCCAAGACGATGACCCCGGCGTGAAATCTGTGGTTGAGATCTTCAATTACTACAAGCACTTCGATTACAAAACCGAAATAATGGGGGCGAGCTTCAGGAACATTGGAGAAATCGTAGCACTTTCCGGTTGCGATCTGCTGACCATAAGTCCAGCACTATTGGAGCAGCTAAGCGAATCGTCCCAAAGGATTGAAAAAGTTCTGTCCATCGACGAAAGCAAAAAAATGCAAATAAAAAAATTGTCCTATGATGAAAAAACATTTCGCTATGAGCTCAACCAAAGCGCAATGGCGACTGAAAAGCTTGCCGAAGGGATAAGGATTTTTTCCTCGGATATTGAAAAAATTGAACAGCTGTTGGCATCAAACGGATGAGTATTTGCAAAAATTTTGGAGAAACTAGCCAAAAGATATACGAACGTACCGATGATCGATGCAGTCCGCTTGCTAGACAAAATCCATTCTTGACATCCAGCAGATTTTCATTATAATCTTTATCTGATTTGCTCGCTATATTACTTGTTTACTTGTGGCCATAGATGAGTGCAAGCATGTAAAAATTTTGCAAAAATTTCCCCTCTTCTTTTCTGTGGAATTTAAAATTTTGTGGAATATTGGTGGATTGGCTTTTACCTGGCGTTCTATTTTTATTTCCCCAATTTCCCGCCAGGCCTGTATTTATGAGACTTTTTGCACTGGTGGGCGGTGAGGGACTCGAACCCCCAACCTACTGGGTGTAGACCAGTTGCTCTAACCAATTGCGCTAACCGCCCCGACTAATAATAGTCACAGAACTCAACGAATAGTCATTTGCAAGCATTAATTCGGGAAAACTTCCCCGCAATGTTTTCATTCAAAACAATTCGTAGATTTGTGGGAGAATAGTATTGTAAAAAGGTACATGGGGCACGTACTCGTACCTTTACAAAATTAGAGGAAATGATATTTTTGAAGAAAGAGCGTAAATGGATACTAGAGAGCCATTCTGAAATTGGAAAGGCGATAATAATTTGAAAAATTTTCGGGGAGCAAGCTTCGATCATTTCCTCAGGAAATTTGTTAACAAAACCTCGAGGAATATGGAAAATACCAATTCTTTTTTATCCGAGGTCTTGTCCTATGTGGGAGGAAACCCTATAGCATCACATCGAAAGTATCCGCATACTCCCGCCGAGTCATATCGGGAATTCCAGATTTCGTTGTGTAAATGTATCCTATTCCATGTAAAGTGCGCAAGGCATTGGCATCGGATCCGTTTTCTTTCAGTAGCTGACGAATCTTGACGATATATTGATCCAATGAGCGGCTTCTAATGTTGGCATATTTTCCCCAAACATTATGGATAAGATTACGCCTGCTTAGGATTGTGTTTTCATTAGAAGAAAAATGCTTTAGAATTCCTAGCTCCTTTCGCCTTATTGGGATAGCATTACCATTCCTAAAAATTATTTGCATCAAAGATGGTTTTATTATTGCTCCGCAGAATTCAAAATCATCGTCACACAAGGCAACATTGCTAGAAACATTATCCCTTTCTCTGCCATATGCCCTTCGTAACACGACTTTTATTCTCGCGATTAACTCCGTAAAACTAAATGGCTTTGTTATAAAATCTTCGGCACCCGCATCGAAACCTTTCAATTTATAGTATTCGTCCGAGAAAGCCGTCAGGAAAATTACCGGAATTTCTATGTGACTATTTTGCAGTTGCTTTATGACATCGAAGCCATCGATGTCGGGCAAATTAATGTCGAGAAGTAATATGCTGGCTGCTTCCTTTTGCAAAAATTCGACGGTACCTGAACCATCATGAAATGTTCGAACATCCATGCCGGAAATTTCTATCTGTTTCTGCAAGATCTCTGCCAATTTTTTGTCATCTTCTGACAGCACAACTAGAGGAGTATTTGTATTCATTGAATGTAAAATTAATTATCCTCTAATATGGGAATTAAAAAAAGTCAACAAAATAAACATTTTCTTTCTGAATAAAACCCAATTTTGTAAAAATTTAATACAAACATTCCCAAAAGGGATCAAATGTTGCGAACAAATCACATGTAACAAAATATTTTACCGTAGAAAAATATTGTACGGTATAAAATTGCTGTCATATTATTAATCAGTGGTTTATGAATATCCATGAGTATCAAGCACAAAATTTATTGAAGGAATTCAACGTACCGGTACCATTCGGTGTGCTAGTAGCTTTGGGGGATGATTACCAGGCAATCCTAGGGGCATTACATTTGGACAAGATCTGTGTCAAAGCCCAAATCCATGCAGGAGGAAGAGGAGCTGGGCATTTTAAAAATGACCTTGGCTATGGGGGTGTAAAAATTGTTTCTTCCAAAAAGGAAGCCCTTGACGTTATTAAAAGTATGATTGGAAATACATTGGTAACCAAGCAAACGGGAAATGGCGGTAAAGTTGTCCGCAAAGTATATTTGGTAGAGCCGGTAAGATTTTCACGGGAGTACTATGTCGCAATCCTGATCGACAGAAATCTTCGAAGGCCCATGCTAATGCTTTCTACGGAAGGGGGTATTGACATAGAAACCATGGCCGATAGATCTCCAGAAAAGTTACATAAAATAATCATCGAGCCCTCCATCGGGCTGACGATTGATCAGATGGGAGAACTGACCGGGAAAATAGGATTAACCAGGGACCAAGCTCAGGAATTATCCGATCTACTATGGCAACTATACGCACTATTTATTGGCAAAGACTGTTCTCTAGTTGAGATTAACCCACTTGTTATAGATAAAAGTGGTCATTTCCTAGCAATTGATTCGAAAATAAACTTTGATGATAACGCTCTCCCACGCCACCCGGATATTGTAAAATTGCGTGATGTCGGGGAAGAAAATCCAAATGAAGTGGAAGCGTTGCAGTATAATTTGAATTATATCGCCCTCGATGGTAATATCGCATGTTTGGTAAATGGAGCTGGTCTTGCCATGGCAACAATGGATCTAATACAATACCATGGAGGACAACCGGCAAATTTTTTGGACATTGGAGGAGGAGCAAACGAAGAGCAAATTACCCATGCCTTTAGAATCATTCTTAAAAATCCAAATATTAGGGGAATTGTTGTTAACATTTTTGGGGGGATTGTCAAATGTAATGCAGTGGCACAGGGGATTGTAAACGCCGCACAGGCAACCTCATTATCTCTTCCCATGGTTGTCCGTTTTGAAGGTACAAATGTTGGGGAAGGGAAAGAAGTATTAAAAAGCAGCGGGCTAAGAATCACATTTGCCAATGGCCTCGACGATGCTGCCGATAAAATCGTTGGCCTGTGTAAACAATAATCAGTCTGGAATCAAACAAATGAGTATCCTGGTCAACAAAGAAACGCGCGTGGTAGTTTGTGGAATCACTGGAAAGGCTGGAACATTTCACTCGAGCCAATGTCTAGATTTTGGAACCAAAATAGTGGCGGGGGTTACGCCGGAGAAAGGTGGTCAAATGACGGAAAACAATATCCCGATCTTTAATTCGGTTCAGGAAAGCGTAGTCAATGAGGGGGTTGATACGGCTTTGATCTTCGTACCTCCCATGTTTGCAGCTGCATCGATCATGGAATGCATCGGGGCAAATTTAAAGCTCATAGTTTGCATAACGGAAGGAATTCCTGTGTTAGACATGGTTAGGATAAGTGTGGCATTGGAACATTCCAATTCGCGCCTTGTTGGTCCAAACTGTCCCGGAATAATTTCCCCTGGTCAACGGTGTAAAATTGGAATCATGCCGGCCTACATTCACAGGCCTGGACCCATTGGAATCGTTTCGCGGTCAGGAACACTCACCTACGAAGCCGTCTGGCAGGTGACCCAACATGGTAGCGGCCAGTCGACATGCGTCGGGATTGGGGGTGACCAAATTATCGGGACGACACATCTGGATGTGATAAAAATGTTTAATGCCGACCCAGAAACCGAAGCAATCTTGATGGTGGGAGAAATCGGAGGAAATTCTGAAGAACTTGCAGCTGCCTATATAAAGCAGCATGTCAAAAAACCAGTCGCTGCGTTCATTGCTGGCGTGACTGCGCCCCCAGGCCGTCGCATGGGACATGCGGGTGCAATAGTATCCGGCAAACAAGGAAATGCTGAAAGCAAACTGGCAGCCCTCCGCGATGCCGGTGTCGCAATCGCAGAAGTTCCTTCAAAAATGGCAGAGACCTTATTTTCTGTCTATGGGCAATGAACCTTTGTCTCCCCTGGGCGACACTATTCTATTACCTGTTATGCCCAGTAAAAGTTTTTGATTTTAGAATCATTTTCATACCTAATCATATCCCGTTTTTTAATTTTTGTCTTGCAAAGTGTCATACTTTTCCATTGATCTCCAAGCAATGGAAGAAGTCAGTACAGATTCACAATTAATAAAAAATGTTTCTCCATTGGAACTAAAATATACGGATGTTGAGAAATTGTCCGCAGTTATTACGGGAACGGGGAAAATTTTGGCACGGAAGTTTACCGGATTGACGGCACACCAGCAACGCCATGTTACGCGGATGATCAAGCGGGCCCGCAACATGCTTCTGATGAAATAGAGCGTTCCCATGAATGCTGACATTGTCGCTGCATCCCGGGAATTGAAGGAAGGGGGAGTTGTCGTTTTACCGACGGAAACCGTCTATGGTCTCGCTGCCAACGCACTCGATGGAGAAGCTGTCAGGAAAATTTTTACCATTAAAGGTCGTCCGTTAAATAACCCATTGATTTTGCACGTGCTGGATAGTTCCTGGTTGGAACGATATAGTCATGTAAAAAAATATCCAGGACGCGTTAGGAAAATTACCAGGATATTTTGGCCAGGTCCAATCACTATAATTCTCCCAAAAAAGGCAGTCATTCCGGACATTGTAACCTCTGGTTTCAGTACGGTTGCAATCCGTTGTCCTGACCATCCGATTTTTCGAGCGGTCCTGTTGGCTTGCGACCTACCATTGGCTGCTCCGAGTGCCAATCCGTTTGGCTATGTCAGTCCGACCTGCATTGGGCAGGTAAAAGCAACCTTTGGAGATAGGGTAAAAATAATGCTCGATGGCGGCGAATGTGCCGTTGGACTGGAGTCGACTATTTTGGACATAACCAGCCCGGTTCCCAAGATCTTGAGGCCGGGGGCGATAACAGCCGATGCCATTTCCAAAGTTTTGGAAGAAGATGTGGTCGACTATAATGTTCAAATTGTTTCTAAAAGCCCGAATGCCCCTGGACAGATGAAGCAGCACTATTGTACCAACACCCGCCTGGTCCTTTTTGAACATGGGAACAGGGATCTTTCGCAATATTTCGATGGGAAAACAGCCATTGTGTTTATACAAAAGCCGAAAAATTTCGATGGAATTGTGAAAAATTTACAACTTCCGACCGAAGCGATCCTTTGGTTCAGCGACGATGGCAGTTTAGATGTGGTGGCCAAGAACCTGTTTTCTACCCTCCAACGACTCGACTCGGCACCATATGATACCATTTTGTGTGAACGGCCTCTGCGGAAAGGGATTGGGATAGCGATCGACGACAGATTATCGCGGGCAGCTGCGAAATTTAAGCAATGAATACCACCGAATGTACTTGGAAATCAATGGAAAAAAGAAATAGGTAGGAAGAAATTCTTCCATGGCGTGCTCCTCATGCCTAATATTCTTCTTTCAATTTTCCGTTAAAAAAACATCTTGTTGCCAATGATTTTGAAAAATTTTGTCATTAATCTGGCTACGTTGTTTGGCCTTGGGAAATTCCCGATTATGCCGGGGACGCTCGGGTCATTTATGGGATTGCTGCTTTATATTATCCTCATACAAAATTTGTCGGTTTTCCCCATGATCTTTACGCTCATCACCATTATTTTGCTGGCCATCCTCATTTGCGACATGGCGGAAAAGGTGATTGGAGAAAAAGATCCGAGCTGTGTCATCCTCGACGAGTTCGTTGCAATGCCTATTTGTTTCGTCGGCATAAAGCATTTTGTCCCGGCGGAAATTGCCATGTGGAAAATTTGGTTGCTCGGCTTTGTGATTTTTCGTATTTTTGATATTTTGAAACCATTCGGCATAAAAAAATCACAGGATCTTTCGGGGGGAATAGGCATCGTCGTCGATGATATCATCGCAGCAATCTATGCAAATGTCACCATAATTTTGGTTTGCTTGACTATTCTGTAACTGGTAATAACTTTTCAAGGAAATGAAGTCTTTTCTAATTCGTCTGGTCCCGATTTTGTTGGTGATAATATTTTTTGGAGGGTCGATCCTAATCCATGAAATAGGACACTATGTCATGGCAAAAAAGCGAGGGCTGTTGGTTCCGAAGTTTTCCATCGGCTTTGGTCCAAAAATATTCGGATTTAGGGTTCAGGAAACGGAATTCGTAATTTCCCTACTACCTTTTGGTGGATACGTGGCGATTCCACAATTGGCAGATTTGCACGAGATCGAAGGAAAATTTAACTTGCCGGATGATGCGAAGCCGGGCACCTGCTTCGACAAGGTTGTCACCGCGTTTGCAGGGCCACTGGCCAACATACTGCTGGCATTTGGTCTGGCGATTGTTGTCCATTTCATCGGACTTCCGGTCTTGGAAGAGGAACTAACGACCACCGTCGGATACGTTTCGCCAACGTTAACCATGCTTGATGGGAGTCAGGTTCGGTCTCCGGCATCTAAAGCGGGGATTCTTCCGAATGATAAAATTTTATCCATAGACGGGCATAGAGTCAAAAAATTCGATGAAATCGTGCAGCTTATCGCCCTGGGAAATAAAAAAAACAGCCGCAATAAGCCATTGGCATCCATTGAGCTCGAACGCGATGGTGTAAGGTTACAAATGGCGGTAAATCCTGTACTTATCTCGAATTCCAAGCAACGGCAGGACGCGTTTAGGACCATTGGAATCTATCCCAGGCAAACGTTGATTGTTGGGGACCTCCAACATTTGGATAGGACTCGAGAACTGGAGCTTAAAAAGGGAGATCGCCTAGTGTCGGCCAATGGGGTTCCCCTGTTCCATGTACAAACGTTGCGTGATATGGCCTCGAAAAATGAGACCATTGCCATGGAAATTGAGCGCGATGGGACCCTTCAGATTGTTAGTGTTCCAGTTGTGAAATTAGCCGTCAGGAAACCTTTCTGCGGATTAACTTTTTCGAAAAAGCGGTGGAAGCTTGATTTTATCCCAGCAGATGAAGACATTGCGTCGTTGAGTAATGGCCTAGGGCAAAATTTTTCCCGTATACAAATTTTTTGTAACAATGAAAAGTTTTTAGAAAAAAATGGTATTTCCAATGGAGATCAACTCGTTGCTTTGGGGAAGAATAGGGTATCTTCCCTGGGAAAAATTAGCAATAGTCTCCGCTATGCCGACCAAGAGACACTAAAAATTTTGACAAAATCTGGAGAGCGGGAACTTTTCATAGGAAAAATTACCAACATTCATTCGGCCAATACGAAATTTGACCATTTGTGTGGCATAGTATTTGAGCCCCAATTGATAATCCATAGGCCAACGGCAGTTCAACAAATCACCGATTCGGTAGATATTACCTTTAAAACCCTGGGGAGCCTGTTTAGCAGAAGTTCTAACATCTCCGCAAAACATTTGATGGGACCGGCAGGCTTGATAAAAGCTTTGCATACATTTGCAAAAAACAGCTTTCTCTCCCTGCTGTGTTTTGTTATTTTGATCAACGTAAATCTGGCGATTTTAAATCTGTTGCCTTTGCCCGTGTTGGATGGCGGTATAATTACCATTGCTTTGTTGGAAAGATTTATAGCGGAGAAATCTCTGAATAAAGTTTTGACAAAGGTTCAGGCAGTATTTTTTGCCATGCTGGTCGTGCTATTAGCCTATGTTACATTTTTCGACTTTAGACGCATGTGGGCTGAAAAGCAGGCGGTCTTCGAAGAACAGATCGAATCCCAACTAATCATACACCATGATCGCTAAACGTAGGCAAACGAAGGAGGTGGCTGTCGGCAATGTTGGCGTTGGGGGGGACAATGCCATTAGCATCCAGTCGATGACAAATATTCCCACGAAGAACGTGGAAGGCAATGTGCGGCAAATTTGTGAATTGTTCGAAGGTGGGTGTGAAATTATTCGGTTGGCGGTGACGGATTTGGAGGATGTAAAGTTTTTCGCTGAAATCAAAAGAATCCTACGTGCCAAGGACGTTCCCATCCCCATGGTAGCCGACGTTCATTTTTCTCCAGCCATTGCCTTGAACTGCCTGGAAGTAGCCGATAAGGTTCGCATAAATGCGGGAAATTTTTCCGACAAGCTGATGGGGCCCCAATCGTTTTCGGATGATGAGTTTTCCGTGGGGAAAAACAAATTGCAAGCATCTCTGGGAAAATTTTTCCGAAGGGCGAAAGATTTGAAAAAGTCCGTGCGGATAGGAATTAATCATGGGTCTCTGGCTCCTCGCATGGTTTACAAATTTGGGCATACGGATATGGCCATGTGGGAGAGTGCCAAGGAATGCCTCGAAGTGTCCCGGGAAGTTCAATTTGAAAACATCATTCTGTCATTTAAAGCCAGCGATGCAAAAAAAATGATAGCTGCCAATCGCCTGGCCTGTTCCAAGCTCAATGAAATGGGAAGCCATTACCCAATTCACCTCGGGATTACGGAATCTGGCAATGGGGACTATGCCCGCATAAAATCAGCGATTGGCATGGGGTGTCTTCTGATGGATGGCATCGGGGATACCCTACGGGTTTCGCTGACGGAAGATCCTGCCAAGGAAATAGAGGTCGCAAAGAACATTCTGCAGGGGTGTGGGGCGAGGCGCTATGGCATAGAATTCATCGCATGCCCATCCTGTGGCCGCACAGCCTACGATATCCAGTCCGTGCTTGGGGAGCTTAAAATGCAATTGGGGAAATTGGCAGGTGCTGGGAATTTGAAGGTTGCCGTGATGGGGTGTATGGTCAACGGACTAGGGGAAGCGGAAGATGCCGATTTTGCAATTATCGGCAGTCCAAATGGTACCCTATCCCTATATCAAAAGAGAAATTGTATCCTAAAAAATGTTTCGCGGGAAGAGATTTGTAAAAATTTAATAAAAATTTATCAATTAAAACTTGACGACATGTAATTGTTCCGTACAATATTTTCTTACTATGAATATTTTAAACAAACGAAATCGTGGTTTTACACTGATAGAAATACTGATTGTTCTCGTAATCTTGGCGGGTATAGTTGTGATGCTTACAAAAGGCACAATGGGTGGGCGTGATGCAGCTCGAGCCAATCAAACGAAAATAGACATGCAGGGGCGGATCAAGACGGCCATCATTTCAATGATTTCTTTGAAGGGGAAGATGGTTGCAGCGGCGGATCTGACGGAAGCAAGTCTTGGGGTAGGGACTGGTGGATTACTAGATCCTTTTGGAGAATCGTATACGTTTACCGTTACAAACAATGTCGTTACCATCACGCCGGGGGCAATAGCAGTAGCTAAAGGCGTCCCAAATGTTGACGTTGATTGTACGCCATATTTTTAATCCTTGGGCCAATAATAAGTTCGAAAATTATTTAGCACCAAATGCTTTTGGTGCTTTATTTATCAAGAAGTGCCATGGGGAAAAATAGACAACAGCTGGGGTTCACGATGCTAGAACTAATATTTGTCCTAACGCTAATGGGAGCGTTTGCAGCGTGTTTTGCCATTAGGCCATTTGGGTCCAAGGCCAAGGATGATGTCGCCTATGCGACAAAAGTCGCCCTGTCCGAATTGGTATTTCTGGCAAGATTGCAGTCTATGGCTGGTACTCCGATTACTCTTGCCGTTGCAGTGGAAGATTGGGATTCCCTTTCCGGACCTTCGAAGCTAGAAATCAAAAAAAACTACTGGGAAATAAAACGTAGCAAATATTTGCATTCAAGAATTTCGAATTGCAAGTTTGTAAACTTCCCCATGACTTGTAAGAGCTCAGATTTCCCAAAAAACACCTTTAAAGCTGGCGAAATACAACTGAATAGCGTGGTTTTTGAAGAAAAAAATTTTTCCCCTTTCCAGTTGAAATTTTCACTTGATGACAAAGAATGGTATATTACCGTTGATACAAACGCCCAAACACACATATATAAACAAGAACAATGAAACCCAGAGATCGAAAAGCTTTTTCTTTGATTGAAGTCCTCTGTGCAATCGCACTTTTTACAACCGCCACATTGGTCATAATAAGATGTTTTTTGGAACATGCGACCATGCCAAGGGTTGATCAAACGGCCGTTGCCCTAATAGCGGACATAGACAATTGTATGACCCACAGGGAAGATCTGCAGTCCGAAACCAAAGTCTGTTGTTTATTTGATCCGAATGAACATTTTAAAGCAACATGCAAGGAGCAGCCCGTAGATTCTAAACCTCATCTCAAGCTCTGGACACTCACCATAGAAAAATACCCTCGTGTCTCCCGAGAGGTCGTGGCATACCTCTATGAGTATATTCCCTAGGCGTTTTCGCCGGATTCCGGGATATTTTCGCTCCTAACATCTTCATTCGCTGGTTCCACAACGACTTGTGACTCTGCTTCCACCTGTGGTTTGGATTGTTCTTTCCGTGCGATTTTTTCAGTGGAGATCAGTGTGCCGTCTTCAAATTCTATGACATATCCTTCGCGGATCAACCAATGTAAATTTTTGGAAAATTCCTGCCCAACGGATTCTTTGGGAAAATTTGGAGAGGATACGGTTGCAGCTTCCGCATCACTAGAAGGTTCTTGGGATGTCGAAACAGGTACTTGCTGTACTTCGCCCTCCTTTTCAGAACCATCGATAGGCATTCCGGGGCCCCCCTGCGTATACTGTAAACACAGGGACGCGATGGAAATTTTAGGATTGGCATCTATGATGGCGATGATTTTCTGGATATTGTCCGTAAAAATATCACCGGGTTGCCTGAATTTACGCCTAATTCCGGAGACATAGCTGATGCCCGGTTTGCTGCCGATTTTGTAAATTGTGAAACCGGAACGGCCCAAACGTCCCCGCAAATTATTCGCAAAATTCAATGGAAAAGATTTTTCTCTGCTAACTAGGACGAAGATTGATTTGTTCAATAAACTTTTCGGCATCCTATCAAATGTTTCACCGGAAACCCGCACCGAATCATAGCGGGTAATCACTTGCCCCTTGAGGTGTTCAATGAAATATTTCTTCACCTCGCCCATGGATTTCAGCTCTGTTTTTTCGACGGAATCTTCTTGCTCCTTCGGCTTGAAAATTTGCACCTTGGAAGACTGAATTCGCCAGCTTTCTATTTCCTCCTCGGATGTAATTTTTTCTATCCTCGCTTTGAACTTCTCAAATGGAACGCGCGGTAAAAATCTACCATGGTGCTCCAACAAAATTTCCTGATATTTGTGGTAATTCGGCGGGCACAAAACCTTACCCGTCATACCACACCTATGCAAACAGATAAATTTGCCCGTTGGAGGAGGAATTTCCTGTTCTTCGATATCAAAATATTTCCCTGCATGATTTTCTACGACATGGTTCGCCGCTGCATTTTCCGTCTCGAATATGAAATTATCATCGGTGGTCAAATAAAGATATTTATCCTCCTGGGTGTCCTTTTTCTTTACCACCATTGCAAACCGTTCCGGCTTTTCCAAAAATAGCTTTGCCACGGAAAATAGTTCATAGGTCTTATGGGTAGACCTTAGGGCAGACACTATGGCATCAAAAACTGCGTCATTGGGATAAAACTCGATATCAACAATCGATTCGAAGGGTCGATGAAAGTTTTGATTCTTTGGAAATTCCCTACCATATCTATTCCCTCCTGACCTGTCAAACCTTTGGGGTCGGGTACCATCCTGAGGAAAATTTCCCTTCCCCTCCCGCTGAGAATTTCTTTTAAAACCCATGCCAGGGGCATGCCTCGACCCGGGGAAACCTTTTTTGTCATCTTTCCCATGCGGGTAGGAAAAGTCTTCTATTTTTTGTCTCTCCCACTTCGGCTGAAATGAAAAATTTTCCAACTCGCTCAAATCAGTAATATTACCTTCTTCGCTTGACATAGCATCCTAACTTTAATTTCCTAGCGGAACAAATTCTGCATCCTGCTTTTCCTTTTCCAACTCAATCCGTTGCCGTCCCACTTCGAGCTTCTGTTTTTCAAGTTCCAATGCCCCATCACTGGTGTGTGCAGCTGGACCCTCGGATGAAGGACCATGGAAGGTTTTTATGGCCGACGCCTGTTTCTTTTGCGCTGCCACTTCACTTCCCAACACTCCCCCTTTGCCTCCAATGGCATATCCTATCCCGGCATCGGCACCGGTACCAATGGCGGCACCACCCAATGTCCCGCTGGTTTGCGTACACCCAGCAACCATTGGGAACAAACAAAAAATTAAACACACTAATAAATCCCTAGGCATTAATTTTTTCCTTTTCATGAGCATAAACATGCTTTATTTCATCCCCAAAGGCAAGTAAATTTATCCGCGAAAATATGCCAATAGTGACCATTCCCCATCATCCATGGAGCTTTCTACCACGGATGCCCATCTTTTTTTAATAAATTTTGTAAACTCAGAAGCCACATCAAATTTTTCATCCTTCAAAACCCCACTTACACACAATAATCCCCCGGGATTTACAGAATTCACCAACAGATCAGCATTCTCAACGAGGACATTGGATAAAATATTTGCCATCAACAAGTCCGCATGCCTACCCAGCAGACCTACCCTAACATCGCCGGTAACAAAATCCATCTGATCAAGGAACAGCCCATTCGCCAGTGCATTTTCTTGGCTAATTCTTATGGCATCCGCGTCAATGTCGATGAATGTGGCGTGGGACAACCCCAATTTCAGGGCCGAAATACCTAATATTCCAGAACCACAGCCAACATCGAGGCAACTCTTTATCATCAAATCGTCGGTCTTTTTATACAAGCTTTTGAACATTACCAGTGCTCGGGCACACAACTGTGAAGTTTCATGGCTCCCAGATCCAAATGCCATCCCAGGCTCTATGTATATCCCCGTTCCTCCTTCGGGAATTTCCACTTCATCTTTCAGAAAAGTTGGAACCCAATATAAATCTTCACATTTCCATAGTTTGGCAGATTTTCTATATGCCTCTTCCCAATCGGAAGGGTTTAGGGTTGAAATTTCGGCATTTCCTAGGTCTCCAAAGGTGGACTTTATTTTTGCAAAACCTTCATTGCCAGTCCGTTCATCGGAAACGTAGCCGCACAAAAAATATTCATCGCGCAGGCAATCTTTCTCAATGCTCCATTGAACCAATTCTTGGTCGTCCAAAAACTCACCGATTAAATTTGCATTCTCCCGGGATGAAATCTTTGAAAAAAATTTTAGCATATTTTGCTCACTCAGAAAACAAAAACCTCCCCGCTGCAAAAAGCAAGACCCAAAAAAGCAAGGTTAATTTATTCCCATTGTTTCTCGAGCCTACCAGCCAAAATTATCTTCCCACCGGAATCGTCAGCGTCGGGACAACGTCAGCCGAAGAGGCTTCGCCTGCCTGCAGGTTGAACAGCATCGAAACGAACATAAATGTGGATTTCGAGTGCAAATCATTGTCCGCAATGTAAAACCAATGGCCACGATAATATGTTGAGACAAAGGCATCATGTGGTTTTGATTTGGAACAATACACCTTAAATAGTGTACCACTTGCATTTTGTGACCAGTCAAACACGGACCCGTCTTCCGCAACCGTCGTTTGGACTATGCCATTTTCGATATCTTCGACAGGGACATCCACGGCATGGGACAGGTAAAATAAGACTCCCATCAATGACCTCGTACGAACTACCAGACCATTACTACCAGCTTTCAAAAAGTTACTGTCAAAGAAAAATTCATTTTTATTTTGGTCAAGGCCGAGAATTTGTTTGAACTTGATTACATCTGCATGGTTTGCTGCATCTTGCTTTATGCGCATAATCAAAGCATGTTGGTTATCGGGATCGATACCAATGGCAATGAAATTGGCATCCTCTAATTTTTTTAGCAAATCTGTCATTTCATAGAATTTTTCATAGCTCGGTTTATGCCGTGGAGTTGGTCCCGAAGCACTTGGTGCATTTTCCACGTCATTTATTTTTTCAACACATGTGTTGAATACCCTCTGCAATTTCCAACCCGAAGATGACATGCCAAGGGTTACATTCAGAGGAATTGGAGTCATCAGGTATTTGATAAATTCTTTCCCTCGTACGGGACGATAGGAAATTGTCGGAATTTGGTAGCTTTTCGTCAGAAAAGTCGGAATAACTTTTGTTTTACTGGAAACATCATGGGGAAACCATTCTATAGATTTCAAACCACTATCAGCTCCCGCATTGCGTGATTCCGTTATGCTGTTAACTTCTAGGAAAAAAGGATTTTCGCGATACTTTAAACGAACGATATTCAACAATAGTTGATTGTCTATAACCGATAACACAGCACTGTTGTACTGAGGATGGGATCGTTCAATAATCTTAGGTCCCATTGATTGGCACCCCGTAATACCTATTGCTGCCATGGCACACATCGTTTTGAATAGCTTATTCATACGGGGACATATATATGTGTTTTCCCCTGAAAAACAAGATTTTTTTACAATTTGTAAAAAATCGCAAAACCAGAAATCAGAATGCTTGTCGTTCGATGGCAAGCATTTGTCGTTCAATTTTCCAATGCCAGAAGGTCAGCTACCATTTGTTTTGTTGTTTCTTCATCCGTTGAGGCCCCACCTATGACACCGATGACCTGAAAGGTTTTCAATTTTTGAATTGGCAAATCTGTGGCAGTTTCCACATGGAATGCAGGTAAACCGATCTTTCGGGCGATTTGTGCCAATGTTCGGGTATTGTTAGAGTGTATCCCCCCGGCAACAACGATGGCCTGTACACCTTCCTCTTTGAAATGCATGATTGCCCGTTGGCGTCTACGGGATGAACCGCAGATGGTATTCTTTATTTCGGCATGGGGATATATTTTAGAAACCTTGTTGGCAAAACTTCTAAAAGAACTTTCGTCGATGGTAGCTTGGGCAATTACCAGTACTTGATCCAGGCTACCTTGCAAATGATACAATTCTTCCTCAGAACTTATTATGTACACCTTGCCATCCCTTGCAAAACTTACCAACGTTTGCACTTCCGGATGAGATTTATCTCCGATGACGACGATGTGTTTCCCTTTTCCAGATTCGCATTCTACCATTTTTGATACCCTGTCAACATGCGGACAGGTCCCATCAATGACGGTATGGAAAAGTTCGTGGAACTTGATCCATTGACCTCTGGGACACCCATGGGCACGGATTAGAAGAGCATCTTTCGGAGTAATTTTCTTCAAATCACAATCCCCAAGCAATTTCACACCGGCAACTTTCACGTTTTCCATGACTTCTCTATTGTGAACGAGTTCGCCGGCAACGTACACTCGGCCGGCACATTGCCTACACGCGTCATAGGCCAGTCCTAGGGCACGTTTTACTCCGCCACAAAATCCAGAAACATTTGCCATGATTACCTTCACAGACATTCGATCATCTCGGCAAAATAATAAAAGTCAACGCCCCACCACCATCGATTATTTTATTGCAAAAACGTAAAAATCAGCAAAAAATATATGCTTTTGCTATTCGAGTACCCATAGATGAACATAATTTTTTTATACCCCCATGTCCTGTTGTTTTTACTGTTTTTGCCGATTTTCAAAGGTATTTATTGCAAACATATCCGCCAGCCATCCATTTTAATTCCCAGTGTGTCACTGTTAAAAAAAATCATTGGAGGGCGTATAAAATCTTCCGGGCATTTTCTCATCCATTGCAGAATACTTGCGGTGTTACTATTATTATTGGCATACGCGGAACCGATGATTGTTATGGAAACATCGATAATACGATGCAACTATTATCTAGTAATGGCAAGCCTGGCATGTTTTCTCCTAGAAATGTTTTTGCGCAATACCTCCCTACAAAAAATCCCGTAGCCTATGATTTTCACCGGTATTAAAGTTTTTTTAGTCGTTCTGATGGCACCGTTTTGTGTTGCCCTATTGTTTGTCTATGGCATTCGCAATGGGAATAAAAAATTGAAAATTTTATCGGATGAAAAGATGTACGGCAGGATTCTATCGAATTTCAACGGCATAAATTTTAAAATCAAAACATTGCTTTGCGTGGCCATTGCGTGTGTATATTCTCTTCTATTAGTAGGAGTAGGAGGCAAAAAAATAGGGAACTTTATGTTAAAAATCAGCACAGGTCGAAATTTGACAAAATTTTTAATTATTTTACTCATCGTCGAACAATTGATTTCAACCAGGAAGCATGCTAGCAACCATTACACCGACGGGAAATCACCCCATGTTTGAAGGTATTTATAAGAATCATTGCAAGATAGCTTGAAAAATTTATCAATTTACGTAAAATTCTAAAAAATGGCTAATAATGTCGTAATGCATTGCGGTATGGAGTCGATCACCCTAGTGGAAATCGACAACCTGGGAATTTTCGTAAAAGTAGAAGCCTACGCAATCCAATCCGAAGAAGATCTCAAGGAAAATATTGAGGTTTGGTTACGAGCTTTCGCAAAAGCAGTGTCCCAAATCCCAAAAGCGACGAAAAAAAGGATAACGCTGGTCGTTCCGCCCAACGATCAAGTTTTCATAAAACATATTCAAATTCCAGAAGTAACGGAAAAAAGTATTCAGGAAGCGTTTAAATTTGAGTGTGAACATGATTTTCCGGGGGGGACCAACGAGTGGTGTTTGGACATTTATCGGAGCAATGACCAATCAAATTACGCCCTTGGGGTTGCCATTCCGAAGGCAGTGTCGGAACAAATAGTTGATATCCTGATTCGCAATAAAATAGATTTTTCATACATTTGTCCGGAAATAGTGCTCAACACCATCGCCATTCAGAAATATACCGATTCTCCGACAAATTCCATGCTGGTACACATGGGAGAAAATTCATCATATTTAACATGCATTGGGGATGATGCGGAATATTTTCGTAGCATACCTATCACGGGAATACATCTAATTAAAACGATTGCGGAATCGCAAAAAGTCTCCTTCGAAAAAGCTAAGCTTTTGCTTTCGGAATTTTTTAGCAATCAGGAAGATGAAAATCATGCCTTCATGACCTATTACCTAAAACAATTTTACCAAAAACTGCGCCAGGAAATTAAAAAATCTGAACTGTTTTACTGTAGAACCTTGAGGCAGTATCCCATAGCAAAGTTATACCTGACCGGAAGTGAGAGCTACTTGTACGATGCATTTAATACCGAAAAAGACATGGAAATTATCAATATGTTTGATACTTTTAAAGGTAAATTTGCATGTAAGCTGCGGGACGAAGAAGGAATGCTCGTAAAAAACAACATGGGTGTTTTCGTTGGAGCAGTGTATTGTTTGACTTCCAAACAAGTGCAACCGTTAAAGCTATTTTCCGTAGACTTTTCAAACCAAATAGAATTTCAGCGCCAACATTTTGGATATTTGCTTGTTTTCATTGTCATAACGCTGGCGGCATTGACGGGATTAAAAATATTAAAGAAAGACGCAATAAATCTTGAAACTAAGAAATCCCAATTGGAAGCGAAATTGCTTGAAGTTAACGCGGATATTATCAGGTATGAAGAGTCCCGCGAAGAAAATGGAGTTTTGCATTCATTTATCACGGATGCTAAATTATCCCTATATTCTCAAGCCGCTTGGGCAGATTTATTCAACGAGCTTCAATGCAAAATGGAGAGCTTACAAACTGCCTGGATAGAATCGTTCGCATGGGCAGACAAAAAGGAAGATAATGACAAAAATAGGATTAAAGTTTCGGCAAAAATATGGATAAATGATGGCGAAACAAAAAAACTAATCAACAAAACCATCGAAAATCTAATATCGTCGTTGGGCGAAATAGAGGGAATTGATCACATTGAAAACGTACAAATGTCACTGGCAAATGGTGATATTTTACCTTTTTCGTTTGATATAATACTGGGGCAACAATCTGAAATTCTTGTAAGATGAAAAAACTTTTCTTTAAACGTCATTGTTTGTTTTTCACCACCGTTTTGATATTGGTGGTGTGTCAGATCCTAATTCTAAGAAATTGTTTCCGAGCCTATAGCAATAAAATTTTACAAAAGGAAAGTGTTATAGCCCTAGCCAAATCCCTAGATATTAAACAGTCGAAGCTACCCAGTGACCACTTGGAGAGGGAACGACAGTTCAAGGCAGATATAATCCAGTATAGAAAATTTGTATCAAAAACCTGGGAAAATATGTCAAAATTAGCGTACGCTAGTAGTTCCCATAGTTTACCACCCAACCACATAGCGGTATTTTTTGAAATATCGGAGTACCTAACGTGGGCCCGAGAATCTTGTGATGCACTGGGTGTAGAATTTGAACCTAGTTGTTCCTTTGGTTTTAAAGACTTTTTCGAGAAAAACGATCAACCTTTATTCAGTGAGATTTATGATATTCACCGCCAACAGGAACAGCTCAGATTGCTCATTTCTTACTTGCTAGAGTCGCGAACCTCCTACTTAAAAATTATATCCATTGAGCGTGGTGATCTGCCCCATTCCAATTACTTTGAAAACAGCGATGTCTTTTCCCCCGATGTCGGACAAGTAGAAGGCAGTAAGTCCTATCTTTACAAGATAAAATTTACGACGTTTACCGATTCTTTCAGGAATTTCCTCAAAAGTTTATATGATAATGAAATCCCCATCGTCTTTAGACAAATTTCAATATATCCGAACTATACATTCAAGCTAGTAAAAAACAATCCCAGCCAAATACTGGAATGTTTTGCGTCGACATTTTCATTGGTGGTAGAGTTTTTGGACATTCCCTCGCAGCTCATACAGGGCAATAAAAAGAATGCGGCACTGTATAGGAAAATTTTGTACGAAACTGCCCCCTAGGGTCGGAACCCATAAATTTAGGCAAAAGAAAAAATAGGCGACAGGGATGGTGAGGAAAGAAGGTGTGCGCACAACGGTTGTTCATCCTGGAAAAGATCGCCAGAAAATCAGCTCACTGTTTAGGATAGCCCCATTTAATTGTTTCTCGTCTGTGTAATTAGCCTTGATATTTGGTGTATTCAAGATGTTCCATGATTTGTATCGCGTTTAGGGCAGCTCCCTTACGAATTTGATCGCCTACTACCCACATTGTGGCTGCATTTTGCAAAAATGTATCCTTTCGGAGGCGTCCAATTCCGATATTATTTTTACACGCTTGTTTCAACGGTGTCGGGAAAGCGTGGGGAAAATAATCGATGTGTTCATTGGTTGATAGTATTTGTTCGGCTTCATCTAAGTCGAAGAGGTTTCTGAATCTAGCAATTATAGACATGGAATGGGCTCTTAGAATTGGCAATCTAACGCAGGTCGATGAAACTTTTAACCTTTGCAGGGATAAAATTTTTCTGCTCTCATTGGCCATTTTTAATTCTTCGGAAGAATAGCCGTCGGAAGAAAATTGCCCAATTTGGGGGATGGCATTTTGCAATATTTGTTCTCCAAAGACATCCTGCGATAGGGAAAAATTCCCGGTGATATCCTGCTTTAGTGCTTCTATTCCGGAATGACCAACCCCGGAAACGGCCTGATAGGTAGAAACACAAAAGCCCGAAAGTCCAAACCTTTGATTGAGAGGAAACAAGGCCATTAGTGCAATAATGGTTGAACAGTTTGGGTTGGCTATGATATTTTTATGGTTTTCTAGGGCACGGGGATTTATTTCCGGAATGACAAGGGGAACATCCTGGTGTAGTCGAAAGGCGGCACTGTTGTCGATGCAACAAATATTATTTTCCGCCGCCATGGGGATAAATTCTTTGCTAATCTCTTCACTGGAACAGAAAAACAAATAGTCTAAATCCTTTAGTTTTGATTTTTCTAATTTTTCAACCGCAATGCTCTTGCCATTAAAATGTATTTTCCGTCCATCGGACCTTTCGGATGCGAATAGGTAGAGGTCGGTGACTGAAATTTTTCGCTCTTCCAATAGCGAAATAAATTCCGACCCAACAATTCCTGTTGCTCCAACAATTCCTATTTTTATGCTCATAGGCAATTTAATATTAAACCAAAAAGTTAGGGACTAACTAGAAAAAATGGAAGAATTGGCAAAAGTTTTTTCTCCTGCTAAAATTAATTTATTTCTCGCCGTCACAGGTTTACGGCAAGATGGATACCATAACATTCTGTCTGCAAACTGTGCCCTCGCCTTTGGAGATGAAATTACAATTTTTAGATCACCTAACGGCGGCGATGAGATTATTTGTGACGAGCCTTTTCTAAATAAAAAAAATAATACCATCACCACCACCCTCAATGTTTTTCGAGAAAAAACAGGCCTACGGCAACACTTCACAGTCCAATTGAAAAAATTTATCCCCCATGAAGCTGGTTTTGGAGGAGGAAGTAGCAACGCCGCCGCCCTATTGCATGCGATAAATGAAATTTGCGGAAACCTTCTGTCGCCGACGGAATTGGTCGATTTGGGTAAAATTGTTGGGGCTGACTGCCCATGTTTCATTCATAATATGCCAAACATAGCAGCGGGGATTGGAGATATCTGCCGACCGATGGATAGAAAAATAATTTCTGCTTTAGAAAATTACGACCTATTAATTTTTAAGCCCGCATTTGGCATAAGCACAAAGGAAGTCTATGGAATACTTCGAAAAAAATTCCAACATTTATATCTCTCCGAAGAAGAAGCCAACCGACGCCTTTTATCCCTACAAAATGCCATTGGGACGGGACAAGTATTATTGCCCCTTAACAATACTTTTTCAGAGATATTTTTTTCAGAACATGAAAATTTTCGTGAGTTGCATGACGAAATGAAAAGCATCGAGATCAATATGATGCTTACGGGAAGCGGAAGTGGTTGTTTTTGTTTGAGCCATAGATCCTTGGGAGACAAAAACAATATATTGGAAGACATGATATTCCGATATTGTGGAAAAGCTACGTTTATCAAACATACATCATTCGCTAGGGGAAATTTTTCCCCATGAACCTTTTAAATTATTCGACTGAAAAAGGTTGTAAGTTTTTTATTCCCATACAGCAAATAATATTGCCTATAATGTTATCCAAAATAATACCTTCAGACAAATGAAAAAAAGTTCGGTTTTTTACTTTTATAAGCTTAGACTAAAGGTTGACAGTTTACAAAGAAAATATGCAAACAATGAAATCAAAGCGTCCCTAAGATTGGTCTGGTGGTTATGCCGTGAATTATTTCGTGCTTTGTTTAGGTATATCACACCTAAATGCTTAGCCAAGCACGATGGTTATAAACTCAAAATAGCAATTATAGTTTCCGGAGGAATCGGAGATATTTTAATATGTGGGACAGCGATAAGAGAGTTGTCGAAACGTATAAATTATGGCCATTCCATCGACTTGTATACCGATGAAAAAGGTAGAAAAACTATTTTGGATTTCGTTTTTAATAAAGCTCATTTTATATCCAATTTAGCTGAAAGTAACTTCTGGAGTATTTTTGAAAAGCATAACCATGATGTGATAATGCACATAGATAGATATCCAAATATCCTGTACTGCGATTCCAAACACATAGAAAAGAAATCAGAATGGTTGGGGAATTTTTGTAAAAAAAACAAAGATTTTTTTGCAAAACATTATAAATTTTTTGAACATTCTCCCCAATATCATACGCTGATTGGCCAATGGTCGATTTTGAACGACAAAACAAGAATACAAGGGCCGGACCAATGCGGTTTACTCGGCATAGATAATTCTACGTATCTATTTTTAAACCTAGAGCCAAAAAACATGGAAATTCTCAAATCTTTCGGGTTGGAAGAAATCCAGTACATAACGATGCAAAGGGGAATCAACGCCTATGAAAAGTCGTCTGAAAGCACGCGAATGTGGCCAATAAAATACTACGAAAAATTTATAGAACTGTTTCATCGGGCATATCCAAACATAAAAGTGATACAAGTTGGCCATTCCGATAAGCTGTGTAGATCGGTGGATGGCGTCGACGTAAATCTTGTGGGAAAAACTTCACTCGGCGAACTTGCCGTGCTATTAAAACATTCTCTATTTCACTTGGATGGGGAAGGGGGCATGGTCCACATGAAAAGGTTTTTAAATGGTCGTTCCATCGCCATATTTGGGCCAACTTCGGAAAAAGTTTTTGGTTATCCTGAAAATATTAATCTCAGAGGTAACGGTTGTAGCAGCTGGTGCGAATGGGTGTCGAATGATTGGGGTAATAAGTGTTTGCGTGGATTTAAAGAAGCTCCGTGTACGGCATCCGTTTCACCGGAAATGGTCATGGAAGCATCGGATAAGCTTCTTGGGGATAGAAAAAATTTTTCATATTCCGTAGAAGAAAACAACATTGGGGAAGACAAAATTGCCGATCATGTTTTTAATAAAAATGCCAATAAAAAGATTAAAATTGTTGATGTCTTCAACAAAGGTGGTCTATTCCTTGCCAAAGCCTTGAGGAAAAATTTTGATGATGTTACCGTTTTTGACTTAAATTTTCAGTTCGATTCCTTTGCAAAAGCAGAAAAAGATGCCCTAACGTTGGAATATGGATGCCTTTACAATATTTCCATGCCGGATAATTCGAGCGATGTTGTTATCTGGCAAAATAGAGATGCTGCAGTGACACAAATTGTGTACATTATGAAGGAACTGTTCCGCGTATTGAAACCCGGAGGAATGCTTATCGTGTCTGATGTACCATTTCAAGGGGCAGACCTATATCCTTTCGAGATTTTGCCCGAGCAGTGTTCTTCCCACAAAGGGGTTACTATTTTTTCGAAAACATTGACGGGTTAAGCTATACTCATCTATTGCCAGCTTGGGAACCAAGTATGATCTCGTTTCCAAAACTCTCGCTCGGGTCGCCATCTATGCCTCCTTCGCCATCTTCTTTTTTTGGTAATTAATCGATGGTTGCCCTAACCCCCTAACCATTAATTGTTTAAACTGACAAATGGATGTTACTTCCTTCTTGATATGGTCCATATCTTTCATCCCATTAATATTATTATGGCTAATTCAGTTGTAACATTTATTGCAATCTCGGCAAAAAGTCAACTTTGTGGGTGATTTGCTGTGTTTTACCTTGCTAAAAATGAACCTGAATGGTGCCAGAGGGCAGGTTTGAACTGCCGACCAAAGGCTTATGAGCCAGTTACACAATTCTTTTGAATTTTATTGAAAAATATTGTAGCCCGTTGAATTCTCTTATTTTATGCAACTTATGGGTTGGTTAAAGGAATTGAATTTTTTTTTACTTACTTGCTCCAGGATTCTTTCTCCCATTAGTTCTATTTCTTGATTTTTGATTCTCTTCCTTCTTTTCTTTATCAATCCTTTACTTATGAGGACTAACCCCAGCGGTGCATTTTTCATTTATGGTATCTAAGAAAATGGATAGCGTTTGCTAAAGTTATACTTTACTTAAAAATTGATCTTCGTAGCTTCATTTTCAATAGGATGAGACAGCATACAATTTTTCGAGAGTCTTCGATCTCAGGTACGTCATTGCATACGGGCCAGCATACGACAATGACCATAAAACCCGCAGAACCGAACACTGGTATAGTTTTTAGAAGAATCGATTTGGTCGGAAAGCCTGAAATCATCCCCAACGTCGCGAATTTAGGAGAATTAATCCGTGCCACATCATTGATATCGGGTGGCGTTACAATTTGTACCGTTGAACATATTCTTTCCGTACTATATGCCATGAAAATCGACAATGTCATCGTTGAATTAAATGGGGATGAACCTCCAATTTTAGATGGTTCGGCGAAACATTTTGTGAATTTAATATTGCAATCGGAAACGGTAGAACAGAATGCCGAGAGAAAAATTTTCGAGCTTAGAGAGCCAATAACCGTCACGAGAGGGAACCGTTCCTTGGTGGCATTGCCCTACGACGGTTTAAAAATAACGGCGACCCTGGTTGATGACCATGGATTATATACGCAGCATCTCTCCATCGACGTTGACTTGGAATCATTTATCGCCGAGATTGCCCCGGCAAGGACTTTTGTACACTACGAAGATATTGAAGATTTGCTAAAAATAGGACGATTGCAGGGTGGAACCATAGATTCTGCGATAGTAATCAAAGGAGAACAAATTTTGTCGAAGGAACCATTGAGATTCAAGGATGAATTTGTTAGGCATAAAATCTTGGATATAATCGGGGATCTTTCGCTGGTTGGGCTTCCCTTAAAAGCACACATCATTGCCATTCGCCCCGGACACTCCATGAATGCCGAGTTGACAAAGGAAATATATGCCCAAAGAAAACTAGTCGAATCTGGCCAAAAGTTACTTCCCAAATCTCCCGCTGGCCCCCTTGTCAATCCAAACATCGGATTTGACATTAACAGAATCTTGAACTTGTTACCCCACAGATATCCGTTTATTATGGTTGATAGGGTTACCGAGATTATTGGGAAAGAGGAACTTCGTGCCATAAAAAATGTTACAATCAACGAACCATACTTTGTTGGACATTTTCCTGGTCAGCCGGTTATGCCCGGTGTGTTACAACTTGAAGCGATGGCACAGGCAGCCGGTGTTTTGATGCTGAATAATATCAGTCCTGAAAATAATAAAATAGCCTATTTCATGAGTTGCGACAAAGTTAAGTTCCGCCAGGCGGTGACTCCAGGAGATCAGCTTGAAGTACATATCAAATTACTCAAGCAAAGAGGGGGCAGAATAGGTGTTGCAGAGGCAACGTGTAGGGTAGGAGACAAAGTAGTTTCGTCGGCCCAATTAATGTTTATGCTCATAGGGGCCAAGGAATAGCTATGTCGACAATTATTCATTCGACTGCAATAATTGAAAAGGGAGCACAGTTAGCCGATGATGTTCGCATTGATGCCTATGCCTATGTCGGGGGAATGGTATCGCTGGGCAAAGGCACGCACATTTGTCATCACGCCACCATGGATGGAAGAACCCAGGTGGGAGAAAACAATAAAATTTACCCATATGCCTACATTGGGGCTCCGACCCAGGATTTGAAGTATACGGGCGGATTCCCTGGCCTAAAAATAGGCAACGATAATACATTTCGGGAATGTTGTACGGTGCACACAGCCACGAAAGAGGAAAGCGAGACGGTTTTAGGTAACAACAATGTGTTTCTTGCCTATGCCCATGTTGCTCACGATTGCATCGTGGGTAATAATGTGATAATGGGTAGCCAAGCTGCCTTGGGTGGACATGTTATTCTCCATGACTTCACAAACATTGGGTGGAGTGCGGGTATACACCAATTTTGTAGAATTGGTAAATATTCGATGGTTGGTGCCCTATCGAAAACCACGCAAGATATTCTTCCCTACATGCTGGCCGACGGCAATCCTTCGAGGGTTAGATATCCAAATGTTGTGAATTTGCAGAGGAATAATTTTTCCGACCAACGGATTTCCCAGATAAAAAAAATATTCAAAATTTTCTATCTAAGCGGGCTAAACAAGGCACAGGCCATTGAAAAAATTAAGTCCGAAGCCATCATGTCCGATTTACTGGACGAAATTTTGAGTTTCATAGATTCCACTTCTCGCGGATTTGCATAAAATATTATGATAAACGCAAATCTCAATAAAGAGGGGAGAAAAAACGGTCAATCATAGAGACTTTGATCGGAAGATTTAAAAATTTCTTCGGCGAAACACTCTCCCATTTCCGCTCCCCTCAATCCGCTTATGTTTATCGGTAAAAAAATGGTAATATCGTAGCCTTCAACGCATCCATCAAGGGCATTACCTTCGACTCCATCGAGGAAACGGAGGAACAGATCGTACCGTCCTACAACACCCCAAACGATGGCATATCCATTGCCAGCCTGGAAACCAAGTACTCCATAGTTTCCAAAGCTTTCGCTAGGGTTGCCATCTTTATATTTTTGATATTCTCCCGCTGGTTA
Organism: Puniceicoccales bacterium; assembly: GCA_031268375.1. Classification (GTDB taxonomy): domain Bacteria; phylum Verrucomicrobiota; class Verrucomicrobiia; order Opitutales; family JAIRKQ01; genus JAIRKQ01. The sequence goes on along the minus strand of JAIRXJ010000024.1, from coordinate 6,683 downwards.
CCCTAGTGTCAGGACTCATAAAGGAGAGACTGACAAAGAGAAGGGAAAGAGCAGGGTTAAAGGACAAGAAATGGAAATGATAAACGGAAAAGCCCTTGAGCAAAAAAGCAGATATTTTCCGAAAGGGAGGGGGAAACCACGAGTGGACGACCGAAGGGACATAAGTGGGATCGTCTATGTTCTCCGCAATGGTTTTGAAGTGGCGGGATACACCGAAGGAATATGGGCCGTACAAAACGCTCTACAACCGTTTCATTCGGTGGAGCCAAGGAGGAGTGTTTGCTAAAATTTTGCAAAAGTTGGCGAAGGGAGGTACGAAAGTTTTGATGATAGACGCAACCTACTTGAAAGTGCACAGAACGGCTGCAAGTCTAATGGAAGGGGGGCTACGCTGCACCAGATCGGATGTACAAAGGGTGGTTTGAATAGCAAATTGCATGCCATTTGCAATGGCGACGGCCGACTGGGAAGATTGCTCCTGACGGCCGGGAACGTTAGCGGCATAGTTGGGAGCCAGGAAACTGATGAAAGACTCGCCGGATGCGGATTACCTACTGGATGACAAAGGATATGACGCCGACTGGTTTCGGGAAAAACTGAGACAACGTGGGGTGAAACCGTGCATTTCTCCGCCGTGCCACCGCAGAATCCAGTTGCCCTACGACATAGATCTGTATAAGCGACGCCACAAAATCGAAAATATGTTCGGCAGATTGAAGGATTGGCTCCGTATCGCCATCCGCTACGATCGCTCTGCTCACACCTTCTTCTCTTCCATCTGCATCGCTTGTTCTTTCCTCTTTTATTTGGGCTTATGAGTCCTGACCCTAGGGTGCCATTAACAATTAGTTAGAAATGGCTACATATGCCTTTCCCCAAACAAAATGACCAGGCTTAGGGATTTAGTTTCCCCTCCTGTCGCTGCGGCTATCCCTTCTGTCTCCCTGCCGCCTATTTCCATCACCTCGAAAATCTTTCCTGAAACGTTTTTCCCGATCGCCACCGAAGGATCGACCATCTCTGGTGCGACCCGAGGAACGTTGAAATTTGTCGCCATGGGATGATTTTGGCATGGTCATTTCGTAGGGAATGCCTTTAGCTTCGCAAATTACAGCTCGGCGGCTTAACCTGACGCGGCCTTTGTCATCAACGCCGATGCATTTAACAATAATTTCATCACCAATTTTGCAAATGTCAGCTGGGTTTTCTACCCGAAAGTCTGCCATTTCGGAAACGTGGACAAGTCCTTCTTTCCCCGGTAAACATTCGACAAAAACCCCAAATTCTTTGATTGACATTACCTTGCCCCTATAAACTTTCCCTTCCTCTATTTCGGAGCAGACCAAGTTAATTTCCTTCACGGCACGTTCCAAAGCATCCTCATTGGGGGCAAATACTAGAATTTTTCCACTATTGTCCTCATTAATATCGATTTGAACCCCGGTTATTTCCGTTATTCGTTTGATATTTTTTCCTCCCGGGCCGATCAAAGCACCGATTTTATCAGGATCGATTTTCATGCTGTGAATTTTTGGAGCATTCGGCTTTAGGCTCTCCCGTGGGCCGGGGATGACAGATTCCATGATGTCCAAAATCTGCATTCTCGCGTTTTTACTTTGTGCAATGGCCGCTTTGGCAATTTCGATAGGTAACCCTTGAATTTTCAGGTCGAGCTGAACCCCCGTAATACCATTTCTGGTCCCGGAGAGCTTGAAATCCATATCGCCAAAGTGGTCTTCGGTTCCCATGATATCGGTCAGAATCACATGCTTGGAAATATTTCCATCTCGGCCGTTGCTAGTCACTAGCCCTACGGAAATACCGGCCACCGTGCCAGTAATGGGGATTCCCGCGTCCATGAGGGCTAAACAGCCTCCGCAAACACTTGCCATGGAGGATGACCCATTCGATTCCAAAATATCAGAAACTATGCGGATGGAATAGGGAAAAATATCTTCGGATGGGATTATGGGCGATAGGGAACGTTCTGCCAACGCTCCATGGCCAATTTCGCGCCTCCCAACGGTTCCGATCCTACCAGTTTCTCCAACGGAAAATGGTGGAAAATTATAGTGTAAATAGAAGGATTTCGACTGGACTCCTCCCGTGATGGCATCGATCTCTTGGGATCCATTGGAACATCCCAATGTCAGCGATACCAGGGACTGTGTTTCCCCCCGCTGGAACAGGGAAGATCCATGGACGACAGGCAATACGTCTGTTGCACATGCAATGGGGCGCAATTCCGTTAATCCACGACCATCGGCACGGCGGCCATTGTCGAGGATATTGTTCCTATACAATTCTTTTTGCAGCTCTTCGAACGCCATGTTGAGCGATATTTCGCAGAATTCCGCTTCCCCTAATTTTTCGACGATGGTAGCCTTGGCTTCCTCTTTAATCGCCATAACTGCATCTTCACGTTCCAACTTTCCATCCTGAAACACCGCATTATTTAGCTTGCCAACGAAGGTGGCACAGATTTTGACAATTTCTTCCCTTGGCAAAACCAAATCAAACTGTTTCTTTGGTCTACCAACCAGTGCGGCTAATTTCTTTTGGGCGGCAATGATCGGTTGTATTTGCTGCTGTCCAAACTCTAAGGCTTCGATGAAACGTTCCTCTGAAATTTGATCGGCATTACCTTCGATCATCATCATATTAGACTCATTGCCGACGTATATTAAATCGAGGGTGGACGAAAACATTTGTTCATTGGTCGGGCCTGCGACAAATTTGCCATCAATTTCCCCGATTCTGACACATCCAATGGGTCCGTTCCACGGTATATCCGAACACATCAGGGCCGCCGATGCTCCATTTACCATCAAAACATCCGCTTCATTCTTTAAATCCGTCGAATAGAGGGTCCCCATAACTTGGACTTCGTTCAAAAAACCTTGCGGGAAAAGTGGCCGTAGGGGACGATCGCACATTCTAGCCGTCAAAATTTCTTTTTCCGATGGCCTCCCCTCTCGTTTGTTGTAACCACCGGGCATGCGACCTGCCGCGGAAAATTTCTCGCGATAGTCGACGGACAGTGGGAAAAAATCCTGATTAGGATGTAATGTGTTAGCTGCTGTTGCAGTCACTAAAATCGTGGTTTCGCCGGAAGTTACCCATACCGCCCCATTCGCTTGTTTGGCCAATGTCCCCGTAGAAAACTTCATCGAAAACTCATCGACCTCTACTTCATATTTATGATTCATCTATTATTTCCTTATATTTTTTAATTATTTCTTTATTATCTCTAATAACACTAAAATTTAGCTGCCGGTTTTTTAGAACCTGCTTTGTCGCAGAAAAATTTCGTATATTACCTGCGTAAATTCAATTTTTGAATTACTTCCTTATAACCTTCGGGATCATTAAGCTTCATATAGCTTAGTAACTTTCTACGATGGTTCGTCATAGCGACAAGCCCACGGCGGGAATGAAAATCTTTCCTGTGAACCTTTAGGTGTTCCGTCAAATGTTTGATCCTATGGGTGAGAAGAGCTATTTGAACACAACTCGAACCTGTATCTTTTTCGCTTTTTCCGAATTCGGAAATTATATCAACTTTGTTCATCAAATTATTACATTTTCATGATTTTGAAGCACATAAACATATGCTCGAGCAGTAGAAGATTATCCACAAACTCCGCCAAATTGCTGTGTTTAATACAACAAAAATCACGGGATCTCTTGACCCTAGCGCTAGAGAGGCAACATTATCACTTTTAATGAATTTACAAGTTTTTTTTAAAATTAAATTATTTCGTGGCAATTAACGACAATTAACGTCAAAAATCGAGGTGAAGCACACGAAGTTTATCACTAAGCTTAGTTCTCGGAACTTAAAAAAGGGAAAAACCAGCAATGCAGATGGAGGAAATGTGTGGTACAACGGTCATAACGGGAACAATACGGTACCAATCTTTCCACCTACCACGCATATTTTCAATTTTGTGGTGCCGTTTATATTTTATCCGTCATGTTTCTTCGAATGCGATTCGAACTCGAAAAAAATGTGTTTGTTTCCTGAAGAACTGCATTTCTCAAACCGATTAAGCCTATGATGTTTGGAATGGACATAAGCCCTGTTACGATGTCAGCCAACGATAGAATGGCATTGATCCTGAAGAATGGACCAATGGCAACGAAAAAAATAAATAGTAACTTGTAGGGTACTATGGCCCTGGGGCCAAAGAGAAATTGTGTGCATTGTTCACCGTAATAATTCCACCCGATAATGGTTGTAAATGCAAATAGTATAATGCTAAACCCAACTATAAGCTTTCCAAGTTCTGGCATTCCCAGTCCATGGGCAAATGCCTGTGATGTCAGCATTGCTCCTTCCAATGGGGAAGACCTATCCGTTGCGATTAATATGACTAAACCGGTCATCGTACAAACGATTATACTGAGTAATGCCCCTGCCATTGATACCAGTCCTTGCATTCCAGGAGAATTGGTTTTTGCAGCCGCAGCCGCGATGGCAGCACTCCCCAATCCCGCCTCGTGGGAAAAAATACCACGACTTGCTCCGACACTGGCTGCGATTGTAGCGGTAATTCCAGTTCCTCCTCCCAGAATCGATTTTGGAGAAAATGCACTGCAAACAATGGAATATAATAGGGAAGGAAGGCGGGTAATATTCGCTGCTAATACCAAAGTGGCGGCTCCAATGTAAAATATGGTCATAATTGGTACAATTTTCTCCGCGACGGTGGATATCCTTTGTAATCCTCCCATGGTTACCATTCCGACAACGATGACCAGTATGATTGTTGTAACGAGGTTGGGTGTCCCGAAAGACGATAGGGTAACTACAATGGAATTACTTTGAGCTATGGTTCCGATCCCGATTAAAGCAACCATCATGCCAAAAAATGCGAATACTTTTGCCAAAAAAGCATTGTTTAACCCCGTGCGGATATAATGCATGGGCCCTCCGGAAACATTGCCATCCTTCTCGACCTTTCTGTACTTTATCGCCAGGACACCCTCAGAATACTTGAGAGCTAGACTAAAAAATGACGAAATCCACAACCAAAAAAGTGATCCAGGCCCTCCTACGGTAACGGCAACCGCTATACCCACAATATTTCCTGTTCCAAGCGTTGCCGACAGTGCTGTGCACAGTGACGCAAATACTGAAATATTTCCTGTGCCTGTTTTCCCGTGGGTGTTTTCTGCTATGGCGTATTTCAAAGACAATCCCAGTTTTGAGAAGCTCAACAACCCTAGCCTAAGGGAAAAATAAACACCCGTCCCGATTATAAACATAATCAATGGCCATCCCCAAACCAAATTGGAAATGGTGTTCAAAAATAACTCTATTTGACCAGTATTGATGCTCATAACTTTCCAATTTCAACATTTGACGGCAAAATTTATGGAAAGTGGATCTTGTGGGGATATTTTTTATGTCAAGGTAAATTGCTCCCCTAGTAAAGTTGAAGGTCCAATATGATGGGACTTAAAGGCTGCTAAAGGCTGCTCGGAATATTCCCGTCGAGATAGACTCTACACCATGGCTGTTTCCTTTGGCAGAGGCATTTGAATAGATAATAATTAGTTGAAAATGATTATATATGCTTATCTCAAGCGAAGTAACTATGAATGGCCATGAACAGCGTATGTCATAGAAAAATAGCTACCTTATATTAGCCTTTGGGATGGAATGAAGTTTTACGGATTATGTTTTTGTAAAAATTTTTTGTAATTTCTCTTGAAATTGTAAAACATTCGTATATGTTCATGCATTGCAATGGATATACCACCGCTTTCAGAACAACCGCTAGCAGCACCAGGACCAACTCAACCAGCAGTAACTTCTATAAAATGTAGTGGTAGACAAAGAAGATTTATGATAGCTAAGGCTGGCTTGGAAGTCTACCAAAAGCTATCAATGCCTGATAAGAAATTAATAGAGCGAGCTATCGGGGAAGCTCCTGACGTAGAAGTACATCCTAAAGACAAGAATGGCGGGAATCAAGAATTAAAAGTGAAATCACAAGGACGTAGGATTAAGGTGCATTTCAACAAAAGCGAGGAATGGGACGAAATTAGAAGGTTAGAATTAGACGTTCAAAAAGAGCAAGGAGATAGTCCTCCTCCGTTAGAATCTAAGACATCTGAAATGCCGTTATATGAAATACCGTCGGAGCCGCTAAAGCTTATTGGGGTTAGTGCTAAATTTAGAAAGCGATTGAGTAATCTTTTAGATCGCACAAAACCTAGTAAAGGAAGCCGTACGGGTGTAAGTGTTAATACATTCAAAAGATTCGTAGCAAATTTTATTAAACAATATGGGAATCAAGTTACAATCTCTGAAAATGGAAGTCATTGTCATATACAGACACTAATGGAACCACCTGTATCATTTGGCCTATGGAAGCCTCATTTTAAGGGTGAAGTCCATCAAAATACCCATGGAGTAGGTAATGCGCTGGAGATTATGGACAAGATATGTTTTGTTCCAGATCCAGAATAACCATCACCACCACCGCCGCCAAAGGGATCACCAGCGAGATTAAGAAAGAAAAGACCTGGTGATCTACATACGAGCACTAAGTACTAGGGTCAGGACTCATAAATTCAAATAAAAGAGGAAAGAACAGGCAATACAGATAGAAGAGAAGAAGGTGTGGGCACAGCGGTCGTAGCGGGTGGCAACGCGACGCCAGTCCTTCAAT
>JAIRXJ010000029.1 GCA_031268375.1 Puniceicoccales bacterium | reverse complement strand
TCGAACAGCGTAGCCTTGGTTTTGATGGCCAAAAGATGCTCGTTGCCATGCTCTATGTTGTCCACCCAAGCATAGAAGCTTTCTATTTGCTGAATTTGGACACAGGCTGCCAATCGCTCACCAATCATACCCTTTGCGAGATCTTCAGCAAATTTCTTAGAGCCTACAGTTGTTAAAACAATTATATAATCACTTTGCATAAAGTTTTCCTGTTTCAAATAATTTTCCTACGCACTTTCCCTAAATGTTTTTTTGGTCAATTTTAATACCGGCACGATAATTCTTCCCTAGAGAGAAAGAATCCACGTTTGTAACGAATCGATGAGGTGAGAAGCTTTATTGTCAATGTTTGCGTCAAACCTGGAAGCAATGATACTTCTGGCCAGTATCCTATCGCAGTGGGGTAGGGAATGCATCCAAGTGGAATCAACGGCATAGCCTTCTTCCCGGCAGAGTAAATATAGAGCCTTAAGCAATATCATGTCAGCATTAAAATTCGATGCAAAATTTTTAATCGTCTGCTTTGTGATCATAAACAAATTTTCCAATGGTACACCGTCGAAGGTAACTTTTCGTAAAATTTTCACAAAAACCTCGGCTCCTTGATGGTTTCCATTTTGTTTCATGGCCTGGGAATTGCTCGACAGCACCATCATTTTATGCACTTTCCCAGCCGTTTCGGTTATTTTATTGCCGACAATTTCGACATCTTCGAACATATAATCCCTGGAGTGATCAAACGGGGATTTGATGAACCATCGCATGATACCATAGTCAATGGTAAAAACATCCATGGAAAGAATTTTCTTCGACTGTTCATTGCTTTGGACGCTAATGACTATGCCAATTGTTTCTATGGTTCCCATGGCATCATTCACTTAATATCTTTTCAACCAGTGCCCTATCCGTTTGGTATGTAATGCCATGCCACTTGGAGCTGGTATTGAGAATTTTGACCCTGCACTGACCTCCCCTAACCGCTGAATCTATAAAATTAGATATCCCGAATTCATCGTTCGCAATATCTGAGACGTTTTGTTTAAACCTGTGCCATCCTTCTTCCAATAACTTAAAAACTTCAGGCGTAAAACCCCAAAGGTTCATTGATACCAACGAATCTTTCGAAGGAATAACTCCATTATCGGCATCCATAGCCAAACTACGCACTTCATCGATGGAAGTCAAATAGGAATCCCCATCGATGGAAATCACACCGCGGGAAACGGTACCGTTTCCGGACAATGTTTCAGACAAAGCATAGGCCACGTTGGCAAAAGTTTGGGATTTTTTTTCGACGGATCGCAAGAATTTGGCTATGCGAGATATTGCATCATGTCCGTAGAGATCGTCTGCATTCGTCACGCAGAAATTGCAACGCACTGCCCGACTACAGCACATAATGGCATGGCCGGTCCCCCATGGTTTTTGGCGGTTACAAAATTTTGCCAGTGATTCCTCTTTTTTCTGATATATCAGTTCGAATTTGCAATTCGGCGGTAAAAAATCTTTCAACCGTCTGTGAAAAATATCCGCAAATTTGTCGTCTATCACGAAATAAAACTGCCTAAAACCCGCATCAATGGCATACTGCATGTTATACTCTGCCATCGTCAATTTGCTTTTCCCAAATGTTTCCAATTGCTTTGTCCCGTTATACCTACTACCAACGCCAGCAGCCATAACCACAAATGCAATTTCTTCGACCATGGAAATTATAAAAAAATTAAGGTTTTGAGTTGCAACAATCTTTTTTTTGGTTTCCATCACTTCTCCAATGAACTTGGCCAATTGGGTAACGCTGCTACGGATTCCTTTATTATTTTTAATTGTACTATTGATGTATGTCGACTTTCCGGGAAGTGCAAGTTTGAGCATACTTCTTTTCATCTTTTGCGGGATAACGGACTGGTTAGATGGTTATTTGGCGAGAAAGTATAAAATAATATCCACTCTCGGGACATTTATGGACGCGCTCATGGATAAAATATTCATGATAGGAATAATGGTGACGCTTTTAGCCTTGAGAATTTTACCGCTATGGACCCTATTCCTGATACTACTCGTAATCGGCCGTGAATTTCTAATAACAACCCTACGATTGGTGGCTGCCACAAAAAACGTGGTAATTGCAGCGAATATGTCGGGGAAGGTAAAAACAGTCATTCAGATCGTATCGACCGGGATCATGATATTGTGGTTCGCCCTGACCCGTGATTTTGGGCGTTGGCTAAAGCCTCACTATATTTCATGGATACATGATAGCGGGATTCTATTGTTCCTATATTCGACATATTTAACAATTGCATCGGGCGTATCCTATACCATAAGCCACAGGAAGCTTTTGGTCGATAGTTAATCGGGATAAGAATTGAAAATTTATCTTTACCGATTAAAAACTTTTAGTACTTTACGAGAAACTGGGGGATGACTTTGTAAGAATGTGTTCGCTCATGTGAAATATCATGGGAGGAAAGTCCGGACTCCATATGGCAGGATTCCACGTGAAAACGCGGGCATGTGACCCATATGTCCCATGACGGAACAGTGCAACAGAAAGATACCGCCATCTGGTAAGGGTGAAATGGTGAAGTAAGAGCTCACCGGCGAATTAGTAATAATGTCGCGCAGGGCAAACCCAATTCGGTGCAAGACGAAATAGGGAGTTAGGTAGCCAGCCTAATAACTCCGGGTTCGTCGCACCTCGAAAGAGGAATTTTGCAAAACTTTGCAAAATTAGATAAATGAACACATCATCATTCGATGACACAGAATCCGGCTTACTACAAAGTCATCTCCCTTCGACCGGTATCCCTCCAACGGCAAAAGCGCTGTCGCATTGGGTAATAAATTTACAATTTTCCAAATCAGATTTCGTTTGAAATTTATAGGGGTTATACTTTTATTGCGACTGTGAAGAGTATGTTGTGTAACCTCTCAGTATGGGTGCTGTTGATTTTGTCGATATTGCTGGTGTTATATACCGTGGAAAGGCTTCTATTCCTGCACAGCAAAAAGGTAAGATCTCGGCAATTTTTGGAAGGCATAGTTGCCCTGCTGAAAAAAAAACGTTATAATGAAGCTTTGACCGTATGCGAAGAATCTCCCGGCATGGTAGCCCTAATGGTAAAAACGGTCCTTATTTTTAGAGATAAAGGACCAAACGAATTGTCCAACGCTACCAATGGTATTGCATTGCAAGAAATTCCCTTGCTGGAACGGAGGTTGCCAGCCATCCAATTAATCGCAAAAGTTGCTCCCCTGATAAGCTTTGCCGGGGTTTTGCAGATTTTGGCAAAAATGCTCAACGCGATAGCCCATACTTCGACATATTTTTCGTCGAATACAATCATATCGTTTATGCAGCAGTCGATGGTTTTGATATCGTTTGGTCTGCTGCTAAATATTCTTGGAACGTTAGCCTACGCCTTTTTGCATGGGCAAGTAAAGCATTTAATTTATGATATGGAATGGAGTTACAATGAAATTTTGTACCACATGGCAAACGCGAAAGAAAATGACGGAAATGTTGACAAAGAGGTTTAGGTTTATGGAAGTTTCTAGGTTACAGCCCCTGGATACTAGCATGAACCTTTTTAATATTTTGAACATTTTGATAATATTCGGAATATTGTTCCTACTAAGCTCCCGTTTTATCCTATCACCGGGTGTTGAAATCGAATTGCCTCAGTCCAATGCTTTCGAAGCAAGAAAAACAATGGGAGTCGTCACCGTGCAGTCGGAAAAATTCATAATGTTTAACGGTGATATTTTTACCATAGATTCCCTAAGATATGGCATGAAGAAGTACCTAGATGCAAAATGTACCGCAAAAGAGGATGAAGATCCAGTCCTTCTCATACGCCCCGACAGGTCGCTTCCTTCCTGGGTTTTACTAAAAATTTGTGAAATTGCCAGAGATGCTGGCTATGCCAATGTTCAAATTGCTACAACTCCCCTAACCGAAAAATAGCCTTCCGAAGAAACGACTCCCGGCTTCAATCCTATTGGAAATGAGGCTAGGCTTGCTTCCAGGGGTTTTGATTTATTTCTAGGAGTAAAAAATTTTGTCATAGCACTTCTTCCAAATTATACAATTTGGGCACGTTTACTCTATAAAACTTTTCTGCGACGAACAATGCTCCCCGGGCAAAAATTTCCCGATTTGTTGCTCGGTGTGCTATTTCTAAACGTTCTCCCAGGCCGAAAAAGTAAACATCATGTTCTCCGACAACATCTCCTCCACGTAGGGCATGCATGCCAACGTTTCCAGACACATATTCCGATTTTCCGCAGCGTCCGAATACTCCGGTACTATCATGTCTTATGTTTTTTATGTCGTTAAGGATAGACAGTGCCGTGCCACTTGGAGCATCTCTTTTTTGTGTGTGATGTTTTTCCACTATTTCTATGTCAAAATTATTTGGTAATCTTTTGGTAGCTTCCCATACAAGTTTCCTGAGAACATGGATCCCCACGGAAAAATTTGGAGATATCAAAATTGGAATAACTTTTGCAAAATCTTCCATTTTGTGGAGATCTTCATCGGTTAATCCCGTTGTCCCTATTAAAACTGGAACTTTAAACGCAGCAGCAGCGGCACATAGTTTTACTGTGGCAGTGGGAACGCTAAAATCTACACAAATATCCGGTTTTGTTCCCATAAAATCATACTTTGTCGTCGATCTGTTAATTTCAGCAACGATTTCATGGCCCAACTCGTTGGCCACCTTGGTAATTAGCTGGCCCATCTTTCCGGAACTTCCATTGAGTGCTATTTTCACAGGACCTTTTCTATGGGCAAGACGGTGCTTTGTCAATTTGATAAAACGGTGCTGTCTAATCATACTCAAGCCGCTCGCATCATTCCCATGCCAATGCCACGCCCGTAGGTTACGCCTGTTTGGCCTTACTTTTCGAGGTTTTATTTCCCTTTTCCCAATTGTTGGCCTTTTTCGTTTATATCAGTGTATCCCAATTTTGCAGCGAATATTGTTTCGCGGATTTGATCACTAATGTTCTGTGCAGCACTAGGGGAATGGGGAACAAACACGACGTTTGAGTTTGAATGGCTTCCAATTTCCTTGAGCGTGTCGATATATTGGATCAGCATGACCATGTCCATTACGGCCGTCGAATTTGATTCGGGGACGTGCTTGACAAAATCTTCGATGGAATGACTAAGTCCCTCTATGATAGCAGCCCGCTGGCCCGCCACACCTTTCCCGTGCAAAATGTTGGCTTCTGCTTCTGCTTCTGCCTGTTTTACCCGGATAATTTTTTCACTTTCTCCCCGTTCCGTGGCGGCAACACGTAACCGTTGGGCCGTATTGATTTCATTCATCGCAGCCTTAACATTTGCATCGGGATTAATGTCCGTTATCAGGGCTTCAACAATTTCATAGCCAAAATCGGACATTGTTTCCCCCAAATTTGCTTTTACCGCGTTTGCGATATCATCTTTTCTCGAAAAAACATCGTCCAAAATTAGCAGAGGAACCTGGGCACGGACCAAATCAAATACAAAAGATCTGATCTGGGCTTGGTGATCATCGAGGGTATAATAGGCTTGGAAGACTTTCTCTTTGAGGACACGGTATTGTACGGCAACGGCAACATTTACAAACACATTGTCCTGGGTTTTTGTTTCAACTTCCACGTACAATTGATGTATGCGTAGCGATATCCTGCCAACAATCATATCAACCCCGGGAATACGCCATGACAGGCCAGGATTTGCCACGCGGTAAAATTTTCCTAGTCTTTCTAGAATGACACATGTTTGCTGTTTAACAACAAAGAAGCCAGAAACTGCAACTATTACAATGACGATAATTATCGCCCAAAATCCATTTGGTTCCATGGTTAGCATGGATGATTTTTCATCGATTTTTGTCAACAAATTTATGCGTCCTTTGGTCCACAAAGTGAAAGCAAAATTTGCAGCGAAACGTTTGAAAAATATCTTGGCAGGCTTTGTATTAGTAATGCCGTAGCGAGAGCGTCAAATAGGGAATTGTGAAAATTCATGGCAGAGAAAGAACAATATTGCTTTGCCAATTTTGATAGGGGGGAATATAAATTAAATGAAGCGATGAGGTCCTGTAATTCGTAGGATATTAGACCTTTGAACAGTTGCCGATAGACCAACTTGGTATCTATCCAAGGCCCCCAGGATATGGTTGTACCACCTTCTACGAATCTGGGAACATTCCCGGGAGAGGGCCAGTGATGGCGCAACAAACAATCTTCCGTTTGGGCCGAATGGGCAGCCAATATTCCCGATCGCCTCAGAGATAGAAAATACTCCAAATAATTTTCAAAAAAATTTGAGCAATGTTCCATCCGGACATCTTTTATCTCAAAATTTTCCATGGTAACCGCTCCGAACTCTGAAATCCCCAAATTCCTATTCCCTTCAAAATCTATGACATGGATGATACTCATTTGTTTACATGGCCCTACGAAATAATTTCACGATGGGTAGAAGGATTAAAATATTGGTTATCCAGACCGCAAACGCTGGCCGAAGAATTCCACTGCTTCCAAGGGTCTCGCAGATAGTTCTACAAAAAAGAAATACTAGCAGAAATCCAGAAGCTCTGCTAATATTTACGAAAGGATTGACTCTTACCCCCATTACTGCAAATGGAATCGCCAAAAATAAAATGATTATGCAGTCGGCAACGTTGGCGAATATCCGATGAAATTTTACCAAGAAAGTATTTTCTGCGGACTCACTGTGGCAGTATTTGATGGCCTCCAATACTTCGGGAAATGATAAATCCTTTGTCTTTTTTAGGGATGCCAGCATAACTTTAGGCGTCTCGGTAAGCGTTTCGAAAGCTTTTTCGGCAAACAATTTGACGTCATTCGGCAATTCGGTTAATGGGTCAAAGGTTATAACGCTGCAATTCTTACAGATCCAATATTTTTCATCTTTAGAAAACGTCGCAGTCTGAGCAAATATTCTTGATTTTTCCACATTTTTATCGTCGTAACAGCTAATGGTCACGTCCTTCGCCGTATGGGATAATTTGTCCAAACTTTTAAAAAACCACAGGCGATTGTCTATGTGGTTATAAAATCCTATTCTGGAAGCTGCCGTTGTGTATCCTCCTTTGAGATCTGTTTCCAATCGGATAGTCGTCACATAATCGATCGCATCTGGAATTATGAAGGATTCAAAAAGTAGGTTGCCCAGTGCCAAAACAATTCCACCGATTATTATGGGTCTGGAAACCTCCAAAATGCTCATCCCGGCACATTGTGCTCCGATAATTTCACCCTTTCTATGGAGCTGTCCCAGTGTAAATAGGACAGATATGAAGATTGTAAGTGGAATAGCAAACGAAACAAACGAAACGCTCAGGAAAAAATAATATCTGACCAGTTCTGTAAAGCTGCTTTGGGCCTTTATAAAAAGGTAAAAATTCTTATATACATCTTCGAGCAGGAGCAAGCTTACTATTATTAAATAGGTACACAGGAATGATTTAAGCCATTTGGATAGTATGTACCGATGGAATAGCTTCATGGAAAACTTAGTATATTCCTTTTGCCTTCAAGGCAAGATATTCGTCTTGCAGAAGTCCATACATTATTACATTTTCAAACTTTTCAAATCGTTTCAACGATTCCCGAGACTTTCCTTCCAGCACGAATCCACATTTTTCTATCACATTTCTGGAAGCCACATTGTGTTCTCGATGAGTTACCTGGGCCCTATGCATATTCAAATCTTCGAAAACATGTACGATTGTACGTTTAGAGGCTTCCGTACAATACCCTTTGTTCCATTCGTCGGCACTGACCCAGTAATGCAGTTCGCAATTTTCTTGTTCCCTATATAAACTGACCCCCATTGATCCTATGAAATTGTTCGTCTTTCCATCACAAATGGTCCAATAGCAACAGGTGCCTTGTCCCATTCCTTTATCCACGTTACGTGTCCAAATTTCTGCCATTTCCATGGTATACGGATGGGGAGTATATGACAAATTATCGGACACTCGCCTATCATTGATACATTTTTGAATGTGAGCCACATCGCCAACGCATATGGGACGTAATAACAATCGCTGCGAGTATAGAATGGGAGCTGTTTTTAGGCCTTGAAGCCACGAATCAACCAAAGCACACATGGTCCTCCCTTATCCCCTTTTTCTAGGCAGATACCATAAACCCACCCGTTGATTGACTTACCGATGGAGATCCACCTCCCTGCTGCAACTTTGGATATTCCGTTGACCAATACTCCACAGCATTTACAAAATCTTCCATGCGTTCATACAAACGTTCTTCATCGAACATTGCTAGCGGCACAATTTCTCTCAATATGATCGTGTCAGGGCTATCTCCTTCATCAGGCTCAAGGAATAATCTGGCACCTGCCGTTCCAGCCCAGAAGAAATTATCTCCGAGTATTTTCTTATATGCTTCCGTGGAAAATCTTTCAAATTCTCCAACAACGGACGTTAATATAAATTCATCCTTATCGGGATCAAAGATACACGTCACATGAAATTTCTGATCAAAGAGCAAATAGGTCTCATTTTTTTCATTAAGCTTCAGTGATTCTAGCTTCAGTCGCAATGCTAAATTGGACAACGCATCCTCCACTTTTGTTTTACTAGCACTCATTTTAGACCTTTGATAACTAAATTTTGTAAACGATCAATAGGAAAATTTTTAAAAGCATAGGAATTTTTATCTCCCTATGCAAGAATTAAAGTAATCCCAGTTGCATTTTCCCTTCCGCCGTAATCATATCAGCATTCCAAGGAGGGTCGAAAACAAAATTCACGTCAACTTTCGAACATTTTCCCGTATCCCTAATTGCCGATTTTACATTTTCTGCAATAACATCGGCAAGTGGACACCCCGGTGACGTTAGTGTCATTTCGACATTTACATCCCATTTGTCTCCTTGGCAATTTTTTGCATCTATTGCATAGACCATGCCCAAGTCGACAATATTTACCCCAATTTCGGGATCGTAAACGGTTTTGAGAACATCCCAAAAATATTCCACCGCAGCCGTGCTGTTATCATTTTCTATCATCTGGAGATCACTTCGACGAGCCTATCAATTTCCACAACAATTTCACTGGCGGATGACATATCTTTGACCTTGGCATGGCCGGTCTTCGCTTCCTCTTCTCCGAAAATTATCGCATACCTTGCATTTACCTGGGCTGCCATTTTTAATTGCTTACTAAAAGTTGTCGAATCCAGACAATAGTCGGTATTTATCCTTTGCTCGCGCAGCATCGCTGTTTGTTGCAGGGCTAACGTTTCCGTTTGTGTGGAGTATACGACGAAACACTGTATATTTTTTGACAGTTTTGGAACGATATTTTTTTCTTTCAGTAGGTTTCCGAGTGTAACATCTCCAATTGCAAACCCTACGGCGGGTAAATCCGCATATCCTAGCCTTTTAATTAGGTTGTCGTATCTCCCACCGCCCGCCAGGGCACGGGATTGTCCACGGCGCTCAAATATTTCAAAGACAAACCCGGTATAATAGGCTAGTCCCCGTACTATGTTCAAGTCAATGGTTACAAAGTCGGACACTCCAAATGCTTGGATTCTATTCAACAACTGTGCCAATTCGTCAATTCTTCTGGCGAAGGCATCATTTTCAATTTTTTTAAAAAATTCCCGAATATCATTTACCGAGTGAATAGTTCTAATTTCCAAAATATCATCGAATATTTTCCGACCATTACCTCCGCAAATTTTATCTAAGCTTTCGATGGTTTTCGATGGCTCTTCCCGTTCGATTTTGTCAATTATTCCGAGTACTCCCGTGACATCATCTTCTCCCACGTTATGGGATCGAATAAATAGTGTCCATAGCTGCCTATCGCTGAGCCGAACATGGAAATCCTCCGCCGTCAATCCGAAACTTTTTAACATGTGGATTCCCAATAAAATTATTTCAGCGTCGGCATAGGATGACCTATTCCCGAATATGTCGGCATTAAATTGATAAAATGACCGCAAGCGTCCCTTTTGCGGACGTTCGTAGCGAAACATTTCCGAAATGCAGAACCATTTGATGGGTCGTCTCAGCGCACTTGCCCGTGCTCCAACCATACGGGCGAGGGACGGTGTCATCTCTGGCCGCATGGCGACTGACCGGCCTCCTTTGTCTTCAAAGCTGAACAATTGGGAAACGATCTCTTCACCGGACTTTGCCATAAATAATTCCATGGGTTCTAGAATTGGAGCGTCGTATTCTTCAAACCCAAATGTCGTTGCAGATTGGCGAAAACGTTCAAAAATGAAATTTTTAAATGCACAATCGTCGGGATAAAAGTCCCTAAAACCTGCCAATGCCTGAAACGTAGACATGTTTTCTTCTATGGATTAAAGCAAAAACTTTTCAATGCTAAAAATAAATATGCCATAAACCTTCAGGGCTGTCTTGTTTCCCAACAAAGCTTTAACGGAGATGGAATGGAAGCCTGAATTTGTGGAATTTCCGCAGCTGGCACCCCCACGGGGAATCGAACCCCGGTTTCTGGAATGAGAATCCAGTTAACCTCCACTCACCCCCAACCCACAATAAATCGCTCTAGCCCATTATTTTTGGGATTTAAGCTTGACACGAATTACAATCAACCTTATGAAAATATAAAAAATTGCACAAAATTGCCACTACATTGCGGCAATGCCGCGGCAATAGATTTTCTAAATATTTAATGAATAGTAAGAGATATGAAAAACAAAACAGAGATAAATTTTACAAAAGCAACGCTATTGGAATTGCCCATACCTGAAAAAGGCACCCTAACATTTTGCGATACAAAAGAAAAAGGGTTGAGTTTGTACGTGACATCGACAGGGCACAAGAGCTTTATGGTTCGAAAGCGTATACAAGGACAAGATAAGCGTGTTGTTCTGGGACACTTTCCCGATATGACGGTGGAGCTGGCGAGAAAAGCAGCCCAGAAGATAAAAGGCCAGCTAGCGGAAGGGAAAAACCCCTGTGAGGAGAAAGAGAAACTAGCTGCGGAAAGAACATTTGGAGAAGCCTATGAAATGTATATGGATCGCCATGTCAGGGTAGAAAACAAGCCATCCGCATTAAAGGATATCAAATTTCGAATGGGAAAGGTTTTACCTTGCTGGGGAGAAAGAAGATTATCATCCATAACAAGACAGGAAGTTCAAGGAAT
>JAIRXJ010000020.1 GCA_031268375.1 Puniceicoccales bacterium | reverse complement strand
TATATCCGAGATCACAACAAAAAACAAATGCCCTATTAAAAATAATATTGATTAATCTAAAAATATGTAAATAAATGATATTTTGGGAGGTTTTAAAAAGGTTTAGAATTATGAGTGATACTGACACAATGCCGGAATTTGGCAAAATGAGAAAGTTCTTTTTTCCAATCTATGGTTTCGAGGTGAAGAAAGCGTTACCAATGGGGCTTATGTTTTTTTTCATCCTGTTCAATTATACATGCCTAAGAAACATAAAAGATGCCATGATGATCACGGCACCTAATTCAGGAGCGGAAGCCATTTCTTTTATAAAGACATTTTTGGTAATGCCTGGTGCTGTGTTGTTTACGCTACTTTATGCCAAGGGTAGTGACACTATGAGTAACGAAAAGTTGTTCTACGTAACCATTGGATTTTTCATAATATTTTTTGGACTTTTCGGATTCGTAATTTATCCTAATTTGAATTTTTTTCACCCGGCAGTAGATACCGTTGCATATTGGCAAAATCATTATAGCCAATCCATACGTTGGCCATTAGCAATACTCGGGAATTGGACCTTTGCGTTGTTTTTTGTGATGGCAGAATTATGGGGAAGTGCAACACTATCCCTATTATTTTGGCAGTTTGCTAACCAAACATGTAAAACTTCGGAAGCCAAAAGATTTTACTCGTTTTTCGGGTTGCTTGCCCAATTCTCACTACTATTGGCTGGAAAAGTTGCCGATTATTTTTCCAATATTTCTCTCAACGCTCCTGGGGGGGTTGATCCCTGGGGAATTTCTCTACGATGGTTAATGGGGATAGTTGTGGTATCCGGCCTCATAATTGTAGGAATCTACCGTTGGATTTATAAGTATGTACTAACCGATAAGCGGTTCTATGATAAACCGGAGCTTCCAGGAGCAAAAAAGAAAAAAGCTAAAATGGGATTTTGGCAAAGTATGAAATTTATGGTTACTTCACCCTACCTTGGTTTGATAGCTGCATTAGTAATTTGCTATGGAATTGGTGTCAATGTAATTGAGGGATTGTGGAAGGGGCAGGTAAAAATATCGCATCCAAATGCCAACGTATTTGCTGCATTTATGGGGCGCTACTCATTCAATACAGGAATAGCGTCAATGGTCGTAATGATTATCGGTGGAAATATTTTGCGTAAGTTTAGTTGGTTTACGGCCGCCGTTATTACACCGGCACTAACCTTGATCACCGGTAGCTTGTTTTTTTCCTTCATAATATGGAGAAATGATTTTGTAAATATACTGGCTCAGATCGGATCTAATCCCGTAGCGGCGGCAGTTTTTATCGGGGCTGCAATATTAATTTTAGCAAAGGCTACCAAGTATGCTCTCTTCGATCTAACTAAGGAAATGGCCTATATTCCTCTCGATGATGAAATGAAAGTAAAGGGTAAGGTCGTGGTCGAAGTCATTGGTGGACGACTGGGCAAAGCAAGTGGAGCGTGGTTACAGGCTGGATTATTAATGATCTTTGGGTTAAATGTATTCAGCGGTGGTAAAAAAGTCGAGCTGATAAGTTTAGCACCGTACCTATTTGGAATATTAGTTACTATTTGCCTACTGTGGATGCTGGCAGTACAAGCACTTAGCAAAAAAATTGCGGCAGTGACATCCACAAAACAGCCACAACTTCCAAACTAACAGCAATTTCGTAGCTGTTGAGTTCAGTATTTATTGCGGACCTGTCCTCGGCATATTGCCGAGGACTTTCGGTTAAAATTTGGTTATGGAAAAGATAATTCAATTTTTGTTCGTAAATTTTAGAAAATTTACCATATAGCGTGCTCAGGAAGGTTTCATAAAAATCTTCGCAAGTATATGCCGCTAAACAAAATAGTATCATCTTTGCTGCAACCGATCGAAGCGGTTGCTTCACCAGTAAAATCAAAATTGAAAAAACTTTCCGACATTCGGGCTGTAATTTTTGATGTTTATGGCACGCTGTTTATAACCAAATCCGCCCATGGTTCTTTGTCAGAATCGGGGATACAATCCGATGTAACCATAGTAGAGGCCTTGGAGGAGTCCGATTTCGATGTATTTGAACACGGTGCAAATTTGAGCAATATATACATGGAACATGTGAGGGCACACTATGATATTCGCCGGGCTGAGGGGATAGCATATCCTGAAATTAATATTTGTGACGTTTGGCAAGATTTTTTAAACGAATTATTCATTGGCGGAATCATCGATGGGGATTTGACAGAACGTTCAATTCGCCGAGTAATAATGTGCTATGAATGTAAAATTAACCCGGTATGGCCGGCGAAAAAATCCCTAGAATTCATAAGAAATTTACAAGACAATGACATGTATGTCGGCATAATTGCCACCGGTCAATTTTATACGCCAAAAATAATGGAAATATTATATCAAAACAGCCTTGAAACTCTTGGATTTAAGCAATCCCTTTGCCTATGGTCCTATGAATATAAGCACAGAAAGCCATCTCTCCTATTATTTAACATGTGCAAGGAAAGATTGCAGGACCTTGGCATAGATCCACAGGAAACCATGTACATCGGTAACGACATGCTCAATGACGTAGTTCCAGCCCGTAAGGTCGGCTTCAAAACAGCTTTATTCACAGGAAATGCCAATTCCACGCGTTTGCATGAAGATGTTGCAGAGTGCGTGAAAACAAAACCAACCATCATTTTCAACAATTTTGATCAATTGGCTGACTGTATTTTTTGATGTGAGATACGGTTTACTTTGCCTAGTCCCATCGTATGTATTTTTCTAGAAAAGAATCCCCAAGGGGATCATGGGCTGAATTGGGTTTTTGATACTATGCCCTTCCGATGTATGAACCATTATCGGAACTGACACGGATGGTTTCACCCGGTTTGATAAATAGTGGTACTTGAACTACTAACCCCGTTTCCGTCGTGGCAGGTTTTTGTACGCTTGAAGCGGTATCGCCGCGAACGCCATCGGGAGCATCCACAACCTTCATCGTAATCGAGGCCGGAAGTACAATTTCCACGGGTTTGTCGTTTACACAGGCAATGTCATAGGGTTTGCCAATGGCCAGAAACTTCTTTTTATTTTCAACCAATTCGTTCGGCAAGCAAATATCCTCGTAGGTTTCCGGGTCTAAAAAATGATGGCCCATGTCGTCAACATAGGAATATTCCAACGTCATCGTGCTTGTTGTCAAAAATGTCACGTTGTCGGAGGAAAGAAACTTAACGGCCGTGGAGGCACCCGTATTTAAATTTCGCATAATCACCTGCACAAAACCTGCCTGTCTCCCCTGTGTCCTATGTTGAACTTCCAGGACGGAATGTGGAGTGCCGTTATAATCTATTACTTTACCCTTTCGAATATCGGTTGGATTAGCCATGGTAGATTTCCTGCATTTTATGGCAGAAAAATCAAGCTTTTTGGGAAGTTTTTGAACTTGTAAAGGACATGTGCCCCAAGCTACTTCTGTTTCACTTCCCACTCTATGCCAGTCCACGATAGAGCACGGGCACCGCCGTTGACCGCTTCCGAAATTTTCGATGTTTTTTCGCCCGTGTAATAGTTTACGAGCATGTTTGCTTCGTCTGTCAGGTTGGAATAAAACTCAACGTGACCATCCAGAAAAGCGATAATGCCTCCATCTTCCCCATAAACTCCACCATTATTTCCTTTTGCGGAATGCCATCTGCCGGTTTCCTGATCAAGACCTCTAGTATAGGCAATGGGAGTAGTGGCTGCAGGCGCTCGACTGGCTATGCCAGAAATTACGACGACACTCAACGGAAAATTCTCAAAATCTGGATTGATGCTCCATTGACCGTTTTTTCTAATACCGACGGTCTTTGGGATTGCTCGGTGGTTTGACTCAACCAAGTAATCATCGTTGAAAATGAAAATGGAGGCAGTATTTAATTCTTCATGCTTTGAAAGTACTCCGGCCCACTCCGCTGCGTTTTTGCAATTGTTCAATTCCCTAAAACGGTCTTTCAATGAAAAACTGACGTAGGCCGTTGCGAGCTGTTGCAAATTTTTTAGTGCCCTTAGTTTCTTGGCATCGTTTATCGCATTTCCCACCAATGGCATCAATATGGCGGCCAGTATTACAATTACCGAGACTACGGTCAACAACTCTATCAGACTAAATCCCCTATCCCTTTTATCCCAACGCACAGGATGTCAAATGTATGGATTCTATTATATCTGTCAAGATAATCGCCATACTTTTTTATTCCATGATTGCTTATCACATTTCTAACCCTAAACAGTAGGAGAAGTGAATATTTTTGTGACAGGGACGGATACCGATGTCGGAAAAACAACCGTAGCGGCTTGGATATGTCAATGGGTTAAAGTTGCTGCCTACTGGAAACCAATCCAAACAGGAAATATGCGGGATAGCGAAACCGTAAAAATCCTTTCCCCAAACACAAAAATCATCGAAGAAGTCTATGGGTTAAGTGCTCCACTGTCTCCCTATGACGCTGCAAAAATTGATAACATTTCCATCGATGAAGAATTGCTTAGGCGGCGAATAGATAATACGGTTATCGAGGGTGCCGGCGGTATTTTGGTACCCATCAAATTTGGTTTTTACATGGCAGACCTGCCAAAACTTTATAACGCTAAAGCCATTGTGGTGGCTAGGTCAAAGCTGGGCGTGATTAATCACATACTGATGACGGTCGAGGCTTTAAAAGCCAGGAACGTTGACATCCTAGGAATAATCGTAAATGGACAAATGGAAGAAAATATCAAACAAACGATCGAGCTATTTTCCGGGTTAAAAATACTTGCCCATATTCCCCATAGCAACGACTTAAATGGGGCGTTGCGATCCATGCGTGTTCCATCTGAAATTAGTGAGGTGTTTAGATGATTTGGAGACCATTTACCCAGGAAAAAACCACGGTTCCAGCGACCAAAATAGTTCGCGGAGAAGGGATTTATTTATTTTCTGAAACTGGGGAAAAGTATATGGATATGATATCCAGCTGGTGGGTCAATATCCACGGCCATGGAAATGAGGAAATCGCAGAAGCAATCTATTCCCAGGCTAAAACACTGGAGCATGTCATATTTACTAAATTTTCCCACGACCCAGCGGAAATGTTGGTGGAAAATTTGAAAAAATTGCTTCCGCCGAACCTATCAAAATTTTTCTTTTCCGATAACGGATCCACTTCCGTAGAGGTTGCCCTCAAAATGGCCTATCAATACTTTAGGAACATGGGCATGGAAAAGCGCAACCTATTCCTTTGCTTGGAAGGAGGATACCACGGGGATACTTTTGGGGCGATGAGTGTCGCAGGAAAATCTTCCCCATACCATGGGACATTTTCTGAACTGTTTTTCCATAGCCACCCAATGGATGTGCCGGAATATTACGAAGGTTTGGAGGGTGTGGAAGAACGAGAGGATAAAATCATGGAAGAATGGGAGCGAAAATTATCGGCAATCGGGGATAGGGTCTGCGCCATAATAGTCGAACCTCTCCTCCAGGGAGCTGCGGGGATGAGACTATATCGTCCGAAATTTCTTGAAAAGCTTGTCCATGCCGTTCGCTCCCATGGAATTCTTGTAATTTTCGATGAGGTAATGACGGGATTTTACCGCACTGGAAAGATGTTTGCCATGGATCACACGAATGTAATACCAGATTTCATTTGCTTGTCGAAGGGTATTACCGGTGGATTTCTACCCCTTGGAATGACCGTAACCACGGAAAAAATTTACGATGCCTTTCTGTCGGACGATCCACGCAAAACTTTCATACATGGCCATTCCTATACTGCTAATCCAATTTCCTGTGCCGCTGCAAACAAGTCGCTGGAAATACTTTTACGCCGAGAAACCATCGAAAATATTGGAATGATATCGGAATTCCACAAAAAGGCCATTTTTAAAAATGCTCACCGGAGAAGGATCCTTGGAACGATGTCTGCCTTTGACGTTGGTTCATCGGTGCAACGGGATTATCTGGTAGAATCCGCTTTCCAGAAGGGAATATTTCTGCGACCACTGGGCAATACGATATATTTTCTGCCACCCTACTGCATGACGGAAGAAGAATTGGCCAAGGTCTATGCAATCGTTAATGAATTTTTATGAAAAGTTATCATGGAAAACACTTTTGAGAAGGCGAAGGGGATTTTCAATTATCCATTTTTTAAGCTTATCCGAATGGCCCACGAGGTGCATATTGAGAATTTCGATGAACAAAGGGTACAAATAAGTGGTATTCTGAGTGTAAAAACGGGAGGCTGTTCGGAAGACTGTGCCTACTGTGCCCAATCCATTAGGAATGGATCGAAATTTCCAAAGCAGCCAATGCTAGGTTTGGAAATCGTAGTGGCGGCTGCGAAAGAAGCCAAAAGTAGGGGAGCTAGCAGATTTTGCATGAGCACTTCCGGAAAATGTCCATCGTCTGAAACGGAATTCGATGAAATTTGTAAAATGATAAGAGAAGTAAAATCATTGGGCATGGAAACCTGCGTAACCATCGGCATGGTTAGTGAGGAACAGGCCGTCAAATTAAAACAATCGGGACTGGACTATTACAACCACAACGTGGACACCTCTCCTGATTTCTACGGCAAAATAGTTTCAACCCATACCATCGAAGACCGGGTAAAAACCATAACCGTTGTTCAAAATGCTGGAATTAACATATGTTCCGGCGGCATTGTTGGCATGGGAGAAACAAATGGCGATAGGATAAAAATGCTCGTTTTACTGGCAAATTTAAAAGTTCCGCCCCGGTGTGTGCCCATAAACAAATTGGTAAAAATTCCCGGGACAAGGGTGGATGATCGTCATCCCATCGACGATTTCGACTTTGTTCGGTTGATCGCCTTGGCAAGAATTCTAATGCCACGGTCCTATGTCAAGATCGCAGCAGGACGCAATACTTTTTCGGATGGAATACAAGCTTTGTGCATGTTTGCCGGGGCAAATGCTCTGTTTTCCAGTGAAAAGTTACTCACCGTTGCCAACGTAAAAGATGGTACCGATAAAAATCTATTTGCCAGGCTCGACATCCAATTGGAGAAACCATCAAACGTCTAAAATTTATCCTAAACCTTTGTCCCCCATCGCTAGGGTCAGGACTCATAAATTCAAATAAAAGAGGAAAGAACAGGCAATACAGATAGAAGAGAAGAAGGTGTGGGCACAGCGGTCGTAGCGGGTGGCAACGCGACGCCAGTCCTTCAA
>JAIRXJ010000019.1 GCA_031268375.1 Puniceicoccales bacterium | reverse complement strand
AAATCCATGACCTGTGTCCTGCGGCACCACGGATAACGCCTCACCTCCAACCCCTCCTAATGCCGATGGACGCCATCAATGCCAATTTTAACCTTCACCTGCTGCTATGGGGCAAAAGGAATTGCGTTTGTGTGAATTTTTATTTCATCTCACTTAATCTTTTCACACAAATCCCAGAACTTTGTCCAGTTATTCGCCTTGACATCCAAATATTTGGCCATATACTTTTTCCTCCAGTATGAACAAATTCCCAGGAGATAAGCGAAATATATCTACTCCACCTTCACCTCCACCTTCAAACCCGCGAACACCAGGGGGAGCAAGGCAATCTAGTTCTGTTGAGGGTCTTGAAGTTCGTTCGGCACCAGGCAGTCCGGAATCAAATCCACAACCGTTATTAAGCGAAAATCAGAAAGCGTTAAAAGATAAGTTTGGACTTAATGAGCATGCTTGTGCTGTTTTTGATGCGGGAAGTTCAGATGTAAAAACTTTTGTTAAAGACTTAAAAGGTGGCAAATTTGACCCTAATATCCTTAAAAGATTTCTATTATGGCTGAGCAGCAAATTTGGCGGACCGGAGTATAATGCGGCCGTACAACAGTTTAGAATTGAAATGGCAGCAACCAAAGATCAAGAGCTTTTTAGGAGAGAAGAGTTCCAAACAACCCTGGCAGCTGTCATAAAGAATTGCGATAGCAATGAGCTTCCCCAGGTCCTCTCAGTACTTCATGGTCTGCTTTCCGCAGACCCAGAGGCACGAAGAGATTTCTTCATTAATAAGTTGTTTATCCTGTGCTTAGATGAAGCATATACGGAGATATCAAAAATAAAAATCGATGTAAAAATTTCCACAGAGAAATATAAAAAATATTTTGCCATTAGCAGTTTTTGTCAAAGCAACCATATATTGTTTTCTCCAGCTGAAAAAACAAATGCAGGAACAATGAACAAACGTGAGAAACTATTCGGCATGGCCTCTATTGTAGCGAGTACAGCGATGTTTCGTGCTGTCTTATCTCCTTCCAAAGAGGAAAGAAGTCAATATAGGCAGTGTTTCTCTGAAATCAAAAAGTATTACACTTACATAGAAGGTACACTCGGATATTCCGAAGCGGATTTTGTGAAATACGAAAAATCCTTCCTCCAAGCTTTACAACATTTTGGCTCGAATGACAGAGAACAACGCCAAAGCTTCAAAAGCTTGGTGGATGGCTTAACACATATAGCAAGCAAAACAACTGAAAAATGTAATAAGGGCCAGATAAAAAGTGAAGCCTGGGTGAAAAACTTCATATCAGAAGCAAGTGAATTTTTGTGGAGAAAACCAAAATTAATGTGGGCAATGCTAAAGATGCGAAAGACAAATGAATATTTTTCTCAGCGTTGGTTCCCAGGAATTATCAATCTCGAAGGTACTATAGGTACTCGCAATGATGTGTCCCCATTTTTTACCTCAGTTGCCCTGCAAGCAATAAAGCAAAACAACCATAGTGCCCTTACCGATGAACAAGTGTGGCTGCTATGCGGAGGTGTTGACCTTGCAGATTTACTGCGAACTCCACAAGAAAATGAAAGAACCATCGACATGTTTTTGAAATTTATTCAGGACAGGGCATTGGCAAGCATAGCCCCTAAAATATCCTTCGAGGATATCATGCATGCAGATATCAGCGATGAAACTTACCAACGATTGATGGCATTTGCCGAACAAGGAGACTACAGTGAAAACCTAAAAGCTTTTATCAAAAATGGTCGAAAAGTCACGGTGGTGAAGAAAGCACGTCCGTCCCAATTTTCCGCACCCTCGGCACAAACGTCGGGACCGGATCCGCTAACCAGGCTAATCACTCTACACCCGGAGAAAGATTACGAGGACCACACCCCTATTATTGCCAATCTTAATCTCAGAATCTCCTCCATCGGAAAATTGCTTCCTGCGGGCGGTGGAAGATTTTTTGGGGTTTTCGCGTCCGTGTCTCCAAAAAGAACTCTCTATAATGACATCGTAAAAGACTTAGAAGCAGCTAAAACTGCCTTTGAGGTTTACTACAGAAAATTTCAAGACACAGCAAACTCATACGACAGTGACTTCTGCTGCGAAGAAACCAAGCAGGATAGAATGGGTTATTCACACAGAAGTATGTGGGGTTCCCAACTAATGGGACGATTTGTCTATGAGAAATTGCTTAAATTTCCGCCATGGTTAAGAACAGACATACAGCAAAAGATTATGCAGGCACTTGCATCCGACAGGGATTTGACTTCAAGAGGAGAACTCTTTGGTGAACTTTGTGCACTTCACGAGACCTTGGAGGAAAGAAAATCATTCTGGACTCAAATTTCCGTACTCGATCAGAAAATCTCACAACTAGAAGAGGCCTTGAAACAAAATCAACCACTAGCAGCTCCAACAGGGACAGGAAAGCTAGCAGAGCTAGTACGGAAAGTAGATATGTCAGTACTGTTTAATGAAACGCTTCAAAGACTACGATTCTAATGTTGGACTACTACGCGAATGGCGAAATAAAAAAGAGAAAAAAGAAGGAAAAATCTTAGGGAAGATGGATGAAAAACCAAACCCTAAGACTTGTAGAATTATTTGTAAAGATCGACGATCTAAGCAAGAG
>JAIRXJ010000018.1 GCA_031268375.1 Puniceicoccales bacterium | reverse complement strand
CTCCTTTAGCCAGGAACGGTCGTCAAGGATTTCTAGGGCTTCTTCGATCAACGGAATTCGTACGGGCTCCCCGTTTTTCGTATCCGGTATCCTCCACTCGTTTATGGAAAAATCTATGTCTTCCCACCTCATACTTAGTACATTTGACCTACGAGCACCCGTATACAGACACATCAAAAAGAAGTCCCTCATGGCTCGGTTCGGTTCCATCTCCAATGCTTCCATGAATTTCGGCAGCTCGTCGTGCAATATGAACCTATCCCTCTTCTGCTCCTTGAACTTCTTTACACCTATGGCAGGGTTGGTCCCTTCCCATCCCCATTCTATCATCTTGTTGTAAATCGCCCGAGTATAGGCTAATGCTCGGTTCGCTTCGATTTTTCCATGTTCTCGTCCTATTCGGTCATGCATATCTTGCATTTCATACCTACTTAGGGAGGCAAGAATTCTGTGAGACCAATGGAATAAAATATTTTTCGTTTGTTTTTTGATGTCCTTTAATGTGGATGGTTTGTCTTCTACCTTAACATGGCGGTCTATATACATTTCATAGGCTTCTCCAAATGTTTTCTCCTCAGCTACTTTCTCTTTCTCTTCACAAGGGTTTTTCCCTTCTGCCAGTTGACCTTTTATCTTTTGAGCTTCTTTCCTCGCTAGCTCTACGGTCATATCGGGAAAATGCCCCAGAACTATGCGATGATCTTTGCCATCAATATACTTTCTGAATATAAAGCTCTTATGCCCATTCGCTGTTACATATAAATTGAGTCCTTTTTCTTTCGTATCTCGATAGGTCATAAATCCTTTTGGGGGAATCGGTAATTCTAGAAGCGTTGCCTTCGTGAAATTTATTTCTGTCTTCTTACTCATATGCTTTCCTTTTCTTTTAAACGTTAGCAAATGTCATTGCCAAATCATTGCCAAATGATACATGCATTTTCGTTCATTTTTATTCGTTTTGGTTACGCGAGTAATTTTTCATGTCAAGCTTTTTCCCGCTCTACATTCGTTCTCGTTCGTCTTGATTCGTTTTCGTTCATTGAAGGGACTGTTGACTCATAATCCCTTGGTCGCAGGTTCGAATCCTGCAGGGCCCACCAAGATGCAAGCCTCACAGATTCAGGCCTGACGGGGGATGGATGAAGCACAAAACAGAACATTAGAAAAAGGTCATTGTTTCAAGATTGCTTCATTTTTTATGGTATGCGAAAACGCACACAGAAAGGCTCAAATAAAATAAAAATAACACCAACAAAGCAACAAATCATACAAGGAGCGAGTTTTACACAAAATTAACAACTTTTTTCTTCCAATCCGCAAAAAACTCTTTACATCATCGCCCCATAGGTACTATAATGTTCAAAGAATCACAGATGTCGGAACCGCTCAACCTCGGAAGTAGTAATAGCAGGCATAAGCTATTAAATGTCGAGGAAGCAGCCGAATTTCTCGGGATAAAAAAATCCACATTAACTCATTGGCTATCAGCTAAGATATATCCTGGCCTAAAGTCCATAAAGCTTGGAGGGTTAAGAAGGTTTCGAGAGCAAGACCTGATAGAGTTCATAGAATCGCGGGTATGCACGACCACCGTAGACCCCAACCCTAACCCCAATAGCAAGAAAACCTCCAAAACATCACAGGGAGGTATGCTATGAGCCGCTCCAAGAAACTTCCCAAACTCTCTGATGACTTTCCATGGCCAACCCGGATTTCAGCCGAGGAAATTGCCAAATTACTCTACGAAAAGGAAACAGACCTCAAAACCAAGATTTCCGGAGTCGTCACGGAGGATGGAAAGATGAACGTCAACTGGAAACTGACGGATATGGAAACATTGGTTTACGAGCTGATTAAGAGCAGGGTGGACTCCCATGCCGATATAGCACAAGAACTTAATATCACTATTGTTTAAAAAATTTATAAATTATTGGAATTACTAGTTTTTGGTTGTGAAATCAAACGCCACCCCTAGTCCTGCTCCCACAGGGTCATTGGATATCCGGGCATAGATTGGCTGTAGATTACGGTGATTTGTGGCCCAACGATTTTCCGGTTACTACAAAACTCACTTCAGCTATCGCCTGGTAGCTTCCATTTGTCTTGCGGAGATCGTGAATACGTAGGAATTTTCATTCCTGCAACAGGGGTTCGATTCCCCTACGGGACGCCAGCTGCGGAAATCCCATGGATTCAGGGATTGCGGGGGATGAATAAAATGGAAATCGAGATAGTAATGAAAGTCCATAGACAAAATATAGACAAAAATTTCGCCTCAAAAAACAAACAAAATGGAAAGGAGTGGAAACGGCAGGGGCTCTCGCCTGAGAGTTTTTCGTTTGTCATTAGGAAGTATGGCATTCCTCGACGGTTTCACCCCAACCGGTGCAAGAAAAGGGCAAGCGTTGAAATGTTCCAATAAAATTACAAAAATTATTTGACAAAGTCCAAGTCGAACTTAGCTTGCACCTTGTTATTATGAGTACAACTTTAGCGACGGCAAAGGATATCGAGCATAGGCGGTGGTTTTTATTGGACGCCAAGGGGAAAGTATTGGGTCGCCTAGCCGTCAAAATTGCTAATATTTTGCGGGGGCGTAACAAGCCTATGTATACTCCACACATGGATACGGGAGACTTTGTAATTGTTATCAACGCCGAGAAAGTCAAACTAACGGGCAATAAAGATGATGCCAAAGAGTACATGTTTTATTCGGGATACCAAGGAGGAGAAAAATATGTCCCCATTTCTCACATGAGAGAGAAAAAACCTGAATTCTTGATAGAGCACGCGGTAAGGGGAATGTTGCCAAAAAATAAACTTTCAAGAAAGTTAATAACCAAGTTGAAGGTGTACAAGGGCGAGAATCATTTGCACGCATCCCAGCAACCGATTACCATCGATGTTAATGGGTAAAGAAATTTTAAGAGATTTTATAAGATGGTATCTAGGAAAATAAATACATATTGTGGCACAGGGCGTAGGAAATGTGCCGTTGCCTGCGTTAAAATTTGCGAGGGAACAGGAAAGTTCGACATAAATGGAAAAGGTGTTGCTGAATTTTGTCCCCTGGACAGTGCGGAACGACAACTTTTTTCTCCCCTAGTGCTGACCGACAACGTCGATAGGCTTGATGTTAGTGTGAAAACTTCGGGGGGAGGAATAATGGGTCAAGTGGGAGCGATATCATTGGGACTTGCCCGGGCTCTCGAAAAAATGAATTCCGAATTACGGACGGTGTTGAAAAAAGAAGGATTACTTACCCGCGACGGTCGAGTTAGGGAACGGAAAAAACCGGGACAGCCAGGGGCAAGAAAACGGTTCCAATTCTCCAAGAGATAAAATTATTTTGTTTCGCTATGACGCTGGCGGTTAAGATGCAAAGGTAATGGATGATGGCAGCGCATTTTTTGAAACACTTGAACGGCTAATCCGCGAACATGGGATCACGATTGACCGCCCAAAAGGTATGTCTCATCCACGTTTCCCAGTTTTGATTTATCCCATAGACTACGGATTTATCAACGATACGCAGTCGCAGGATGGGGAAGGGATTGATGTTTTTAAAGGGGATGATGGTGGCATTGGGGTCGTCGGGATCATTTGTTCCGTCGATGCTGTCAATAGGGATTCGGAAGTGAAAGTATTGTACAATTGTACGGAAGAAAATATCCAAACAGCATTGAAAATGATGAACAATGACCCGATGCGAGGGATTTTGATAAGAAGGTAAAACGAATAAAATATTTAAAACGTAGCGTGACTTCTTACAAATTCTATCCTGTCAAAAAATAAAATTTTGTCCCAGGACACTCATCGGTGACTTTACAAGTAACATTTGTTTCGTATGCTTAGGAGTGTGGCAGATGCAAGGACGAAATTTGTTAATTCTTTCAATGGGAAATCCCGAACTTTCGGCGTTAGATTGGACATATTGAGCAACATGCAGTTGTTCAAAACGAGAAATGACATAGAGAGTTTGATGAAATTTTTGAATGTCTGTGGGATAAAATTTTTGAATATCGGAAGCATCTTCACCCGCAGGAATGAAAAAATAATCTCATCATTTGCGATTGATGAAAATATTTTATCCCCTGCCGTTTTAGGGGAAACTTTTCCAGCCGAAGAAACCATTGACCGCATAGTGGATTTTTTTGATAGGCGTAATACTCAAACTATGCGGACAGAATTTACAAACTTTTGCGACAAACATGGCTATTGGATCGAAGAATATTCTTTATATTGTGCACTGTCTGACCAAATTGGCACCAACGATTTTTCCCAATGGCCGGATATTCTCAAAGTGTATAGCCGTAGAATAGCAGATATAGTAAAAAAACAACTCCCCGATAGGATATTGTTCCATAAAATATTGCAATTTTTTGCCTATAAACAGCTAAAATTGATCAAAAGTTTTGCCAATGAAGCGGGGATTTTTCTCTGTGGAGATTGTGACCTTTTATGTGAAAATTTGAGTGCAGATGTTTGGAAAAATCAGAAAATGTTTTTCATTAATGATATTTCAAAGGCTACGGTTTTTATAGGATTTCCCCCTAGCGATATGTGCAGGGAAGGCCTAAAATCGACGAAGATTCCCTATAGAGTTACTTTTCTAAAAAACAACCACTATGAATTTTTCGAAAACCTGTTCTCCAATGGGCAAACTTTGTTTGATGCTATATTTTTGTTAGATGGACATTCCATTTTCCAATACTGGGAAATCGCCAGTAGCGAAACCGACCCAAAGCATGGCAGATGGGTAAACGTTCCAACGGATACATTTTTCCAGTACTTGGATTCCCATTTCAACAATTTCCCATACCTATTTGACTTTAACGAACCACTATTTGCCAGCAATGAGATAATCTCCAAACGCCACAACATGTTGCAGGTAGTAATTGATGGCGAGCCAATGGCCCATGCCTGCAATGTTTATAATCTCCAAAGGCAGCTGTTTGCGGTATCCACACACAACTGCAATAGAAAAACTTCGAAGATACACGTTGCTCCAAATACCATCGTCCCCTGTGTCAAATCATGCCTGGACAACTACAAAAAGGGGACATATCAGGTGTGTATCCTACATTTCGATGAAATTTGCGACATCATAGGATGTAATCCCGACGGATTGCTAGATGATCCGGTCTCATCCGCTTCAAAGTTTGTCTCATCCATAAATGGGAAAAAGTTTTTGGCTACCCCAAAAATACCACGCAGTTCCAAACGGAGTACGCCTAGGCAACTTAAACAAACAACGCCTCGCCCATCCTTTCGCAAAAAAATTGTTTCCTTTCTGAAAAACCTTTTCAAATAGAATCGATGTTTCCTTCCGCGGACATCACCGTTTCATCCTCCAAGCCCCATAGGTTATATCTATTTTTTACCTAGGCATGGCAATTTTCCCAAGTGGCTGGATTGTTATTTCTTCCGTCAGCTCTTGGTGAGACAAAACCGGCAATTCATAGAGTTCGAGCTCTATCAACTTGCGAACATAGCGGCGAATGTCCATCGATGTGAGAAGTACTGGGCGATTTGTTTCATTGGTAAAGTCTCCAACCTCTTCTTTGATGGCATGGACAAGCTTTTTGGCCACTTCGGGATCGAGGGCGAGATAGCTTCCCGCAGATGTCTGGCGAATGGCCTTTCTGACGACATCTTCAACGGCGGGATCAAGCAGGTAAACTGCCAAAATGTTTTGTCCGCCGGAATATTTGTAGCTGATGTAGCGCTTCAGGGTTGTACGAACATAGTCCGTCAATAGGATAGGTTCTTTTTCCTTTTGTCCCCATTCGATCAAACATTGCATGATCAGTCGCAGATTTCTAATGGAAATTTCTTCCTGTATCAAACGTTGCAACACTTCGGAAATTTTCTGGACGGGCAATACCCTCTGAACTTCCCTGACGAGTTCGGGGAATAGTTTTTCCATATTTTCCAATAAAAACCGTGTTTCTTGCAGCCCCAGGAATTCTGATGCATACTTTTTGAGGATGAATGATAGGTGATAGGTAAATATTTGCGGAGTTTTCATGTATTGAATGTTTGCCCGTTCAAGCTGGGGGATCAGTGTATTTTCTACCCACAGCGATGGCATATTCGGCAAGAAAGGTTTTTCCTCCTTGAATTGGATGTTTAGAATTCCCAAGCTTTCCTTTGTCTCCCGAACAAGAACATGGGCGGGTAATATTTTCCCTTGGGATACGGGTACCTCCTGGAGTAGAATTTGGTACATGCCGTCGCTCAAGTTTTCATTAAATCGCAGGTGAATGCCGGGGAATGGCACCCCAAGGTCATAGTATAAAGCCTGGCGAACCTGGATCAGCTGATCGTTTAGAAGATCAGGCTCAACGGATTGTTCTATAACCGTCGCTACATCCAGCAACAATGGAACTGTGACGGAAAATTCACCATCATCCTGTTTCGCTTGCGATGCCTTTGGAGTAGCGTCGGATGGTAATCCTGCTCCCGCTCGGGAAATCGTAGGTGTCGCTGCCCGTGCCGGCTTGGACATTCTTTTGCCTCCTAAAAACAACATTACCCCCAAAATTGAAAATGGGATCTTTGGAAATCCTGGAATTAGCATCATGAGGATAACCATCACGCCGGCAATAAGCAACGCCTTTGGTTGGGCAAATATTTGTTTGCCGATATCTTGACCCAAAGCACTGGATGCGTCGGAAGCAACGCGGGTAACAATAACACCGGACGTTATCGCGATCAAAAGGGCGGGAATCTGGGACACCAAACCATCTCCAATTGTCAAAATTGAGTAAGTTTTTAATGCCTTGTTTACATCCATTCCCTTCTGGGTAATGCCTATGATAAGTCCCGCTATTATATTAATCGTTGTTATGATCAAACCAGCAATGGCGTCTCCCTTTACAAATTTCATCGCCCCATCGAGTGCACCGTACAGTTGATTTTCGCGGCCGAGTTCATCACGTTTAAACTTTGCCGTATCGTTATCGATGGCACCGGCTCGCAAATCAGCGTCGATGCTCATCTGTTTGCCCGGCATGGCGTCGAGCGTAAACCTAGCGGCGACCTCAGAGACACGCTCGGCACCCTTGACAATAACAACAAATTGTACAATCAGCAGGATTAAAAATATAACCGCACCGACGACAAAGTTTCCAGCAACGACGAAATTTCCAAATGTGTGAATAATGTCTCCGGCATCGGCATGTATTAAAATTTGCCTAGTGGTTGTAATGTTAAGGGCTAGCCTAAACAGAGTAGTAAACAGCAATATGCTTGGAAAGGTAGAAAGTTCCAACGTTCGTGGGATATACATCGCCAGCATGAGCAACAGCACGGATATGGTGAGATTAACCGCAAGGAGTACATCAAGCAGCCACGTTGGGATCGGAATGATCATTAATACTATGATCATCATGACCAAAAAGGCCAAAATAACATCATTGAACCTCGATAATTTCAGTACTCCACCTTTTGCACTCACAATAGATACTCCTCTACTCCTTTGCCAACATTGGCTTCTTGTTCTCGAATTTCTTTTTCCTCCAACCCAAGATAATAAATAAGATTATCCCGTGCTTCACTATCTCGGCCGATACTCCAAGTCACATGGCTTTTCAACAAAAAGAATAACTTTTGATGTTTGGAAATCATTGCAACTCCATCAAGTTTTTCCAGATATTGTACCGCTTCGAGTGGACGACTTGTAAAATGTAGTGAAAAACTTAGGCCAAGCAATACTTCTATATCATCTGGGAAAAACTCATATAGCCCCCTGTGCAGCATTAAAGCTTCATCATATTTGCCATAACAAATGTACAAATACGCCAACACTAAAAGAAACTCTCTTTGACTTTTATCCACACAGCTTAAGTTCGAAAAAACATGTTAGCACGCTAAAAAGAAAAATCAACACATTTTAGATATAGATCATCCCATTAATAACATATGCCGATATTGGTCGAGAAGTTCACACTTTTCTTCTTCGTTTTTTAATAGACCTATGACATCCTCGAAGAGTTCCCTGTATGGATAATTTTCACCCTCCTCTTCTATGACATCGGCAAAAATCTTACATGCCTGCCTGATTTTTAACCTAAATCGTTGGGGGGTAAGTATACTTCTATCCGTTACGAATGGTCGTAGCAATTGTACCATCGATTTGTTTAGGGTTTTGAACTCTAGGACCTTTTTCAGTTTTTCTTCTATTTTTCCTTCGCATGGATCAATGGACACACTTCCTGGCAAGTGCATTCGCTGTTCTCCTACCGGCAATTTCGATATGTTTACAATACCGAAATCCATGGCATACTTTTCAGTATTTTTGGTCGGCCTTTTATCTTTTTCTTCGGAATCCATTTATCAAACTTTCCTATGCGGATAGAGATCCTCCGAGCCTATCCTGTAAATCTTTTAATTTATGAATAACTTTTTGCAAAACATTTAAGTCGAAGGTTATCAGCGGACACTTAATCGCGAACCCAAGGGCTTGATCATTATGCAAAACGGGGTTTACCAAAAATTCTTCATTTGGTTCGTAGTCACACAACGACAAAGCTCGCCTATACACATTACCATCCACACGGTCATATACCCGCAAAAGATATATAGTTACACAACCTCCCGATTCATCGCGATATTTTTCATCGATGAACAAATCCCCAACTTTGTGTATTGTCATATGAACAACACCATTTTCGTTGGTTTCAAGGGTTTTGAAACCAGCCAGAGCTCCAAATTCTTGTAATACTTCACCAAGTTGCATAATTTTAATCGTTTACACCTTCCACTATTTCTTCTTGTGTGGTTTCTTCCAACACAATTAATTCGTCCAATTCGCGTTGCATGGCAGTAATTATCTGCAGCCTATTATCAGGATCCACAAAAAACTTCAGCGGCAATTGTCGTACCATTTCAATGAATTGTGTTATGGCGAATATTGCCATTTGAGGATTCTCCATGTCGACCCCAAATCCTCTCAAAAATTCTTGTATCTGCATTTTCCCAGCAAATGCTTGGACTGATAATTTTGCAGCTTCTTCCGCAAGGTGAATATGCCGCTCCTTGTTAAATTCAACCACCGCACATTCTGGGAAATGTTTTACCAACAATGCCCGATATGCTTTTATGTGTTCGAACAATTGGCCAGCCACTTCCACGCGAAACAAGCCATCCCGTATGGACACAAGCATATCCCTATCCCGCGACGGATTAGCAGATTCCATATCCCTACCCAATAATTCGAGCAACATATGGACCGTCATGCTAAAATCTTTTACATTGATTCCTTCATCCTTTGTTTTTTTTGATTGTGAATCTTTTCTTTCCATCGATGTGTATTCCCTTGTCCAAATTGCCTATTCCTATTGCCAATGCGGTGCTTTTTGCCGAATCACGGATTACCATAGCATATGACAACAATCGTAGAAAAGACTTCCAAAAAGTCCTCACAACACAAAATGTTATCCCTATAAATAGCCGCTATGTCAATGGATGACAGTTGTTTCCCTCCTATGGTTAATGTACCATTGAGCAAACTTGCAGCCTTTGGGATAATATTGTATCCGTCTTTGATTTCTTGACCATGAATTTTTTTTAAATTTTGTAGAGCTTCCCCGGTTGACTCTCTAGCGAATGCCGAGAACTGGATTTGTTCTCGCAGGGAATGTATTTTCTTAGAAAACTCCTCTATGCGCTCCTGGGATTTTGTATCCGGCTGTCCTTCCAACCTTTTAATCATTTTCTCACATTGCAGAATTTCTTCTTCATTGGAACCAGCCTCAAACTCTTCTAATTGAAGTAAGTATTCCAGTACATTATCCTGCTCCGTGACTTCATGAAAGTCCATTGGAAGATTTCTCAATATGTAGGCAGAAAAAGGTTCTCCTTCATAGGTAAGTTGTCCACTGCCTTTACCTTCCCTGAATTGCGGATTTTGCAACATAACCTGTTGTTTTAGACGGTTAAATTTGTGTTCATATTCTTCGTATGCCCTTGGATCACGACTTTGGTCCAATTTATTGACACGTGAGGTTAAAATCTTCTTTTTTTCCGTCGCTTTCTTTTTGTCTTTTATGTCCCGCTTGGTAAGCTTATCCCGAACAAGCCTTGCTTCCGTTGGACAGTCATCCATTTCATAGGCAAGTTCGAGCATTGATTTTGATTCTGGGTGTAAATCTGCTTTTTGTCCCTCATAGACACCTTGTTCCAAAAATGCTACCTGTGTCTCATAGGAACCAAAGACCGATAGATTACTATTAACATCCGATGTTGACATATTTTTACCCTATAAATTTTAATTAAAGAAAAAGATAGCTTTGTCAATTATGTAAAATGTAATATGCCCATTCAATTAGTCGTAAGAATGTTAAAACCGTGTGATATCCAGCGAGTTAGACTAGTTTTCCAGGAATTAATTAAATATTTCTTGCAACACTGAGGCGGGTATTTTGCTGTTCTTCCAAAATCTTTTGCATGGACTGCAAACTCGAAGTAATATTTCGCTGGGATGAACTGTAGGCTTCCTGCATACTTCGAATTTGTTTCATAGTATTTTCAAAAAACGTTTGCATTTGAACAACTTCAGCTCTTATGAATGCAACATCTTTTCCTTTTTCCGCAAGCTGAAGCCCAATAATCCCTTGTGCTATGGTAGCGGCGGCGTTGGCAATACTAGAAATAATATTTGCTACCGTCGAAATTGTTGTAGCCAATGAAGTTACAACACTAGAAACCTGAGAAGCGACGGTCGCTGCCGAAGCCACAATTGATAGGCAAGCACAACACATACCTACTATCGCCATTATTTTTTTCATTTCGGCTGCTTTTTTTTCCTTTTCATAGGTGGCTTTTGCTTCTGCCATTTTTAATTCGAAGACCGCTGTTGCTGTTTTGGCACTCACAGCTTTTTTGGCTGACATGCCTTCGAACCGCGATTCCCGTTGTTCGGATGTTGACTTTATTATAATCAACATTACAAGGAACATTATGTCATTCAGGGAACATTTTTGAACATACTTGTTGCTCCCATCCAGTAAATCCGAAACCCTGTTCAATTCTCCAGATTGCAAATTGCCAACTGTGTTACCTGTATCTATTCTATCCACAGGATTAAACACAATTATGCTGGTGAATGGGTTAATGGGCGGGATGACCAACTCAGGGGTACCCCTTAATATTATGTTACCTGTTTCGCCTCCCTCCCCTGAAGTACCACCTACGCCAGGTTTGTCAGGGTCAGGCTGCGCACCCTGAGTCTCATTTAGAATTTCTATACCCAAAACGTTAATATTTTAACGGATTGACGTCATCAAGTCAAGTGTTTGTTCTAGCTATTTTACAGCCAGCAAGTAGGTCCCCCATGAAAAAATCCTGTTTCGAGGGATTATCTTAAATTCAACTGATGTTTTCAAATCCACACTCCCTTGTGGGATTCGATGGCAGAAACAACTATAATTTATTAAACGTGAAAAAACCACAAAGATAGCAACTGCCAAGACATCACAGGGGGACGTTCTATGAATGGGAGTGGGCTTTTCTTTTTTAAGATTGGTTCAGAATTTTAAGGTAGGGGAATAGGTTGTTCACAGGGCTTCATAGGTTGATGTTAAAATTTCAATGGAAGGATTTCTTTTTATTCCGTTGCCATTGGCAGCCATATGTTCCAACAGTTTAAAAACTAATGCTTTCTGATTTTTCAAATTTATCCCATCCGCAATGGCATCGATGGTTAGTTTTTTCCCTTTGTTTTTTGCCAGGAAAGATCCTATGGACCGTTGAATCTGCAAAATTTCTGCCGCTGCTTTCTTCCCGGATTCCACACCCGGTTGGTGGTATGCATTTATATTTACCATGCTGGCATAGAACCCGACCGCACGTTCGTACAAGGCAATCAACGCTCCAAGCTCATATTCCGAAAATTTGTCGACGGAAATTTGAATTACTCCAGTACCATTTTCATATAAAGCTTTAGCTGTCCCCAGGGCAAATCCATTCAAATAATCACCACTCGTCATGCCATTGGGGTCAACGGCCGGCGAAGTACCGTTTCTGGATTTTAGCACGGAAATAATCGTTATGAAAAAATTTTGCAGGCCATCTCGTAGCTGTTGGATAAATGAGTGTTGATCCGTGGACCCCTTGTTTCCATATACGGTTAATCCCTGATGAACGACATTCCCATCGCGATCTTTTCCTTTGCCAAGTGACTCCATTATCAGTTGCTGTAAATATTTGGCAAAATTCAATAACCTGTCCTTGTATGGTATCACAACCATATCTTTTTTCCCCACTCCATCCGTTGCACAATACCATGCGAGAGCCATCATCGTCGCAGGATTTTTGAAAGAAGTAACCCGGGTTATACTATCCATGGCACGGGCACCACCAAGGAAAGATTTTATGGGGATTCCCTGCAAAGCCGCTGGCAACAACCCTACGGCAGAAAATACACTCGTTCGACCTCCTACCCACTCCCACATCGGGAACTTCCCCATCCAACCTTCGGAATGGGCCTGTTTGTCTAGAAGGCTGTCCTGACCCGTTATGGCCACGGCGTGGCGAGAAAATGTATACCTATTTTTTTCATAGGCAGCCATCACTTCGACCATTGCATTGCGAGGCTCGGGGGTGCTACCGGACTTCGATGTGACAACCACCAGCGTTCGCCCAAGTCTCCCCTCTAACTTTTTAAGAATTAGGTCAATGCCATCGGGATCCGTATTATCCACAAAGTAACAGTTGATTTTATTGTCTCCATCCAGGCTGTTGCATATCAATTGAGGTCCCAGGGCCGATCCGCCTATGCCTATTAACAAAGCATTTTCAAATTTACCATCCTGACCGGCGAGATGGCCTAGGTGAATCTGCTCCGTGAATTTTAATATTTTTTCAATGCCATCCTCAATGTTTTCTTGAATTTCAGGAGAGGGAGCAATATTTGAGTTTCGTAGCCAATAGTGCCCCACCATTCTATTTTCATCCCGATTTGCTATGGCTCCAGCTTCCAATGTCGCCATCTCCCGGTGAGTAGCGGCGATTTTTTCCGCCATTCCATTGAAAAACTTTTCCGAAAAGCCAATTTGACTAAAATCAATCGTCATCCCCAGTTCATCACTGCGAAACAAATATTTTTCGAAATTATTCCAGTCGTCCATGGAGGACGATAACTAATGGAAATAGGTATCCTTGGCAATAAAATAGGAGTGATGAATAAAATATTTTAAATACTAGTAAAACCCATGGATGGGTTGAAAATAGTGAATAAAGTATTTTAAATATAATACCCCGAGAGGGATTGAAAACAACAGGCTATCCATTAGGTCAAAGATTCCGCCTATGCCTGGAAATATGGTTCCTGAATCTTTCTCATCGGCGAGACGTTTCACCACCGATTCGACCAAGTCTCCAACCAATGAAAATATGGCCAAAAGTGTGGACAGAGCGATGGCTTTCACAAAGCCTAACCCACTTGGTAACCATTCTCCACAGAGAAATAAAAGAATTATCCCGGCGCAATTGGAAAATAAAATACCCCCAACCAGTCCTTCGACGGTCTTTTTAGGACTAAAATTTATGGCTAGTTTATGTTTGCCAAAGCGTTTCCCAACGAACATTCCACCGATGTCGCAACATTTTGTGACCAAAATCATCCAAAATAAAGTACAGATGTAGTGGCCGCTGCCCAGGCCATGGCGTGACATTTCATGGTATAGTGAAATTGGGAAACAGCACATGAAAGGAATACAATTTATGCCGATGACCGTAGACATTATGCACTTTTTGGATATTTCGAGGGAATGGGAAAGTAAGGCTTGGACCACCACTATGGTCATTGATAGGCACAATAATTCCGCCGGATTTGGTCCATTGGCATAAAAACTTCCAAACATTAACAAAGCGCCGCAAATGATCCCGGTGGCCATCAAGGGCATTTGGCCCATCTTCCGCAACAATTTATAAAACTCCCACTGGGTCAATAGCCCAGCGAGGAAAATTAATCCCACACATCCCACTGCTTCGAACAAACAAATCGTCAGGGATACAATGACCAAAATCAGGATACTGCTAATCGTTCGCTTTATCATTTGTTTTTCCCATTCTCCTTTCCCGGGTACCATAATCTTCGATGGCCAACAAAAACTCTTTTTCATTGAAGTCAGGCCAATGAGTTTTCGTAAAGTACAACTCCGCATAGGCCGATTGCAATAATAAAAAATTGCTCAATCGCTGCTCTCCGGATGTTCGAATGATCAAATCGGGATCCGGCAAATCCTTCGTATAAAGATATTGTTCAAAACCTTTCCATGTCAAATTTTCCACATCTACATTTTTATTTTGCAAAAGATTTCCTATGGCCCGAATGACTTCATTTCGTGCTCCATAATTTAATGCTATGGTGAGATGAAATCTGTCAAAATGTGCCGTACTCCGGGTCAATTTTTCAATTGCAAGCTGAAGATTGATAGGTAATCGAGACAAGTTTCCTATGGCCCGGAAACGTACTTCCTTTTCGCAAAGAGTTTTGCTGTATTTTTTTAAAAATTTTTCGCACAGGTTCATTAGAAAGTTTACTTCAAATTCTGACCTTCTTAAAAAATTTTCCGATGAAAGAGCAAAAAGAGTCACATATTTGATTCCATTCTTTTCGGCAACGCGCAAAATTTTTTTCACCACCGCGGCTCCCCGCCTATGCCCTTCATGGCGAGGCAACCCACGTACCTGTGCCCAGCGACCATTCCCATCCATGATAAAAGCAACGTGTACGGGAATACGACTCATAGGCCTGCATATGTATAAGTTTGGGGCTAATAATCAAGCTTCTTGTGGATTCCTGTGGAAATATGTCCGTGAACAACATTTTCTACTAGATTGGTTTTACCCAACAATCAGAGAAGTTCCTGTCATTTCGGTGGGCTGTGGGAGTTGCATCATTTGCAATAGGGTCGGAGCAATATCGCACAGTGCACCGGAAGACTTTAGTTGGAGATTTTTAAATTTTTTTCCATACAGTATTACTTCAACGGGATTTGTGGTATGCTGCGTAAATGGCATACCCGTATGTGGGTCCACCATTTTTTCTAAATTTCCATGGTCGGCGGTGATCAATGCGTTGCCATCTACGGCATCGATGGTAGAAATCAATTCTTTCAGGCAAGCATCAACGGTCTCAGCAGCCTTTTGACCCGCTTCCATGTTGCCCGTATGGCCAACCATGTCAGGGTTCGCAAAGTTTACGACGATGAGGGAATATTTTTTGCCCAGGATAGCACTTTTGACTTCATCTTTTACCGCAAGTGCACGCATTTCGGGGCGTTGGTCATAGGTTTCGATATCCGTTGGGCTCGGAATTAATTTTCGATCTTCACCGGCAAATGGTTCTTCGCGGTAGTCATTGAAAAAAAATGTCACATGGGCATATTTTTCAGTTTCGGCACATCTAAATTGTCTCAACCCGCATTGACTGATATAATCCCCGAGGATGTTTTGCATTTTTGCAGGACGTTTGAAAATGACATTCTCACAGAGACCAACCTCATATTCGGTTAGTGTTAGGTAATTTAATTTTAGCAATTTTTTCCTCGGAAAGCCGGTAAAGTTGGCATGGGTAAATGCCTTTGTGATTTCCCTCGGTCGGTCTCCCCGAAAATTGAAAAATAGTATGCTATCATTGCCTTCAATTTTTCCTAAAAATTTCCTTTGCCCATCAACGATTTGGGTCGGTAAAATAAATTCATCGCCGACCTGATTATCCGACTTGGGGTGGGCATAGTAATTTTGTATGGCCTCCCTGGGAGATTGAAATTGTAAAAAATTTTGTTCCCCAACCATGCAATTGTATGCTTCCTGAACACGATTCCATCGGTTATCTCGGTCCATGGCCCAAAATCTACCAATTACGGTGGCGATTTGGCCAGTTCCAATTTCTTGACATCTATTTTCAATTTCTTCCAGATACTTTATGCCGCTGTCCTTCGCCGTATCACGTCCATCTCCGATAAAATGGATAAAAACTTTCCCTACCTCTGCATTTTTAGCGAACCGCAAAATCGCATACAGATGCCTCATGACGGAGTGAACCCCACCATCGGAACACAGTCCGATCAGATGTAATTTGGAATTGTGCCATTTGACGTTTTTTATTGCATCTCGAAACACAGCATTGTTTTCAAACTCGCCGTTTGCCATTGCTTTGTCAATTCTGACAATTTCTTGGTCTACGATCCTGCCTGCACCGATATTTTGGTGTCCGACTTCGCTATTTCCCATGATACCTTCCGGTAGACCGACAGCCAGTCCGGAAGCTTCTATTTCCGTCCGCGGCCAGTTTTGTGATAAACGGTCGGAAAATGGAGTATTTGCCCTCAAAATTGCATTACAAAAATCTTCTTGCCCGCTGTGGTTACAACCCCAGCCATCCCGAATGATTAAAACAGTAGGAATTACATCACCTGCCATATCTATTATGATGATAATTCTATGGAAGTATTCAATCTAATTTGTAAATACTTGTGATGACATTCGAAAATTATAATTTTCTTTATGGAGAAAATTTTTACATAAAAACCACCAAGGACAATGTTCAAAATACCAATAGAGTCAACGGACACTATGCGGGAGACTTGGCAGCCTCATCGCTAAATCAAATGTGGGGACTATATCTCCATGGGGTCTGGATTCCAACCTCCATCTAGTGTAAAGGCATTTTCCGCTCTAGAACAGCTTCTCTCGGTTCGAGCAACGCCTTTAGTTCAGGATGCCAACGCATAATATACAGATCACTCCCGGCCAATAGGGCTCTATTCAGTAGAATATCCAGTCTTTTCACGGTAGATTCCTTTTCCGTAAAAACAACACCATGCTTTTTCCCCTTAAATTCTAAAAAACCGCCATTGAATGACATTGCCACATACCATGATTTCCTGTCGGACCCTCTCTTTTTCTGGCCTATGAGGATATAATCCGAATCTCGCATGAGGCTTAAAATTGCTCTTTTCTCCTTTGAGGAATATTTTTTTCTGGTATCGAATGTGAATAGTTTTTCCCCCATCCTGCTTAGATCTTCGGATCCACGGCCCAAAGTTCCATTTGACACAAAATATAAAAATCCAAACCCATCGAATCCACGGAGTTCATATTCTTCACCTTGTAAAGAATTGTCTTTCTCATT
Source organism: Puniceicoccales bacterium (assembly GCA_031268375.1). Lineage (GTDB taxonomy): Bacteria > Verrucomicrobiota > Verrucomicrobiia > Opitutales > JAIRKQ01 > JAIRKQ01. The sequence continues at coordinate 6,246 of JAIRXJ010000018.1, read as the reverse complement.
ACTAAATGAATACATTTCATCTAGATCAATCTTGTTAAAATTACTTGCTCCCGTGCAGAATGAAGTTCTCTCGCTTAGGCATCTGTAGCAGGCTTTTCGAAACTCTTGTAGGCTCAACGGATAACGTTTATTTTGCAATGCTACCTTCCAAAATTCACCTTCTACCGGGACCGTCGAATTTCTAATAAAATTTACATGGGTAAATCCCCTTCCCCTGATTGTTTCGCTTACACAATATTCAATCTCAATATTTTCATTTTTCCCCATTTCCACGATCCGAATTGTAGATGACGGCAACAACACAATATCAAGAGTACAGCAATAATTCCCCTTGGGACCACTTTTATATGTCAAATTTAGAATATCATCGTTAAACACTGGAACATAGTTATTGTCTTTTATCTGGAAAATGTCCCCTATTTGCATCTCATTGACTTGTATCTCATTGGTCTCATTGAGATGCTGCCCACACAATAAAATAATAGATACAATCAGATATAAAATAAATTTTATTATTTGAGATTTCCTCATAATTTCTTCCAATATACAACTCTGCACACGATCAGCAATTTAGGCTATCCATTGAATGGACCGAAAGAATTAGATATTATTTTGATGTCAAGTCAAAAATAGGCATGGTGGCATGGTAACGCTTCCCAAGCCTTTACCTCATTTAGAAGTGTTGTCAAATTAAACGGCGAAGAGGGAGATGGTATCGCCTGGCTGCTTCCCTTTGCTTCGGTATCATGCTGGTAAACTTTAATGTATGTGGAATCTATCATCGCTCACGCCAGATAACTCTCTCCCCTTCTTTTTAAATTGATTTTTACATAAAACTTGTATATTTGCATTGGGAATTGTTAAAAATTTTTACTCTCCATCCGGGTGTTGTTTTTCTCGGAGAAAAGTTTCTTAAAAAAAATATGACAGGAATTGTTGAGTTAAAACTAGAAAACGAAAGTATTGCCATTATTTCCATTTCCGGTACCTGGAGCATCTACGCAAAACATCCCCATGCCGAGGAATTCATCGAAACAATATTATCAAAACCTTCCATTCGAAAAGTTGACCTAAAATTCGTGGATTTAAAGAGTTGGGATTCCGCTTTGATCAACTTTTTAATACACATTTTAGACTCCTGCGAATCTAAAAGTTTAACCGTTAACATCGACAATATCCCCACGGGCATACGCAAATTAATAGAACTATCTAGAACTTCTCCGGTCAGAAATACACCGCCTGCCATCCAAAAGAAATCTACGATTTTTGAATTTATTGGCCGTGTCGGATTGTTAGTTTTTTTTAGCCTAAGAACTTTTCTAGGTTTTGTAGGAAGGCTATTGATAGGAATAATATTTTTTATCGGAGGCAAGGTAAAAATTCGTAGCCGAGAATTTGCCATAGTGCTACAAGAAGTTGGAGTAAAGGCATTACCCATTGTTTTCCTGATAAGTTTTCTAGTTGGTCTCATAATAGCATTTGTCAGCGTTTTACAACTATCGCAATTTGGAGCAAATATTTACGTGGCAAACCTGGTTGGAATTTCCATGATGCGTGAAATGGGATGCATTATGACCGGCATTATAATGTCTGGTCGTACGGGGGCAGCGTTCGCTGCGACCATAGGAACGATGATGGTTAACGACGAAGTAGATGCACTGCAAACGGCGGGATTTTCCATCATAAATTTTCTCGCTTTGCCACGGGTCTTAGCATTGACGTTGATGATGCCGCTGCTATGCATATTTTCCTCCTTCATAGGGATACTGGGAGGGCTATGTGCTGCAATATCTACAACGGATTTGACCATTGTTCGCTATTGTGCACAAACGGCAAATGCCGTTTGCATAAATGATTTTTTTGTCGGGATAATCAAAAGTTGCTTTTTTGGATTTTTTATCGCGGCAATTGGATGTCAGAAAGGCCTTCAATGTAAACGTAGTGCCGAGGATGTTGGGTTGACGACAACGACAGCTGTTGTAACAAGCATCACAGTCATAATCATAATGGATGCAATTTTTGCGGTAATATTTTCTTTGCTTGAAATATAATGGTGCCAAAAATTTCAGTCAAAAATCTCAACATGACCTATGACGATTACGTGATCATGCGAAATATTTCATTCGACGTACGGCAAGGAGAAATTTTCCTGATAATTGGCCAGAGTGGGTGTGGCAAGAGCACGCTGTTAAAATACCTGCTCGGACTTAAGCGAGTTAGTCACAAAAAAATTTTCTACGATGGCAAGGATATCAATTCCGTAGTCAATGTCCCCGGTTTTTACGGGGAAAAAATAGGGGTATTATACCAGGGTGGAGCACTGTGGAGTTCTATGACTTTGGCAGAAAATGTAGCACTGCCATTGGAAACATATACATCTTTGAACGGGAAAGAAATCGAAGAAATTGTTACTTTGAAACTATCATTGGTGGGGCTCAAAGGATTTGAAAATTTCTATCCATCACAGATTTCCGGAGGTATGCAAAAACGTGCCGGTTTAGCGAGGGCCATAGCCCTCGACCCGGAAATATTATTTTTTGATGAACCATCGGCCGGCCTTGATTCTGTTTCTGCAAAACGGCTGGATGATTTAATCCTGGAGCTCAAGGAAAGTCTTGGAATTACGGTTGTTATCGTTACCCATGACCTTGCTAGTATTTTTGCAATCGGAACTCGAGCTATCTACTTAGACGTTGAATCAAAAACAATTACGGCAATGGGGACACCCCATGAACTCTTGATGTCTTCGAATGACAAAAACGTCATAGCTTTCCTATCAAGGGGAACAAAAATCGCCCAGGGTTAGATTCCGGGAAAGAAGGTTAATTGGTCGGCCGAATGCAAATTGTCCTAGAAAAATCATCATTCATTGAAAACATGATCTTGAAAGTGCACGTTTCTAGGAAATTGTATAGCCGTTCCGGCCATTCCACGACCAAACAATATGGCGGGACTAGAAAATCATTGAGCATTAGTGCTTCCGTTGCTTGTTCGGATCCATCGAGGCGGTAAGCATCGATGTGTAAAAGGGAAACGTGGGATGAATAGGTGTTTAAAATGTTAAACGATGGGCTACGAACGGTATCGGATATGCCAAGTCCATAGGCTAGTCCACCGACGAATGTTGTTTTCCCCGTACCAAGATCACCGATTAGGGCAATGGATGAATTATGGGACAACGATTTGGCAAAATTTATGGCTAAATTTCGCGTATCTTCTTCAGTTTCGCAGATTATTTCTATGTCAAATGGTTGTGACATGGCCATTCCAAAGTAGCCTGGTGATGGTTGTTGCGTTGAATAATGCGTGTACCAACATCGGTTCACGTATATCGGCACTGTGTTCATAGATTTGAATCAAGCACATGCTAAATATGAATAGTCCAGCAAATGCTGACAGATTCCAATGTATCAATGCGAAAATAAATGAGGTGAAGCCAGCTGCAACAAACTTACTTCCTCGCCCCTTCAAGGCCCTATATATAAACCCACGGAAAATTATTTCTTCTAAAATGGGAGCAATGGCGGCAGCTGTAACTGCACGGATGACCGTCACAAATGGATTCTCCGGATGAGAAAACGATTGAACAACATCCTGTAGGCTAAGATCGACAGGTATCCCTAGGGAATGTGCAAGCTGCAAAAAGACGCCCCATAGGAAGCTGATTCCAAAGAATACTGGTAGAGCCAGCCCCAAGTTATAGATTGCCGATTTCAGCGTACTGAGAAATGGCCGCGTCTCCTGCAAAATTTCTCCGCCAAACCCATGGAAAATTTTGATAGCTGCCAACGTAAGAATTAGCGATGTTAGGCATAATATTATCGCAGATATGACCTCCGTATTTTCAAATTTTAAGGTTTTGGTAACTAACCACAGCAATGTTTGGGAAGCCCTGGCAAGTATCTCAAAACATACACCGGTACGGATAAATTTCCAAAGGCTGATATCCAAAGCTTTAACTCCAATGTCATCGTTAGGTTGATTATTGAGTCTATGCAACACACAGGCAATAATAAATATGACCATGCAGATTTTTAATTCTATAAACATTTTTGATTCAAAAAATTGCCGTGGGAAGTGATTTAGTCAAGCGTTAGTGATGGGAATGGTTAGTTTGTTCAATTTGATTGCGTCTTTCATGGCACCATCGATAAATAGAGCATCGAACTTTGCAAAGCGTTTGAAGTTTATTGGCGGAAGTGGCTGTTGATCCGACGACCGATCTAGCTTTTCCAGCCACTGGCATACAACACATCGCAATGCTTCCGCGATTAAAGTTCTGTCTATTCCCAAATCAAGCAATCTGGGGATTGCTCCCATGGCATCATTGGCGTGTAGTGTTGCTAAAACGCAATGCCCGGTAATTGCTGCCCGAATTGCAAGTTCCGCCGTTTCTCGATCACGGATTTCACCGACAAATATTACGTCGGGGTCATGGCGTAGGAAAGCACGCAGGGCGCATGAGAAAGAGAATCCGATAGTAACGTTGATATTGCTTTGGGAAATTCCATCTATGCGTTGTTCAACGGGTTCTTCGCAGGTTAAGATTTTTATCGCATCACTTTTTATTTCACGCAATAGGCTATACAGTGTGGTTGACTTGCCACATCCCGTAGGGCCAACGAACAATGTTAGTCCGCTTTGATGGGTGATGTTTTTTAGAAAATTTCTTAGTTCATCGTAATCGTGCATTAGGTTATCCAGGGCAAAAATGTCGGCGTAGTTATTCAATATGCGCAATACGACACTTTCGCCGTACTGGGTCGGCAAACATGATATGCGAAATTCAATCTCATTCCCATTGATTGGGCACGAAATACTACCATCCTGAGGCAATCTGGTTTCGGAGATGTTGAGGTTGGCCAACACTTTAAGGCGAGAAAGTACGGGTTTGGCAATTTCTTCCGTACAATTTTCAAGGGTTACCAAATCCCCATCTAGGCGATAGCGTATTACAAATTTGCCGTCAAAAGTTTCAAAGTGAATATCGGAAGCGTGTAGGGCAACCGCTTCCCCCAAGGTTTTATCTATGAACCGGGCGATGGGGCTATCGGCCTGAAAAATTACGCTATCTGCCATCGTTATATAATCGTAGCAACTTCATCTCCCATTAGGACATAGGTTTCTATGCCGGAGGCAGTGTTTTCCAAAATATCATCCGAAAATTGCACACGCCCATTTTCAAATATCAGAATCATCGTCGAACCACCGAATTCGAAATAACCTTTTTCATCTCCTTTTAGCACAGGTTTTTTAGGGACGAAAGTTTGTTTAATGGACCCGACGCATGTGGCACCTATCTCAACCATTAGAATGTTACCGCAATTTTCTGTGCACAGCAGCGTTGACGTTTTTTTATTCCTTAGAAAGGTATCGACCATCCCATTCATTGCCATTGGGTGAATGGAGGAATATTCTCCCCTTATCAGGAATGTTTTATTTGGCACACATGCGATGGGGAAGTGAAACCTATGATAGTCGATGGGGGAAAGCCTAGATATTAGGACACTACCATTGGTAAATTTTTTTGCTGTCGCCTTGTCGATGATCAAATCCTCCACCGACAGTTGTTCTCCTTTTATGAAAAATGGAGAAAGATTTTTCATGTTGACATATGCCAGATGCCTACCGTCGGCGGGTGCAGTAATTGTGTTAGGTTTTGGAGAAATTGGACGGGCCGAGGGTTTTAATTTTCTGATGAAGAAATCGTTGAATGACGTAAATTCACTGATTTTCTTTTTGAAAGAATCGCTTTTCAAATTATATTTTTTCACAAAAGGTTTAATTTTTTTCCTACTGGATGGACTGGATGCAAACTTTCCAAAAAGGATGGAAAATAATTTCCGTTTAAACAATAAAGCCGTTGCCAGTTTTCCTATGGTCGTCGAATATGCCAATCGTATCCATAATTCTCCTACAATTTTTTCTTCCTCAACGGCATTGGTATAGCGATTAAAAAAAACAACCTCTTTCATCGAAAAACCATGATAATTATTGCGGCAAAAAAATCAATGGCTAAAGAAAATTTAAGTTTTACCATGCATTGAAATAATCGAAGAAAATGCAAACGGGGATGAAACAGAAACATGCATAAAAGAATGAAATAAAAATTCATACAAACGCAATGCCTTTTGCCCCATAGCAGCAGGTGAAGGTTAAAATTGGCATTGATGGCGTCCATCGGCATTAGGAGGGGTTGGAGGTGAGGCGTTATCCGTGGTGCCGCAGGACACAGGTCATGGATTT
>JAIRXJ010000046.1 GCA_031268375.1 Puniceicoccales bacterium | reverse complement strand
ACAATGCATTGGCCGTCTCTGTCAAGCATGCTAGTTCAGCATTAACGTGAGAAATAGCACTTTCGTCATCGGATGAACCCTCACTGGAGCCGCTCGATGACGGGGGTACACTCGATGGCGGAGCTGGCGGTAGACCACCACCGGCACCGCTCGATGGCGGGGGTACACTCGATAGCGAAGTTGGCGGTAGACCACCACCGGCACCGCTCGATGGCGGGGGTACACTCGATGGCGGAGCTGGCAGTAGACCACCACCGGCACTTATTCCAGCTGCACCACCACCGGCACCGCTCGATGACGGGGGTACACTCGATGGCGGAGCTGGCGGTAGACCACCACCGGCACTTATTCCAGCCGCACCACCACCGGCACCGCTCGATGGCGGGGGTACACTCGATAGCGAAGTTGGCGGTAGACCACCACCGGAGCCGCCCGATGGCGGAGTTGGCGGTAGAAAAGAGTCCGGAACTATTACATCATTAAGCAAATCGTCACTGGAGCTGTTCGGTAACTGAGCTGACTGTAAAGTAGTACCGGTATTCCTTCCAGGTGAACCACTTCTGGCACTTCTCGACGGCGAAGCTGGTTGTAAAGTAGTACCGGTACTCCTTCCAGGTGAACCACTTCTGGCACTTCTGGGAGGATTACGTCTGGGAGGTTCTGGTGTAGAGTCATTATTTCCAGAAAATAAATTTCCAGAAAATAATATTCTGCCCATGACAACTATAATTATCAAAAAAGCCTGAAACTTTCTTAAATTTAAACCAAACCTTCTAATCATTTTTTTATACCCTTCTTTCAAAAACTATCCATTCAAGCCCACCTGTTTCTCTACTAAAAATTCATCGGCGAATTTGCTTAATTTGATGGGAATCAGGACCCTAACTTTCCCTAAGACCTAGACACATTAACAACATTGACCATAGGGCTTAAAAAAAATCGCTTGCCTGAGGCTCCTCGCCTGTGAATTTTGTGAGTCCTTTTTCTGTCTAATTAATTGTTGGTAAAAATTCTCCGCCAAGAGAAATCTTTATGTTGTGCAATGGGCTATACGAAATTTATAGCAATGCAAGAAAAATTTTCTTTTTGAAATTATTTTTTTTGAAAATCTTTCATATCTCAGATATAATCGGCACTAATGCGGAAAAGGGCTGCTGAGTTGACCCTTGGTCGGCTTTCGCAGCTGTTCCCCATTCGAATTGCGACATTCCCATTCCCTTTGATCTTCACTGAAACAATTCAATAAAAGTCCAATCATGAAAGAGAGTAATACCAGGTTAGACCCTCCATAGCTTATGAAAGGAAGTCCCATACCCTTTGTTGGAAGTAAGCCAGTAACAACGCCAACGTTGATTATCACTTGGTAAATTATGGTCAGGGCTATGCCATAGGCTAGAAATTTGGCAAAATTATTATGAAGTTTTTTCGCAGAATGTGTGATGGTTAAAAAAAGTGTTAAATATATTGCCAATACCGAAATGGCAGCTAGGCTCCCCCATTCCTCACTGAATATTGGGAAAATAAAATCCGTATGGGCTTCCGGCAAATAAACCAGTTGCTGGCGACCTTGCCCTAGTCCCCTTCCATACAATCCACCGGAAGCAAAACCAAGCATCCCCTGCCAGAGTTGGTATGCCCCAGACAATTTGTTGTTTTCAACGTCGAGAAACGCAACTATTCGACCCATTCGGGTGGGATTCAGATATATTAAAATTGATATGGCCAATAATCCACCAAATATGGCGAACCATATGTACAATAATCGGGCCCCTGCCAAAAACAATAGCGTTACCGTCACCGCCCCAATCAACATCGCCGTGCCATAGTCGGGCTCTAGGAATATCAAACCGCACATGCTGGCGACTACCAGCAAAGGGATCAAAAAGCCAATCTTAAAACTCGACCGATTACTTTCGCTATTGTTTAAATATTGTGCCAACCAGAATATTACGGCAACCTTGGCAAATTCTGAAACTTGAATATTGAAACCTCCCACGGCTATCCATCGCCTCGACCCATTGACCATTTTCCCAATGCCTGGAATTAATACAATAACCAAAGCGATGGCAAAAAGTGTTAAAATCCATGAACAACGTTTTTTCAAAAATTTTAAATCAACGAAACATCCGATTAAAAAAAGTGGAACACCGAGGGTACACCACAGCAATTGTTTGTGAAAATGATTTTCCGATTTGATGAATGACAAACTGGCACTCGATAAAACAATGAGACCGAGCCCAATTAGTAGTCCGGTACACAGTAAAATAAACCAGCCAGCTTTACGCTGGCTGAAGTAATTATAATATGCTTCTAATTTTTCTAAAACCATAGAAAAGATTAATCTTTGACCTCGATGACAGGAATCTCTTCAAAGTTTTCAAAAAAATCTTCGCTTTTTGCATCGGAAGCGTGGGAAACGGGAACTACTGCTTTTTTCTGTGGAATTAGAAGCTTCTTCCCTCCCTGCAGTGAGGAATTGTTCTCGAGGTTATTTAATTTTACCAAATCCGCCTTTTCCACTTCCAAATCACGGGCAATTTTATCGATGGTATCACCACTTTTTATCACATATAAATTACCCGATGAAGTTTTAGACGTGTTCTGCGGTGGAAGAACAAGAGCGTTATTCTTCTTTTCCTTTACGCTATTCGCTTCATCCGCAGCAATGGCTAATTTGCCAGGAATGATTAATTTTTGCCCAGTGCGTAATTTGTTCGGATTGTCTATGTTATTGGCTTCCTGTAAAGCGGCTTGCTTTACGCCGAAATGTTTCGCAATCAAAGTCAAATTATCTCCCGGTTTTACGGTATACCTGCCATCACCATCCAACATTCTTTGGGATTTTGCTGAACTATTGGCATTAAAATCTTTAGCCGTGGATTCCGGAATAGTTAGCTTCTGTCCTATGGTCAATTTATCAGAAGATAAATCATTCACTGCTTTTAACGATTTTACCGTAACGCCGTACATATGTGCTATCTTGGATAAAGAATCTCCTGCTTGGACGGTGTAAACGGTCGTTTTCGCGGGTGTAACCGGCGATGTCCTTCCGAAAGCTTTACCACTCTCAATTTTCAATCGCTGACCCACCATCAGTTTGCTATCCTTATTTAAACCATTGATAGCCATAAGCGTTGCCGGTGACATTTTTACCTCCCTGGCAATCCCATAGATTGTATCTCCTTTTTGGACAACATAAATTTCATAGACCGGGTCAAATGTATTGATATCTCGGAAAAAACGACTGTCCATCCCCGTTTCTTCAAATGATTGCCTTGGTTGTGTGGGCTTTTTCCTCGCACTTGCTCCATCGACAGCTACTTCAGAGGAGATAGAATAGGCAACATTGTTGTGTCTTTTCCTATTGGCTCCATCAAAGATGGAGCACCCGGTTATCAGCAATGCGAATGGTGTAAAAATATATACAATTAACACATTTTGCAATTTCATATTATAATATCTCCTTCGGTATAGTTGTCATTTATTTTGTAAATTCAAACATAAAACTCCATTTTCAAAAAATTTTCCCCTCTCTGCATAGTCTTTAAACCAATCGAGGCTCGAAAACCCTGGACTTAGCAGCACCACATCTCCATCTTCAGCTATGGTGAAGGCATACTTGACAATGTCGACCATTAGTTTTTCCAAACCTCCATCGTTTGGAAAAAACTTACAAGCCTCCAATTTTTTGACCAAACTCGCATCCAGGTCCTGGCATAAAATTTTACCTGTTTCCCCCATCAACAACAGGGCCTTAGTCCGTCCCGCCACGATCTTCTGAAAATTTTCAAGGGGCTCATCCTTTGATTTTCCACCGGCGATCAGGATAACTTTTCTACTGAACGATGCCAATGCAGCATTCAATGAATGAAGGTTGGTTGCCTTCGAATCGTTCCAAAATTCCACCTCTTTTTCTTTCCCCGTTTGCATATCACGCCCTTTGATTTTGGAAACTTTTTGGAGGCGATGGGGAGGAATTTTAAATGTCAGGGCAGCCTCTCCCAGGCACCCAATGGGAAAATCATTGCAGGTCCAAAACTCTTGGACCAGGGCAAAATTCTCTTGCTGCGTTCTAATATTTAGTGCTGACTCTGGAGGTAACAGGTTAAATTTCGAACAGATGGTATATTTTCCCAAAACGTCTGTAACTTGTAAATTTTCACAGAAGTCATGCACACTTTGGCCGACAAAGCAATGCTTTTGAGGACCATTGGGCGTTTTGGCACTTCTAAGCAAGTTTGCTTTACAATTAAAGTATTCCCCTATCCCCCCATGAACATCCAAATGATCATCTGCAAAATTTGTCCACAGGACATAGTCTGGTCTGAACAACGTTCCTCCGTCCATTTGAAACGAACTCACCTCTACGACAGCCCAAGCGTCATGTTCATTGATGTCAGAATCTATTATTTCTATGAAGGGTCGCCCCACATTCCCACATGTGACTGCTTTCTGACCATGGGTTTGCAACGCATGGGCAACAAATTCTGTGGTCGTCGTTTTCCCATTTGTTCCCGTAATTGCCACAGTTTTCCCATGCCAAAAGCATGATGCTAGATCCAATTCACCTAGGCAATAACATCCCGCAGCCATTGCCAATTTTGTCCACCCATGGGAAAGTATAAAACTGGGACTTCTAACAATTAGATGGCACTGCTTTGCTTCCTCCTTTGAAAATTGTTCTTCCCGGGATCCTGATTCGTTAAAAACTTTGTACGGAATTCTCCGCTTTTCACAAAATCGTACCACGGCTTTCCCGGTTACTCCGTACCCCAGAATACCGATTGTTCCTGACGAATTAATGACATCCATCATATCCATAAAATACGACAAACAGTGTTATTAGTATGCTGATAACCTGCAGACAAAACGCAGCCTTAACAATTTCACTTTCTAGAAATCCTTTTAATTCGAAGTGATGATGTAGCGGGGCCATCAGGAACACTTTTCTCTTAAAAACTTTTTTTGAAGTTACCTGTAGAATGACGGAGAGTGCTTCGACTACAAAAATTATCCCCACGGCCAGTAAAATAAATGGTAACCGTAGCAAACAAGCGACTATGGCTAATAGTCCCCCAAGTCCAATGGAACCTATGTCTCCCATAAAAATAGAAGCTGGGTGTATATTAAAAATACCAAAGCCAAAACATCCTCCCGCAAAACATGTGCATAAAACTGCCAATTCCGTGGAACCAGCGATATATGATAGCATGGTTTCCCTGGTAATGTTTACGTTGCTCGAATAGAAGGCACATACGCCAAGAGACACAAAGCACAGAGCTATGTTTACAATGGCTAGCCCATCAATGCCATCGGTTAAATTTACCGCATTACTCGTCCCAGCGATGACGCAAAAATAAAAAACAACTATTACCGCTATGGCAATTTGCGGATCAAAGTAGCCATGAAACCATTTCCAATGCACGTGCGTCAAAAGGTTATTAATGGACGGATTTTGTGACGCTATGTAGAAAATAAAACCAGTTATCAGCGCCTGCACACATAGTTTTTGCCTGGACGTTACCCCCTTCGAATTTCCCTTTATGATTTTTAAAATATCATCGGCTGCCCCCAACAGGGAACAAAGAAAGTAAATCAACAGGGATATAATGACCAAATCGTTAAAAGATGCCCAAATGGCAGTCGCAATGAGCGAAGCCAAGGCAATTATGATGCCTCCCATGGTGGGAACCCCCTTTTTGTGGTCATGTAAAATCGCCAAGCTCTTCACCTGCTGTTTGGTCCGAAAAACTTGACGCACTTGATGTTTTAAAAGTGTCCTTATTATGGGCTTGCCTATTACCAATGCCACGACGAAAGCCGTGACGAAACCCCACATGCATCTTTCGTACAGGCTATATTGCTTTCCAAATAGCAACAAAACAATTGGATCGAAAGGCCTTATGTCTAACTCTAGCATATTTTTCTCTTTTATCCAAAAAAATCTGGCCGGATTCCTATTAAAAACCAACCCCCTTCACAAGGTTTTTTTGAAACCAGCCACAAAATCTTTATTCCTCTCCAGAAACGGTGTATCAACCTTTCCACCTTTTCCATTTTTCCTTCCTTTCTAAGTCTTGAAAATCAGTAAAAACCTCCATTGCATTAAATTCAACGGCAATTGGAATGATTATTTTACCTTTTTTAAAAAATTAAATAAATTTCCATTGACAAAAAGCATCGATATTTTACACTCATATTCTGTTTTGACAAATATTTATACTAAAGGGTAATATATGGATTCATCAGCGAGCTCCCTAACACTTGACCTTGGTCAAATTCTTCCTCAAAGCGATTCCGCATCTCCAATTAGATTGGCGGCAGAAGATCCAAGGTCATCCATAGTAGGTCTACTTAGGGAGATAGAAAGTAAAGTGACGACAGCTCTTAGATTTTTCGGCGTAGATATCCGATTTTTCCCAAAATTTGTTCACAATTTAAGAGGAGCTGTAAGGCCCGCCTGCATCGCGGCTGTGTCCTGTTTTGTG
>JAIRXJ010000030.1 GCA_031268375.1 Puniceicoccales bacterium | reverse complement strand
ATCGATCCCCGATAGCTTGTCCTTTAAACATTTGACGACGGGATTTCCTTCCCCCGGTTTACATCCCAGTGCGGCAAAAATTTTTTGTTGCTTATCCAAAACATCCCGTATTTGTTTTGCCAATTTTGTGTTCTGAGCCAAGGCTTCCTCTGCCTTTTCCTGTGAAACGGCTACCTTTTCCATAACATCCGCATGTAACCTATCGACATCTTCCTTATAGTCCAATTTAGCCCCCGGTGGTAGACTATTCATGAACTTACGTCGTGTCTTTGCTTTTACACTAACCATCTGTCTCCTTTCGCAAACTTTCAACGATAAAGTAAAAGAGTAGGAAAATTCCCTTCCATCTTCTTGTCGGCAAAGAGTTTACTCTGCTTACCTATTATCGTACCTTAACGGTGATTAGCTTACTCTCCATCGATTTTGTGTCAACAAAAATATATAAATATTTTCATCCCTACCAACGAAACATATGGCTATTACTGGTGGAGGTGGCGGGAATTGAACCCGCGTCTTGTGCATCTTCGGAAAACACGCCTACATGTTTGTCCAATGATTAATTTTCATCCTAATATCATGCATCGGCACATCATACCATGACCATCGCAGTATAAGTTATCCCCATGGAACACTGCGAAATTCCATGGAGACGCTCGATAGATCAACACCATTCCTGCCCCATCGAGCATCGGGCGGGATGATGTGCTGCGGCTAAGCTGCAGCTTTGTTGACTCCATTGCTGAAGTCAACATTGATGACATTGTTGCCATTTATTATTGTAACGATTTGATAACGAAGCCTACCGTCAACTCCGACATGCAATGTTAACCTATAACACACAATCGAATCCATGGCACCCCCAAATTGCAAAGAACTATGTTTCTAATTGCTAATCAAAAAGTTCATAAATTCAACAAAATTCATGGACAAATTTCATCCATAAATTTCTAGGGATAATTCGAAAACGACCCAATTGGCACAGCGGAAAAAATACGGCGATTGACATGGCCGAAAAATTTTTTGACATCCTGGATGTGAATTATCTCGGCATAGATTATGGCTCTAGGCGGGTCGGAATTAGCATCTACCATTGGGATGTCAAACTTGTACTTCCCATGAAGGCCATAGTCACGGAGTGCGATGACGAAAAGGTGGAAAAAATTTGTACGATGGTGAAGGAAAACAGTGTCGATGGAATCGCCATCGGCTATCCGATGAATATGGATGGAACCCGGAGTGACATGGCGAAACAGGTGGATAGGTTCATAGAGATTTTGTCGAGTAAGCTGCCGAGTAACATTAAAATCAATCTCGTCGATGAACGGCTAACGAGCGAACAGGCGACCAATGAACAAAAATTATTCTACACGAAACAATCGGCTTCTAAAACCCGAAAACGGCGAAATCGAGGAATCATTGATTCGCAGGCCGCCATGATCATTCTGGAAGATTTTTTATGGGAGCTGGAATTAAAAAATAGTGGACGATGACCGATCCTGGAAAAAATTTTTGGGGAAAATTTTTTGGCGACCATAGATTCATGGGTTTGAACCGAATTTTGAAAAATTTTTTATTTTTTTTGAACAAACCGCGATTTCCTAAGTCTTAATTTTACGTGAGAGGAAATCTCTTACCGTTAGATTTAGTTTGATGAGAATTACACTGGGCGAGATGAATTTCTCGCCCACTCTTTTTAGAGTGAAAAACCTGACTATTTGGCATTTTTGAAAAGTCAAACGTTTGTTTCATTTTTGTAAAGTTTTTACGAATATTCTCCTATAATATGTCAAACAATTCCGCCTGGTCGGGAAGTTCATACCTTTTGTGGGCAAACGTAAGAAGCGAGTTCAGTTGCAAATTTTGAAGCAAATTAAAAATATCCTCGGGACTCCTGCTAATCGTCGTTGCTGGAACGTGAAATTCCATTGTTTTTCGCAATGTGATCAATTCGCGGTTACGTTCTATGAGTTCGATGGATTTTGATAGATTTTTTCTAACTTTTTCGGAGGAAATTTTATCAAGATTTTGCAATAAATTTTCAATGTTACCAAATTGGTTTAAAAACTTTTCCGCCCTCTTAGCCCCTATCCCATCGACTCCCGAAATATTATCGGAAGCATCGCCCAACAGGGACAAATAGTCGACAATCTGTTCCGGGAAAACACCGAAGTTCTCTTTGATCCCCTGTCGGTCTAGAATCCGCCACGTACCCTTAGATTGCGCGGTTGGAGGTAACATCTGAAAGGTATGTCCTTCGACACATTGGGCAAAATCTTTGTCTCCACTGGCGATGTATGACGTTTCCCCACATTCGTTCAATTTTTTAGAAAAACTGGCCAACAGGTCATCCGCTTCAATGCCTTCCTTTGCGGTTATGTAGTATCCATGGGCCACCGATAACAGATTCATGTATTCCAGCTGCTGTTTGAGCTCTTCGGGCATAACTTTTCGATTGGCCTTGTATGTGGATAGAATGTTCTTTCTAGCGGTCGAACCCCCCGAATCAAAAAATACACAGACGGCATCCGGTTGGATCATGTCTTCCAATTTCCACAGTGATCGAACCCATCCATAAATCGCATTGACGTGTAGCCCATAGGTGGTTGTCATTTGTGGAACACCGTAGAAACATCGAAATGCCATGTTGTGCCCGTCGACAAGCAACCAAGTTTTTGTGTTTTGTTTCATGCTAGCGTTTCATCGGAAAGGTTTTAGTCGCAAAAATTTTGTACCTCCAAGCCCATCATCCAAAAAATTTCCTTTTACCGGTAAAATTTGAGAAAATTCACCGGGAGATGAGAAAACCATATCGCCGATTTTGCACAATAAAATATTACTTTCCCCATCAATGTTTTGCCCATTTAGATTACACCGGTCTCCCGTCATGATATTTTCACAAAATATCCCATTGGTTGCCACATTGAGATCCATATCCGCCAACGCACGTACTTCGGAAATGTTTATGTCACTGAGAATGTTGTAGGGCATGGTATTTTGTAGTAAGTCGATTGCGGATACGATGGACGATTTTTCTCTACCATTGAAAACATTTATACTCCTCACCTCCAGTACTTCCATGGCACATTCCAGGGTTGGCATTGAGGCACGGCAATGGACATTATGAATCGTTGGTAAAAAAACCCCCGCCGAAAAACTCTGTTCAATGCACGGGTTACCTTTTACCGCGGATATGTAGGGTACATTTGTTTGTTTTTTTAAACTGATAGTTTCATCGGGGGTTATGCATAGGATACACAAAACCACAAACACCACGGAGATGAGCAGGGAGATGAAATCATATTTTCTACGGGACATCCACGTTTTTAATGAACAAAAATTTCTACTATGGCAACACATTTCGCACATGGGATGCCCGGGAATCATTATCCGTTTCTAAAAGAGGCATGCATTTATCCTTTCTTGGGAAGCTGATGGAAATCTTTGTCCCAACATTTTTGGCACTCGCGATGTCGATGGTTGCCCCGTGTTCCCTCAGAATTCTTTCAATGATTACCATTCCCAGACCATTCCCTTCCCTCTTGGTGGAAAAATATGGCTGAAAAATCTTATCCAATAGGTCACAGGGAATTCCAACCCCATTGTCCGTAAATACCAAAATGACATCATCGTCGCTGGCAGATCCTTCAATTATTACCGTACCACCGCTGGAGATTGCTTCACAGGAATTCTTTAAAACATTGAAAAAAACCTGCTTCAATTGGGAATAATCTCCGAGAATTAGTGGCAATGGACCAATGCGATTGACCACTTCTATGTTTAAAGATTTAAATTCTGCCTCCATTAAACCAATGGTATCCTCCATAACCTTGCCCAGTGGAAGGCTGGTAAATTTCGGCTTTTGGGGACGGATAGCATGTAAAAAATTCCTAACGATGCTATCCAATCTGGCAATTTCATCCAAACAAATCCCCGCCGAGGTTTCCAATTTCATACGTTCATCGACATTTTTCAAGGACTTACACTGGCGTTGCATCAATTGCAGGCGGAGGCTGATGGCATTTAATGGGTTTCCTATTTCATGGGCAACGGCACTGGCGAGGAGTGTGACCGATGAAATTTTTTCATCGTTTAACATTTTTTCCGCCAAGGCACGTTCCTCCGTAATATCAACGATCCTCAGAACAAACATATTTTCATCGTCGTCATAATTGCTATAATTATGGGTAACGGTCACATTTAATATGCTTTTGCGCGGATACGAAATCTTAATTGCTTTGGAAAGGAAAGAATTGCTTGTGCCAATCGATGACATGTCCAAATCGGAAAATACGACAAATTCAGGAATATATTTCCATAGAACATTGGACTGCTTTGGGTTGCTAATTCCCAACAAATCACAGGCTGACTGGTTACAGTAAAAAATTTCTCCCTTGCCGTTGATCACAACGATACTATCCCGAATAATATCGAAAGTCTTTTTGAAAAATTCCCGTTGTTTCCATAGATGTTTTATTAAGTTTCGCAAATCTGTGACCTCCAAAACATTCACCTTGTCGAACAATTTTTTTACACCATCGTCGTTCATATATTCTGATGAAACTGAGAAATAACTAAATAAAATTTTTAACACTAACCAAACACTTTATTTTTTAGCTTTCTTTTTTGAAAAAAAATAGTTCCCTTGAAACACTGCGATGGAAAGGTTTTTAAGAGACAATGTGCTGGCGACGACGGCGGAAAATATGACACGCGTGTACAATTGTGATAATCTGCCAACCTGGGCACGCCAATCGATGGATGAACTCGTCGCCCGGCAGCTTGTCGATGAGATTAATAATAGATTTTTTAGGACATTGGAATTTGGAACTGGAGGCATGCGCAGTCGAACGATCCCGGAGGTGGTCACCAGCCCCGAGCGTGGGAATTCCAAAACCAATAGGCCGGATTTTGCTGCCGTTGGAACAGCGTATTTGAACGATTTCAATATCATCGGGGCAACGGTCGCACTATTTAACTATTGTTCAAAATTTCTGAAAAACAATCACCGAGCCCACGAATTGCCATCGGTCGTGATTGCCTACGACGTAAGGCATTTTTCCAAACATTTTGGAGAGTTGGCTGCTTCCACATGGAAGAATCTGGGGGGACACGCGATTCTTTATGCATCTCCACGATCTACCCCACAATTAAGTTTCAGTGTGCGTCATTTGAGTTGCATAGCTGGCATCATGATAACTGCAAGCCATAACCCATGGCATGACAACGGGTTTAAGGCCTATTTTTCCGATGGGGCACAGATGGTTGATCCCCATGCGTCCGGGGTAATATCAGAATTTAACGGTGTGACAATGGATCATATTTGTCAATTTTGCAGAAAGGATATGTCGGGCATAACAATTTTAGACACATCCATTGACGCATGCTATCAGTCTGCCGTTAGGGAAACAATTTTGCGCAAAGATCTTTTGGAAAGCTATCCCGTACATGTCGTATTTTCTCCCCTGCACGGAACGGGTGGTGTAGCTACGATTCCGCTTTTGGAAGCTAACAAAATCAGTCACAGCGTCGTGGAGGAACAGAACGACCTAGACCCTAACTTTTCAACGGTTAAATCTCCAAATCCGGAAAATAAGGAAGCCCTAGACCTGTCCATTGCCTTGGCTAAAAAGGAAAATGCAGATCTTGTTTTAGCAACTGATCCCGACGGCGATAGGTTAGCAATTGCTGCTAAAAATAGCAGTGGGGAGTTTGAAATTTTTACGGGAAATGTGACGGGAGCTTTGCTCGCCGAACATAGGATTTCGCAGCTAAAATTTTTGCGAAAAATTCCCGCCAAAGGGTCAAAAAATGCGGCGGTAATAAAAACCTTTGTAACGACCCCCCTCATCGATAAAATCGCCGATCTGAATGGAATAAAGTGCATCAATACGCTGACGGGATTCAAATGGATCGGGGAAAAAATGTTCGACTATGAAAGTGGAATGTTGGGGAATGAGTATGAATCCACGGGAATTTCCATAAACTATGACAAAACCCTAGGGGCAAAGCGGGATGACTTGCTCCAAAAAAACAGCACCCTGTTCATTTTTGGATGCGAAGAGAGTTACGGTTGTTTATCGGCGAACAATGTTCGCGACAAGGATGCCAATTCCGCATGTCTGATGGCCTGCGAATTAGCCGCCTATGCAAAATCATTTGGCAAAACGCTAATTGACCTCCGCGATGATATGTACGTGAAGTATGGTTACTTTGGCGAATCAGTTCTAAATATTTACTACGAAGGAGCTGATGGTGCACAGAAAATCAAAAACATCCTGGCCAGTTACCAAAAAAACCCACCGAAACGGATTGATAGTAGCAAAGTAACGGAAATTGTCGACTTTGCCAAACAAAGGATCCAAGATGCCGATGGGAAAGCTATTCCACCCCA
Source organism: Puniceicoccales bacterium (assembly GCA_031268375.1). Taxonomy (GTDB): domain Bacteria; phylum Verrucomicrobiota; class Verrucomicrobiia; order Opitutales; family JAIRKQ01; genus JAIRKQ01. The sequence goes on along the minus strand of JAIRXJ010000030.1, from coordinate 10,374 downwards.
ACAATTCTTTTTCCTAACATTGGAAAATGGTGTAAAATTTGCCCTGCGGGCTAGTGGAACAGAACCTAAGATCAAATTTTATCTATTCGCAGAGGCAAAGGTTGACGATAGGTCCCAGCTTGAGGAAACGAAAAAAACGACATTTTCACTATTGGAAGAGGTAAAAAGATTTTTGAAAACGGATGCGGATGAACGGGCAAACTTTGCTACTTGATTCGCCATCGAAATTTTTCAATCTCGGTTCCGTTGATGTTTTTCGAAGAGAACAAATTGTTGCTAATAGCGGGTCCCTGCTCCCTAGAGAATGAAGATGTGACACTTTCCGCTGCCGAATGCCTTGTGGCACTTCGGAGTAAATTCCCAGAACTCAAAATCGTATTCAAGGGATCCTTTGATAAGGCAAACAGGACGTCGATTTACAGTGAACGGGGGGTGGGTCTCAAGGAAGGGCTTAGGCTCCTTGGCGAAGTCAAAAATCGCTATGGCTTGCCCGTTACCACCGATATTCATCTGCCGGAACAAGCAACTCCCGTGTCAGAAATTTGCGATGTGTTACAGATCCCTGCATTTCTATGTAGGCAAACGGACATTTTGACAGCAGCGGCTAAGACCAGAAGGATAGTTTCCGTAAAAAAAGGACAATTCCTCTCACCCCATGCAATGAAACACGTTGTTGATAAGCTCAAAGAATCGAAAGCCCAAGAAATTTGGCAAATTGAGCGTGGGACAACTTTCGGATACAATAACCTAGTCGTCGACATGCGTTCATTCATAATCATGAAATCGAATGGGTATCCAACCATCTTCGATGCCACACATAGCGTACAATTGCCCGGTGCAGACCCAAATGGTACAAGCGGAGAGAGAACCTTTGTTCCCACTCTGGCAAGGGCAGCACTCGCAAGTGGTGCAGGTGGTCTATTTTTTGAAATACACCCCGAGCCGGCAAAGGCTACCTGCGATGCAGCTAATCAAATTGCTCTCAAAGATTTTCCACAAATAATTTCCGATTGCCTATGCCTCTGGGAGGCTGTAAAACACCTACCGGCGAAGATATAATTTCCCTCCTGGACCGTTCAAAAGTACCATCTCTAAATGTCACTTAAAAAAGAGATAATTGCCAGAAAGAAAAGGGAATAGAAGCATATTTTTTAAACTCCCATCCCATTTCCGGTTATGCCTCCGATTTGAAATTATAAATCGGTGTTAGGCGATGCGAAACTTCCAGAGTATCGTCCACTAACTCGAGAACATTCTTCGTGTGCTTATAGGCCATGGGGCTTTCGTCGATGGTATTTTCTCCAACGCAACTCGACCAAACATTTGCCATGCGCTTTCGGTATTCGTCCAGCGATAACTCCATTGCTTTGGAACGGGACATCTTACGGCCACTACCATGGGGAGCCGAGTAATTCCACTCGGGATTTCCTTTGCCGATTCCAATTATTGCACCGTCTGCCATGGAAAACGGAATCACCAGCTGTTCTCCTTTTTGGGCCGATATGGCCCCCTTGCGAATTATTTTGTGTTTAAAGTCGATGTAGTTGTGAATACTCTCTATGGCTTGCAACTTATCATGGGCAGTTTTCAGAAAATCACACCCAATTTGAAATGCGATCAACGCACGATTCCCCCGTGCGTAAAGCTGTACTGTGACCATATCGGTAATGTAGTCATCGGCTGCCATGCCGGATAAAAATTTAATTGCACTGTCTCCATTCCTTTTGGCGGCAACTTGCTGGTGATACTTGGCAACATTTGCTCCCAAATTGCGGCTCCCCGTATGAATCAAGAGCCAGCGACAACCGCTTTTATCCCTATCGATTTCTATGAAATGGTTACCTCCACCCAGCGTACCCAACCCTGCAAATATGCGTGTTGGGGGGAGCATAAGTTTTTTCGAAAGTTCGTAAATTTTTTCCCTAAACTCGACAAAACTTACTTTACCATCGGCAACGTATCCGTAGGCCTGTTCCAGCATATGGTGTGGCGATGGGTTAATCGCCTTACCAACCGGTATGCGTTTTCTGATGTACCTGTCTAATTTATCAAATGCCACACTGCCCTTCCCAAGATTATAGGCATTTACCCCACAACCTATGTCCACACCAACAATGGAAGGAACGACATATTCGTTACATGTGGCCGTAAATCCTACCGTCGCACCCTGGCCGAAATGAACGTCCGGCATGATTCGTACGGTTGTGTTGGCAAACAGCGGGTGATCCAAATACTGTCGAATTTGATTTTCGCAATTCTCATCCAATGTTTTTGCATATACTACTGCCCTATTATGTATGCCCTCGATCGTAATCATACCTATCTTCCATGTGAATCAAATTTAAAAAATTAACAAAGAAAATTTTGCAAACACCATTTTGGGCAACTCATACCTGCCCGACACATTTTCCTCCCCACTGTTTATTGGAGAGTGCATGTGTACGCTACCATGGCAAAATATTTTAATTGGTTTTTAATAAAATTTTTCCGGATGAAACCATGTGTGCCAATGTTTTTTCGTCAAATATTTCGGAGTCATCCAATAGCAGGAGCTTATTTTTAGCTCGTGTGCAAGCTACATACAGCAGGCGACATTCATTGGCGTATAATTCCAAAAAAAGTTGTTCCTTGGCCAAGGATTTTGTCTCCCTATCGCTTTTAAACTGCCGTTTACGGCACATAAATGGCAATATGACCACTGGCCACTCCAGGCCTTTGCTTTTGTGAAATGTCACAAATTGTACGGCAGAAATGTTGACATTGTCTGATTCTTTCAATGTGTCGATTTTATCCGTTAGAAATTGTTCTGCTTCCACGATGTTCATTTGCTGTGATTCGGCGAAGTAGCATAACTCGATCGTTTGTTTTATTTTGGTCAACAAATTTTTTTCGGCATAGATGTTGAGGGAAGAAATGCGGTGGAAAATTTTGAACCGACCTAAAATTGCTAATAAAAATTTTGCCAATGGGGTATCATATCTTTCACTGCGCATATCGGTGAATTCGCCGTCGATTTTTTCACATGTCTGGCTATTATTATGCCTGAAATAGTTTATAATTTCCTGGCTTTTGATTCCAAAAATTTCCCGTAAAATGCCCGCAAATTCACGCCGATCGGAGGGGTTGTTCACGTATCTCAAACAGGACGCCAGCCAGCGAATGGGAGAAGCACCATTGCCATTGGCATTGTCGAAATGTAATTGGACATCCGGAAGATCTTTATTGGCAGTAAAGTTTTGGGAAATTTCCATCAACCAATCCTTGCGAGGGGCTAAAATTGCAATGTCTGACCAATTTTCTACTTCAAAATCCCCAGGCGTTTTCCCAAGGAAAAGAACTGCCGTTTGGGACGCCGATGATTGAATGTTTTCCCCCATTTGTCTGTGTAGTTTCAAAATTTTTACTTCTCCCTGTTGACAGTCTGGCCTAGGGACTAGGGGAACGAATTTTATGTCATTGAAAATGGTTTGAAATCTGTCATTCACAAAATTCGCTATTGCTTCGGAGCATCGCATGGTAACAAAAAATGTCAACCCATGGGCAGCATTGGATTCTACCATCGAATTGTGTAGAGCCATGTAGGTGCTGACATCTACTCGGTTGCAGTAAATGGATTGTTGAGGGTCACCTACCATTGAGAAATGACCATGTTCGGGAAAGTTTTTCCATATGTCCATTGAAATCCCTTCGCGGAGATTTCTCTGTGAGATGCCGAGAAGCAACCTAAATTGCTGTGCATCGGTATCCTGTGCTTCATCTAAAATCACGCGATAGGGATCGTTTTCTATTTCTTCTATTACCGTTGAATGATTGAGAAGGCCTATGGACAAATTGATTAAATCTTCATACTTTAATTGTCCTTTCGCAATGCGAAAATTTCTATACAGATGAGCAAGGCTTGCGGTGAAAAAATTTTCAGAATTTTGTTTCCAATGAAGAAAATCCTTCAACTCCGATTGGTACAATTCGATTAGGTTGTGACTGTTGCAAATTTCAGCACAATCTGGCATGGGGAAATAGTCGCCGTTTTTCCGAAAAAGATCCCATTCCCGTAGCAAGTGAAGAAAGTGTGCACTTTTACTTTCATTACCTTTAGGTTTATAGGCCAAAATATTATCGATGTTTATGGCCGGCATGGGAGTATCCGCTAAATTCGACAGGTCCGCAGGACTATGATTCCGAGCATGTACCAATAATTTATCGACATCATGGGTGCATAAAAAATCGTTCTGAATTTCCTGCGGAATAATTTTTAGCACATTGCCTAGGGAAGCTATGAATTCTTCCCAAAAAGATTCTTCGTGGGAGATAATTTTAAAATCACTGCGTAACCCGATCAGGGCACAATGGGATTTTAAAAATTTCGAAGCGAACGCATGGATGGTGCCAAAAAACGCTGATTCCAGATGCTGTATGCAGAGTTCCCGCATTTGATACGACCGTTCAGTTTTTTGGAAAATTTTATGAAAAACGCGATCTTTGATTTCCTTTGCCGCTTCCTCCGTGTATGTAACGGCGACCAATTTTTTTGTCCGCGGTACTCCATGCAAATCTCCTATGGCAAGATTTACAATTCTTTCAGTAATGGCTGTTGTTTTTCCAACCCCAGCAGATGCAATTACGGAAAAATTTTTGGTAATTTCTTCGGCAAAAAAATCACGCTGTAATCGATCCTGTAGTTGCATCCGTGGCTAAAGAATGAAAGTTTCGTGAAAAATCAACGAATAAGATGATTATAATTGACATGGCACAATGGTCAATAGTATCGGCTTTGGTATGTTGGATAGATATATAAGGTGTATTTGTACATTGAGTTTAATTTTTGCCCTTGCGGGATGTTCTTTCCTTGATTTTTCCGAAAGTAAATCCTTATCCCCTCAGGATACGATAGTAACAGAAAAGAATTGTTCCGACGAATATTTTATAGATAAAGATGATGATGATAGTGGAGATAATTTCATCGCCCATGGGTTTGATGCTCAAAAAACGGAGTATAATTATACATCGGCGGATGTGCTTGAATCCGTATATTTCAATTTCGACAGCTCAAAAATTTTGAGAGCTGAACAGATCAAAATAGCTGAAATAGTCCAAGTCTTCATAAAAGATAAAACACTTTGTGTGTTAGTCGTTGGGAATTGCGATAAATTTGGAAAAGAATCCTATAATGACGCACTTGGAAAACGGCGTGCGGAGGCTGTCCGGGATATTTTCGTGTCCCTAGGAATTGACGCAAATAGAATCATCACTGCTTCACTCGGCTCAGTCAAAGCGAATAAAAGTGTTCGACACAAAGAAGACAGTGCCCTCGATAGGCGCTGTGACATTGTACTCCACACCCCATGATGGGCCATCCCAATTGGGAGAAATGGCCCTGGTATAAATAACAAAGGGCGTATTTTTGCAAAAAGAATTCCAACTTGCGGTTTGGTAAATCTTTATTAGATAGGCTCCGGTGAAAGTAAAAGGTGAAAGTATAAATTTGGCAGATGCTAGCAAAATTTATTTGCTGCCGTGTTTGTTTACGGCGTCAAATTTGTTTTTTGGGTTTCTATCCATAATTCGTTCCATGCAGGCACGGTATTGCTCGCTTTCGGAAACAATGTCAACCACATACTATACGCAAGCCGTGTGGTTTGTATTTCTTTCGGGAATATGTGACTTATTGGATGGCAGAATTGCCAGGCTAGGAGGAAAAGAATCTCTCTTTGGGAAAGAATTTGATTCCATAGCTGATGTGGTGTCATTTGGGGTAGCACCCGCCCTCATGGTATTTCTGATGATATTATCGCCGACGGAACAATTTCCATTTTTCCGGCAAGTTGGTTGGATTTTTGGATTGCTGTACTTGCTGTGTGCCAGCGTGCGATTGGCAAGGTTTAATGTGATAACACATCCTTTGCTTCCGAAGGCTGAGCAGGAAAAAAACAGCTACGATTTTCTGGGGTTACCTGTTCCCGCTGCCGCTGGGGTTATTGTTTCCCTTGTGCTGATACTTAACGAATATGATCTAAAATCGTGGTCCCTGATATTGCCTCCGCTAATGCTACTGATTGCCTGGTTGATGGTGAGCAATATCTATTATCCAAGTTTTAAAAAGGTCGATTGGAATACGCAAACCAAATGGGGAACATTTTTGATCTCAATGACAGTGCTGTCGCTCGTCGCACTATTGCGGGATATTGCACTGGCCGCAATATTTCTGGGGTATGTATTTTGGGGAATATGCAGGCATATTGCAAGGCGAAGACGTATTCTACGAGCCAAATGCCACCGCTAATAGAAATTCTCAAGCAATCGGAACACTTTTTGAAAAGTAAAGGGATCGCGACCGCCAAACTAGATGCTGAGCTGTTGCTGTCGCATTTGCTCAGGTGTAATCGGTTGTTTCTTTACCTGCATCCCCGGGACGATATGAGAGAATGTCTGTTGTCTCAATTTCAACATCTCCTATCCAGACGAGGGAATCGTGAACCATTGCAATATATCATCGGCGAAGTGGATTTTTATGGGCTATCCATCGCAGTCGACGGAAATGTTTTAATACCAAGGCATGAAACGGAAGAACTCGTGGACATGATCATTTCACGTTTTGGGAATAGACCAATCGGATCGATTCTAGATCTAGGGACTGGCAGCGGTGCGATCGGATTGGCTCTGGCGAAACATTTCACAGAAGCAAATGTTTTGGCCATCGATGCAAACCAAAATGCACTTTCGACGGCTCAAAAAAATGCCATGAGAAATGGGATAACCAACATTAGGTTTAAGGTCGGCGACTGGTTAGAAGGTGTCGATGGGACATTTGATATGATCATTTCGAACCCTCCATATTTGACCGATGAAGAATTTGAAAATGCCCAGGATGAAATAAAAAATTTTGAACCAAAATTCGCGTTGGTGTCCAAAAACAATGGGCTGGCTGATATCTTTAAAATCATCGGCACAGCTGGCAAGTCTTTGGCAAAAGATGGTACATTGGCATTGGAAACGGGGAGCTCCCAACATGAATCCATCGCAAGTTTTGCCAAAAATTATTTCGACAAACTTGAATCCATGGGTGACCTCAATGGGGAAGACAGATTTGTTTTTTTACAAAACCCACGAAATTTAGTCTCCCAAGTGACATAGGCGACATAACTCTCCCTTAAGTTTCAATTGAATCGTCTATATCGAAATTAGCAAAAACACTCTTGACATCATCCAAATCTTCTAATTTTTCGATGGTTTTTAATACTTTGGCAGCCAACTCCGCATCTGTTATTTGTATGATAGAGTTAGGAATATATGCGATTTCGGATGACAAACATTTGATATGCGCTCCTATTATTGCCTGCGCCAGGGTGTAGTATGATGAAATCGGGCACAGTACTTCAAAATCTGGGCCATCCGATTTGATATCTTCGGCCCCCACATCCAGTACAATTTCCATCAGCCTATTTTCCGTTACCGCCTCCTTGGATATGAAAAATTGTCCCATTCTTTGGAAATTGAACATCAATGCTCCGGGACTTGTTAAATTTCCTCCGCCTTTGGTCAGTACACTGCGGATCTCGCTGGCAGCACGATTCTTGTTGTCCGTGGTTATTTCTATGATTGCACCGATTCCTCCTGAGATATAACCTTCGTAGGTCAATTCTTCAATTGACATGCCGGGCAATTCCCCCGTGCCTTTTTGGATGGCCTTTTTGATATTATCGGCCGGCATGTTGGCTTCCTTAGCTTTTTGCACAATAACCCTCAGCCTGGCATTGAAATTTATATCACCACCACCATCGCGTGCAGCCAGAGATATATCTTTACTCAACGTGCTAAAAGTTTTTCCACGTTTTGCGTCGATGACGGCCTTATGTCGTTTTGTTGTTGCCCACTTGCTATGCCCTGACATTATTTTTTCCTATATTTCGGTAACCGCGAACTACGTTTCCCCGTAGAAATTTTTACGTTACTTTCATCCTGCATTTTACTACCGTGTGACGCTGCAAATTGTTGAGCAATCGTCAACAAATTTTGCACAGTCCAATATAATACCAGTCCGGATGGGAAAGTGTAGCAACAAAGGAAGAAAATAGCTGGCATTAGTTTGAACATTAATTTTTGCGAATTATCCGAAGTCGGCATCGGTGTCATATGCATCTGCCAAAACATGGTCACACCCATGATCAATGGTAAAATATTCACGGGGAAATGACCAATGTGCGTGACCGTATCGGGCAGTGAGAGATCTTTTATCCACAAAAAGTGTGCAAAGCGCAAATCGGATGCCGTGCGGAGCATGTAGTAGAGCCCAAAGAAAATTGGGATTTGTATAAATATTGGTAAACACCCGGCAGCTGGATTTATCCCATTCTCCCGAAACAGTTTTAGGGTTTCCATCTGCAGTTTCTGGGGATTATTTTTATACTTCTCTTTGATTATTTTCAGGGGATTTTGGATGGCTGCCATTTTTTTTGAGGACCTGACCTGGGCATTTGTCAGTGGCCAAAGTAGAAGTTTTACCATGGTTGTCAGCACAATGATCGTCCATCCCCAATTTGGAATTATTGCATGAATTCCTAGCATCAGCCGCAGGAGAAGTTCGCTTATGGAACCGAAAAAACCAAATTGCATCACCCTATCCTGTTCTTTCCCCAATTTTGACAGCCTAGAAAAATCCTTGGGGCCCATGTAAATGCTCGAGGAAAGCGTTTTACTTTTCCCCCCATCGAGGTTACCAACGTTGAAGATTATTGAAGCTCCTATGCCTTCTTCCTGTTTATTTGAGCATTTGTCATGGACAGAAATTGGGCATGTGATATGGCCATCCGCTTCCACCTCGGGTGTCAAAATGGTCGTAAAAAATTGATTCTTTATGGCACCCCACAGGATTTTTTCATTGCTGAAGATAAATTTTCGTTCTTCCCTTTGCCCAAGCCCAAAAAATCCTTTACTTGCCTTAAAATCCCGCAGTTTTATGAAATTTTCTTTTTTCCCATTAAACATTCCGAAGTTTAGGTAATCCCCCATGGCATCACTTTCAGTCGCCGGCATGGAACCAAGGAATAGGGATAAACTGCCGATATTCAGTGGTGAATTGGTATTATTTTCGATGTGAATTTTGTGTTCAACGACATATCCGTCTGAACCTTTGCTATCCTGGGGAACCAGATGGTACTGCCTGGTTATGGTATATCCTTCGGGGGCAGTCTTTGACAGTACGATGTCGTGTTTCCCCACCGAAACCTCATCAAATCGTTCGGATTGGATACATTTGGAAAACTGTTCATTGCTCGAACTTAGTGACATCGCATGCATGGTGCAACCGTCGTTAAAAACCACGACATCCGGCCGATCCTGGACGGACCGATATTTTTTTAGTGCGGTGGATTTTATCGTACCGCCTCGGTCAGAAATTGTGATGGCGATGACATCATTTTCTAACATAAAAAATTTTTCAACCTCCGTACTTTTCTCAACCTCCGTAAAATTCTTTATCCCAATGTCAAAATCCTTAGCAACTTCGATACCTACGGGCTCATCACGGACAATGTCCGTTTGTTCATTGCTATTGCCAGCGATTTTCGCTTGGTTCGCTTGATCGGCAGCGTTTTTAAACATCAATATAAATGCACAAATTATCAGTGTAAAACCAATGAGCTGACTTCTATCTTTCATTAACTTGGAGCAACGATTCTTAGGTGCAAAAAATTTGCAAGAGCAAAATAAATGGGCAACCCATTTGTGTTCCCTTCCATGGTTTAGCGAATCCAGTGGGTGTCGATTCTTTGCCGAAAAGATACGACGGGAGGATGTTCCTCCGAAGTATAGACCCTATCAAAGCGATATTTTAATCGTTTCCCTCAATTTCCGAAAAAGTTTTTTCTCACAACTGTATTTCTCTTCCTCCGACCATCAATGGTATTTTGCGAAAAATATGTAAATTTTTCTCAAATGGGTAATCATTCTACCCGAAAAGGGCATTTAAAGTGATGGCAATGCATAGCCTTCGCTCTTGATGACCATAGGTAAAAGAGCATGGGTGAAATCGGGAAGATTTCAGGAAACGAGCGAAATATTTAGCGTGGGCCTACGGACGGTGGCGTGGGGAAGGGCATCGGAATGGGAACGGTGTTCAAATGGAAAAAGTTGTTGAGGGAAAAGGAAGGAAACCTTGGTTGTGTGCTACATTCCTCCAGCAACGAAGGACAATGGAAATCATCGCTTCCGCCGGTTGCTCTCTAATTTTCCTTCCTCCCTATTCTCCTATCCTCAACCATGAAAAATTTCTGGGCTACCTTGGAAAAAAACTTTGCGATTCTTTGGCCATTTTCTTTGCCTTCTATACTGCTCTCCTTCATGTGTTTTCCAACTGAAACGAATATCTACATCAAAAAA
>JAIRXJ010000028.1 GCA_031268375.1 Puniceicoccales bacterium | reverse complement strand
ATGAAGGGGAAATAGTACCATTCTTGGATGATATTGAGAGGATTATAGATGTATTAGGCAAACCAGACAGCATCCAATATAACAAACCGGGGCTCACCCCATATGATATAATTTCTATGAAACAAGAATTGGAATATTTCCGCATGGTAATCGAAGACTTCAGAGAGACAAAACGTGATCTGGATGTGAGTATTTTTAAAGAGTTCTCTTCTTGGAAAGAGATCTTTCGAGGTAAAAAATCGGAAGTTGAAAATAACATTTTGAAAAAAATGGGTAGCAGTTTAACCTTTGTAAACGGCATCGATAGTATAAATTTTTACACAGCAAACAAGGATGTTCGGCTGGCTCTAGTGTGTGCGCTACCACTACGACCAGAAATAAGTAGTCAGCAGAAGAAAGATGCTAAATTACCAGAGTCAAAGAATCCCACGATAATCAGACAAAAAATGCAAGAAATATTTGATTACGGACTTAAAGAAGGCAATAATGATCAAGCTAAGCTCGAAGAAAATAGGAAAACAATTCGAAAAATATTGGAACTACTGCATGAAGCTAAACTTGTCAACTTCCCTGAAGGTTCAAACGGGGAAATAGATGTGTTTTGTGCATACAGCAAGTTCATGAAAATTACTGTAACCGTTCGGGATAGGGACTATCAATTACCACTTCATCGTACCACAGATTATTATTGGAAGATAGAGTATGCGGGAAATGGTAAATTAGGTGGAAATAATACTATTCAAACGGTTGAAGAATTTTAAATAGCAGCTTGGATCGATGAGTATTTTAGTAATAGGAGCAGCGGGGTTCGTTGGCAGCCATTTGGTGAAGAGATTGGGCGTGTTGGGCCATCGTGTCTGTGGAATGGACATAGATAATATGCGGGCTAAACAGGTACTGGCATCAAACATTCCATTCTATTGCTATGATTTCGGGGCACAATCTTCCCTGCAAAATGTTTTTAGACAGGAAAATGTCGAAATGGTCATCCAATGTGCCGGCAAATCCACCGTGGAAAATTCTGTCACCGACCCAATGTCGTACTATACGAATAATGCCCTATGCAATGTATTTCTATTGGATACTTTGCTGAAGTCACATATTAGCAAAATAGTATACGTCTCTTCGGCCACTGTTTTTGGGGAAGTCGAAAAAATGCCAATTACCCAACAAACGATTCGCAATCCCATAAGCCCACTGGGCAATGCACAGTTATTCGTCGAAAATATGCTGGAATCTTTTAGAATATCCCATGGTCTAACCTATGCAATTGTTAGAGCATCGAATATCACAGGGATGGGCGAGGTAGAAAATGAATATTTCATACAAAATCTAGGAACTGGCCTTATTCCAAACCTTTTGAGGTATATTTTAGGACAAATAGACGCAGTGAATATTTTTGGGACTTCCCATGACTCCATCGACTTGACGGCTGAACGGGATTACATACACGTGGACGATTTTTGCAGTGCCTGTGCGAATGTGATCCCCAAATTATCGGTTCACGGTGAAGGAATGGCCTATAACGTTGGAAGTGGTAAAAAATACTCCGTCAGAGAGGTAGTCACAACGGTCGAACAGCTGTTCGGGCTCACGATTAAAACAGTCGAAGGACCCTCTCGGATTGGAGATCCTTCGCGCCTATACTTTGATATCAATAGGGCTAGGAGTGAATTGGATTGGTATCCAAAATATGACTCTTTGGAGCTGATATTGAAAACAATGCTTCCCTATTACTTAGCCCATCGACAAAACCGCTAGATGTACGGTGGAGCATTTATCCATCATTTTCCATACTCTGCACTTACGGAAGGATTGGTTTGTAAATTTGCCCCACTCGGATTACCATGGACCATGACCGCTTTTAGTACGTCACTGTCTAGTTTTTGTCGTTCGGGGTCGGATTTTTCCAGCACCTCCTGTTTGTTTTCAAAAGCTTTTGTTCCTGGACGGGTTACTTCCGTGACTTCCCTGCCAACATGCTGCGTGCTCCCCACATCATTTTGCGGAATATTTGGATTTGCCATGGGATTTGTCTTCATATCCCCTACCACACCCGTTGGGCCAGGCATGGTGACATTTGCATCTACTTGACTAGTATTTGTGTTAGAAATTCCTATGTTTGACATCTCGATCCTCCTTGTAAAGTTCTAGTCTATTAAGGATATTTGGTAAAAAAATTTTTGCAACAAAAATTTTGATGTTTGGATGTATATTACTTCATCCTACATTTATAGGGGCTTCTATTCTTATTCCATCGAAAATGTTCGCAACCAGCGGTAATAATATTTTTAGAAAAGTATGGCATTGTGGATTTTTTTATGGTAAAAAACAATCATGTGTCCCCTAATACATAACACCGTAGGTCCGCATGGATTCAGCAATCTAGCCTCGTTGACCATTGAGACGTGTCAACATTTGAAATTGGCCCTATACCAGGGAAGTTATGGTAAAAATACTGAAACTTTGGAAATACGCTGGTTGGCCGATGATGTTCACAAACGGATTGGGAATTTTTACCACCAAAGCGACAATTATATTGATATTGTCGGAAGCGATGCACATCCAAACAATGTCGATCTAGTACATACATTGAAAAACAAGCTTTTGGAAAAAGAATCATCATTTATTAGGACATATCAATTGCTCACCGACGAAAATGTCTATCGGATGTTTGTTGAAAAAATCAGGATAACGGAGAAAACTGAAACGGAGGTAAAATTTGTTGGATGTCTTTTCATGGTGCCAGAGTGTGAAAATGACGGAGAAGAAGGAGATATTATCAGGCAACAGCTCCTTGAAAATTTACGAAAAGAACGGGAAATTAATCAGGTGAAAGATCTATTTGTCAACATGATATCCCATGAAATGCGCACTCCCTTGGCGGTCATACAGGGAGCGGCTGATCTGATCGAACATTGCAATGATAAATTAAGCGATGGCGATAGGAAAAATTATCTCCAATCAATAAAAAGAGCAATCTTGCGGATGACACGGACAATGGACACGGTATTGATTTTAGGCAAAGTACAAAGCAATCAGCTATCGTTCCAACCGTTAAATTCCGATGTGGTGGTGTTTTGTAAAAATATAATCAACGAAATTGAAAATCTTAACAAGGGGAGGAAAATTGTGCTTCAAATATCAAAGTCATTTCCGCGGACTATTGACATAGATACGACACTCCTTTACCACATCGTTTCTAATCTGCTAAACAATGCGATAAAATATTCCGATCCGCTGACATTGGTATATTTAAACTTGGTTTTTGATGAAGAAACGTTGACCATCTATGTTAAGGACTCCGGAATAGGTATTCCATCTAAAGAATTGAAAGGGATATTCAAATTATTTCATCGGGGGTCCAATACGAAAGGTCGCGAGGGCATGGGAATTGGTATGTTTATCGTTAAACATTGTATCGCGTTGCACAATGGAAGCATAGAGGTTGAATCCAAGGAACATGAAGGAACAATCTTTCGAATAAAGCTGCCAATTTCACATCGAAATTAGATAACCCCTTAAACATATGGGTCGGCAATGTTTCCTTTTCTCCATGCTCTTTGAAAACAAAAAGTTATAAAATGTTGCCTATGCCATCAAAATTTGTTTGATATCTTGTGGGAATTGCGGTGGTATTAGTTTTTGCGTTCGTTTTCTAATCTCCTTAAAATGTCATCAAATAGAAACATCGAAGACAGGAAAGCATCTCTCAGGCACTATACCTTTGAGGAGTTGCAGGATTGTGCCGAAAATGATTTCAAAAATTTGAACGCCATCAAGTTGGCAAGAACTCCTCCCCATGAAATAGGTGCTTGGCTTGAAAGGCTCTCACAGGAAGAAAGAGAAATAGTTTTACGCAAGCTATCCGTTGACGACGTAACCGAAGTTTTGGCAGAAATGAATGTTTCCGATTCGGCCGAAATCATTTCTGAAATGCGGGATGCCAAAGCCATAAAGATTTTGAGCTCCCTTGCACCGGACGATGCCGCAGATTTACTAGGTGAATTAGAAGATGACGTAAGGGAACGGTTGATGGCTAAAATGCCCTCGCAGGTTGCCGCAACTCTACGCAACCTGTTGACCTACGACCCAAATACTGCGGGTGGTGTCATGACGCCCCATGTTGCTGCCCTGAAAATAGACATGACGGTCGACGAAGCCATTGAATTTTTGAGAGAAAACAAGGATATGGCGGAGAATGTGGAAAGTTTGTATGTCACCGATGACAAAAAACATTTGGTCGGGGTTTTAAACATACAAAAATTACTATGGACCGATCCCCACGCCAAGATTGGGGATCTGATGTGTAGTGAAGTCGAAGGCATCTGTTCCCTAGAACAGGATAAGGAAACGGTCGCCCATATGATGGCGAAAAATCACTTCAACACATTGCCTGTTGTCGATGGGCAGCACCGATTGATCGGTATTGTTACCCACGATGACGTTATCGATATTTTGCGGGAGGAAGCAACGGAGGACATCCAAAAGTTGCATGGAGCAGGTGGAGATGAAAGTATTCACGATAGTGTGTCCTATAGCATTTTTAGGCGCACGCCATGGCTGGTGATAAATTTGTGCATTGCATTTGTGACGGCTGGCGTCATTCACATTTTTGAACAAAGAATTGCCCAGTGCACTGTGCTGGCAGTTTTCATGGTAATGATAACCGGACTAAGTGGAAATTCTGGAGCCCAAACATTGGCAATCTCAATCAGGGGCCTTGCCTTAGGCGAATATCACCATGGGGATTCACTAATGGTTGTACTGCGAGAAACTTTAAAGGGGTTTCTCAATGGTATCGTCATAGGTTTTATCGCACTCGTTGTGACAGGTTTTTGGTCTCAAAACATAAAAGTTGGGATGGTGGTTTTCTTGGCAATGATTCTTAATATGGGACTATCCGGCTTCGTTGGATCGCTCATCCCGATATTTTTAACGCGCATCAAATGTGATCCCGCCCAAAGTTCATATATTTTTCTCACCTCGATAACCGATATTGCTGGCATGTTCATCTTCCTGGGAATCGGATCGTATTTTTTACTCTAGATGTTTCGTCTTACATTTTGTTTCCGAACACCATGAAACAGATCGCCCAGGACTTGAATTTAAAAGCAACAGCGGATTCTGCATTTTGTAAAATTTTTCCAAAACTTTGCAATTGGTTCGGTAAATACACCCTATCCGGAAAGTTTCGAGGGAAGGAAGTGGAGATATATACTATCAAATTTCCTAACATCAAACAATTTCCCCTGCGGCTTGTGGTGAAAAGCAATCTCGGACTTTCCCAGCCATTCCGTATTGTTGCCCGAAAAAGACCTTTTCTCATAGGCTTCCATAAAATTTTCAACAGAGGTATATACTTTACAAACAACCCCATCCTGGACAGTAGATTACTATTTTCGACCAACCGACAGGACCTTTTGAATTTGATACTACAATATGACGAAGTTCAGGACCAACTCTACGGTATTTGGAAGACGAGGAAATGCGATGGTACACTGTTCGTAAATAACAATTCTATCATATACCACGAGCCATTTAGGCTGATCACAAAAACAACCCGTGAAAGAATAAAGAACGTAGCAAACCTAATTTGCGACATCACAGATATCATTAGGCTATCACGGAAATTTATAACCCAGGATAACATAAGGTAAATCCTAATTGCGCTACGAAATTGCGTCTAAACTACATCTGCATAGGGCTAATGGGTTTACCTAAGCTTCATGTTTTGCATCAAGCTGATCATGGGCAAAAACATTGCAATTACGACGATACCGACAACAATGGCTAAAAATATTATGATGGCTGGCTCAATCAAAATTGTCAGCAATGTCAGTTGCTGCTCGATTTTTCGATCATATATTTCCGATATTTTTACAAATGTTTTGGCCAACTCTCTGGATCGTTCTCCCGCTAGAATCAGGCCATTGTCCGTTGCCGTAAGAAATTTGTTGCCCCTGAAGCTATCCGATAAGGTTTCTCCCTGTGTTATCTTCATTAAAACTTTTTCGAAGGCTTTCTTGCATTTGCTATTATTTATTATTCCCATCGACAATTGCAAGGCTTCCTGAAGTGGTACCCCAAATGACATCAACATCCCAATGGTTCTGAAGAAAGAATTGAGGTTCATGGCTAGGAATAACTTGCCGAAAATTGGCAGTTGGGTGCCGATGGCCAATGAATTTTCGAAAAATTTTTTATAAAGACAAACCCTAAAAACTGCAATGGCAGCTATGGCAAACAGCCCTATCATTCCCCAGTGGTTGCCGATAAAATTACAAAAGTTTACCACCCGTTGGGTCAACCATGGAAGAGATCCGCCATTGGAACTTTGGGATGTAAAAATCATTTCGAACTTTGGAACAACAATTGTCATGAGCAAAATCAGGGCAATTCCAGCCACTATCAGTACAATCGTCGGGTAGATTAGTGCCATTTTTACTCTTTGCCCAATGGACGATATTTTCTTACCAACTTCGGACATTTCCCGTAGTGCGATTCCGGGACATCCTATTTTCTCTGCAGCTCTGACTGTTTTTATTTCGGTATCTGAGAAAAACTGGCGGCAACACATCATTCCTTCGGACAATGACATTCCGGCAGAAATTTTTTTCCTAAGAGAATGTATTATATTGTAACTTGCGGCACCTCTTTTAAGTCCGATGGTCAACGTTGAAAGGCACTGTTCGATTGGTAAACCTGCCGTCAGCAACATTGCCAATTGTTCAAAAAATACATATTTCCAACTGGATTGATTGTGTCTTTTGCAGGAGAAAAGACTACGAATTTTCCCCATGTTCAAATTATTTCTCCTGGTCTTTGTTTCGCAACATTGCAATAGCTGCACATCGAATCCCCTATCCTTCAATTCCCGTTCGGCGAAGGCTTTACTGTCGGAAATGATTTCACCCCTAACGACCACGTTGTGAGAATCTACGGCTAAAAACCTAAATCGCATTGTCTCCAATTGTAGAAAATATTTTACACAAATAAATCCATTTCGTGAAAAATACTTCACGGTAAAAGTTAGAAGCTTTCCTCATACACACCGTTTCTCTCCTGCCTACTTAATTTGATGGCATCACTCCAAGCAAACGCCCTAGCTTCGCCAGCTTTTCTACACACCGACAAAAGTAAAAAAATATTTGTAAAAAACTTGTGTTGAAAAGGTTTGCTATGTAAACTCCATGCATAATAGTCAAAAAAGAATAGCATGACCAGGTTTAATACTACGGCAATCCATGGGGTACATCTTAATAAGCCTGTCGTGGAACGTTTTAAACAGCCAGTATTGAGTAAAAATCCAAGTATAGACCCAAGGCACCTATCACGGAAAGATTCCGATATTTTGGCGAATGAACTATTCGAATGTGGTTTGGAAGAAGCCCATCGTGGAATGGCAGTGAGTATGGCACATGGAGTAGCCTGCAGGATTTGGCAAGCGGTAGTGAATGTGGTGCATATGGTTCCGGAGGGAGCTCGCAGGATTTGGCAGGCGGCAGTGAATATGATACATATGGCATTTATAACTCCGAAAGGAGCCCGCAGGATTTGGCAAGCGACAGCGAATAAAGTGGCGGCAGATTGTTTCGATGAAGATGGCAAGGTTGATGTCGTTAAGCTCAGAACATGGATGAACTTTCTCGAGAACGTAGAAAATCTCAAAAAAGAGCCGTTTCGTTCCGTGCCCCACGCAGAGTTCATGTGTTCCCAGATGCATAGGGTATGCGAATGCCTCTTGAATAATCAGAATGCTGCTAGGGATCTACTAGATGCTGCTGCCGGTATCACCGTTGGACGGTATGGCCGATCCCTTTTAGCTGCCATGTCAAACGGCATGGAATCACCTCTGAAGTCCAGCGAAGCCATATTGGCATCCCTGCTTGCTCCTCACAGGCAATGGAGTTTGCCGACGTGCACCATAAATTCTCTCATCAATGCAGAAATCCAAAACCACCCGGAACGACTGATACCAATGTATATGCATATGTTAGACAGTGACCAATTCACCTTTCCGAGCGGATATGCACTCCAACTACAACCAATGGTGGATGGTTACACTACCATTGATTTGAAAAATGGTGGATACGGAAGAAACGATATATTTGAGAGTGTTAGCAGGCATGCTGTAATAGCAGAATGGCGGAAAGAAGGGATAGAATATGTCAAATCGGCAGATGAAGCAGAAAAGTATAAACTTAAAATGCCGGTACACAACATGAATGATGTATTGTTTGCCCACTTCTTCCAGGTGTCTGGCTTTGGAAATAATAACATAGATTTCGATACTAACTACGGCACCATGCTAATATATGCTGGACACAAGAAATTTACCAGAACATTTTCAGCGAAAATCCAAGTGGATGGTTCAAATTTTCTGGCCGTAATAGCAGAATTAAAAGCACAAGCCGAAGCTCAACGGCAACTTAAACACCGCTACATGCGTGTATCGACGAAAGAAATCATAGAAGTACCTGCTGGTGAGTATAGTCATTTGTATCATTCAGAAAACATTGACATCGATGCCCTACTGGACCTCGATCCGAATAATATGGAAACCGGGAAAGCATACCCAATCGGCGACCGCAATTGGGGCAATTGGAAGAATATGTCGCAGGATATTCCCCGCCTGGTGGTCAGAAAAAAGGGTGGCACTCCTCCAACCTTCGAATTCGGAACATTGGAGAGATCCACCTTCGAAGAGGCTAGCATTATAAGATTTAGGATTTATTCCACCGATGTCGAGGTTCACGATGCACAGTATTGGGCTCCATTTATGCCTTAGGAAAACCCGCATTGCCTGTTCTTTCATGTTTTACCTAAGAAGTTATAGGGCCTGGGCCTTGCGGTGAATTGTTTCCCATCGCCCCATCGTTTTTATGGTATTCGGATGGTGTTCAAAATTTTTGCAGCGAGGATTTCACTCGATATCCCTTCGGATTCCGCAAGATAGGAAGTGACTATTCTATGGCGCAGAACGTCAATTCCTATAGTTTTCACATCCTGTGGAGTGACATACCCTCGGCCCTGTAAAAATGCCCATGCTTTGGCCGCTAAGGCCAGGGCGATCGTAGCCCGTGGAGATGCTCCGATTTGAATAAACCGATCGATTTCAAGTTTATAGTCGCTGGGATTTCGCGTCGCAGACACTATGTCCACCATATATTCTTTGACTTTTTCATCGATGAAAATTTCATCGACCACCTTGCGAGAATTTAAAATTTGATCCATGGGGACAACCGCATTTATTACACTTTTTTTACTAATTTTTGCCGCTAAATCCAAAATTTTTATCTCCTCTAACCTATTCGGATATTCGATCTTCAATTTCAATAAGAACCTGTCGACTTGCGACTCCGGCAGGGGATATGTTCCCTCATATTCGATCGGATTTTCGGTGGCAAATACCATGAATAGTTCCGGCAGTTTGTTGGTCTCACCGCCAATTGTTACCTGCAACTCCTGCATACTTTCCAGCAAAGCACTTTGTACCTTAGCCGGTGCACGATTAATTTCGTCGGCAAGAACCAAATTGGCAAAAATTGGACCTTTTCTGGTATAAAACTCGCCGGTCTTCTGATTATAAATTTGCGTGCCAACTATGTCGGCCGGCAACATGTCAGGCGTGAATTGAATCCTTTGGAATGATCCCTGTATCGCCGCTGCTAAGGATTTGATCGCTAGGGTTTTCCCCAGGCCTGGAACACCTTCCAACAAAACATGTCCTCCGGTGAGCAAACCCACTATCATCCGATCTACCATATACCGTTGGCCGATGATCAATCGACCAATTTCATCCCTCAAAACTGATATCCACGCCGAGGATTCCCGGACCACCATATTTATATCGACAGTACCGCTTGCCATACTTTATTGTCCTAGTATTTGTATAGTAATAAATTTTGCAATTGCTAAGTTGCAGACTTTTTTCGACATGTTTTCGAATTTCTTCTCAGAATCAAGGGATGAGTGAATGATTTTAACAATCCGGAGGATTTTTGGAAATGATCTATTCTTGTAAATAAGAATGGTATCGGTATAACCCGGCAATGAATTTGGAAAAAATTGCTGCTGGCATAAGGCTGTTGATCGAAGGTATTGGAGATGATGTATCGCGCGAGGGACTTCGGGATACGCCGCAGCGCGTAGCAGCGATGTGGCAAAATTTTTTCGAAGTAAAAGAAAATTCGGATGAAGAATTGTTAAAACAAACGTTTGTCGCAGAAAATTATGGCGGCTTCGTTATTGTAAAAAATATTCGATTTTCGTCATTTTGTGAGCATCACCTACTCCCATTTTTTGGCAGTGTTTCCATTGCCTATATTCCCCAAAATGGTACGGTCGTAGGATTTAGCAAATTAGTACGTATCGTCGACAAGTACGCAAAATGTTTGCAATTGCAAGAACGCTTGACCCAACAAATTCTTGAAGCAATTAGGAAAAACATCGCCAATGATGGGATCCTGGTAATTATTTCTGGCCAACACATGTGCATGACTGCACGCGGAGTCATGCAGCCAGGAAGCAAAACGATAACCCGTACAGTTTCTGGAAAATTTTCATCGGAAAAA
The DNA here is from genome assembly GCA_031268375.1 of Puniceicoccales bacterium. Classification (GTDB taxonomy): domain Bacteria; phylum Verrucomicrobiota; class Verrucomicrobiia; order Opitutales; family JAIRKQ01; genus JAIRKQ01. The sequence continues at coordinate 38,182 of JAIRXJ010000028.1, read as the reverse complement.
TTACTTGCCATGGAAGCCCAACAGTTAATCTTTGAAACAAGTGGGGAAAAGCTTTAGTCAAATTACTCTACCATGCATCATGGGGATTCTAAATGTTACGCCTAATTCGTTTTCGGACGGTGGTAAATTTTTTGATCGAGATGATGGGGAACAACGCTCGGAAGTCGTAGCAACACACCCCAAAGCCATGCAACATTTGTACGAACTCGTCGATGGAGGAGGGACGATTATCGATATTGGAGGGGAATCGACACACCCCAAAGCAACCGAAATTGATGTGGATACCGAGTGGAGACGCATTGGAAATATTTTGAACACCGCCACGGCCATTGGAAATGTATCCATTTCCGTTGACACGTACCACGTGGAGGTTGCACGGAAGGCACTTGAGCTTGGGGTAAACATAATAAATGACGTTTGCTGCACATGGCATTTCCACGAAATGGCAACCATTGTTAAAGATTTTGATGCCCATTTAATCGTTACCCATAATGCACGGAATGATAAAAATTTTTTGCAAATAGATGATCCCGTTGGAGAAATAATTTCAGAATTTGAAAAGGTTTTAGATGAGGCAATCCGCATAAATTTTGATGTGGAACGTATTATTCTCGATCCGGGAATAGGTTTTGGGAAAACGCCACAGCAGAATTTGGAAATTTTTAGGACAATTGGTAAAATATGTTCAAAATTTTTAAACCCCGTCGTCTGTGCTACATCGAAAAAATCTTTTCTAGCTATGGCTGTAAACGGTGACGATGGGGAAACATTGTCAAGTGTTACCATGGCCACGACGATGGAAGGGTTTCGCCAGGGCTGCAAAATTTTTCGAGTCCATGGGGTAGCCGAAAATTTGGCAGTGCTGAAATTTGCACAAAAACTATATGAACGACAAAATTTTCATAGATGACATTGAGATATTTGCTAAACACGGAACCTCCATTGGAGAAAAATTTAGGTTACAGCGTTTCCTAATTTCAGCAAAAGCCCAATTCGATGCTACCCGGGCGAAAGAGTCCGACATGGTTTCCCACACCGTCGATTATACAGAATTACTAGGGACAATATTAGAAGCTGTTCAGGGTTCATCTTTTAATCTTCTGGAAAAGCTAGCACAGCACATAGCAAACACAGTATTTCGGAAATTTCAGCAAATCACGCTGCTGGATATCGTGATTAAAAAATTTCCCGATTCTTTGGCGGATAAGAGTTTTTCAGGGTTGGGATTCTCATCGACATTTTCGCACAATGAACAATGAAGCCTATTTGTCGCTTGGAAGTAACCTTGGAGATCGTTTGGGGTTTTTGGCCCTTGCTGTATCAAAATTAAAGTGCGATGGCCTAAAAATTGAAAAATGTTCCAGTGTCTACGAAACAGAACCCCAAATTTTGGCAAACCAACCAAACTTTCTCAACTGCGTATTATCTATCAAAACAACGTTTAATGCGCTGCAATTACTTAGGTTCTGCCAGGCTATCGAATGTTCCATTGGCAGAAATAAAACCATCGAGTTTGGACCAAGGAACATAGACATCGATCTCTTGATCTTCAATGCCGAAAAAATCTCAACACCGGATTTAATAATTCCACATCCACGCATGCTCGACCGTAACTTTATCCTGGCGCCCCTAAAGGAAATCGTTCCCAATTTTGTCGTTGAAAATCGGCATATTGATCGGCTAATTACAAAGTGTACGGATCAAAAAGTAAAACTTTTCGCAGCCAGGGACATTTTTGATATTTGAATATGGACTACTGTTTCATCCCAAGAGAAAAATTTTTTTTGTGAAAAATATTAATCAGAAATCCCTTGTCGGGGGGAAATTTAGTAAATTTATTGACATAGTTGTTTGCCCAAGTAAAGTTTAAGCGAAATATTTTCAACAAAGGTTAACAATGTCTGAACCAATTACGCAAACGCCGGGGAGAGCAGGGTCAACGTATACTGCGGCACCTCAAATCAGCCCAGAATCAGCCAATAACCTAATGAACCTAGTCAGGAAACCTGAAAAAAGAAAACGGATTACCGCAAACGTAACACCAGTCCAAAACCCCGATGGGACAATAAGCCTGCAAATGGATAATATAAAAAAGAAAAAATCTCTTTCGGACAGGGCAGTTACCACGTTGCGTGTCACAGAAACGGGGGAAGCCCTTGCAGCCCTTGGATCCGTCGCCTTTGGAATATATTCCATTTTTGCGGGCAATGTTGCCCTAGGATACTCTTCTGTAGCTGGTGGAGCCGGTGTGTTGTGGAAGCTTGCAGAATCAAAAATCGTCGATTGGATGAAAAAATAAACCATCCATGGTCATATGAGCTTGCACATTTGTAAAAATGTATCACTATGACGATTTCAAGATCTTTAGGAAGGCATCTTGAGGAATTGAAACCCTGCCAATCTGTTTCATCCTTTTCTTGCCTTCCTTCTGCTTATCGAGCAATTTTCTTTTCCGAGAAATGTCTCCGCCGTAGCACTTGGCTGTGACATCTTTTCGCAGAGCTCCAAGTGTTTCCCGGGCAACAACATTGCTTCCAATGGCAGCCTGTATCGCGACTTTGAAAAGTTGGCGAGGTAATAATTCTTTTAATTTTTCGCACATTTCACGGCCCCGGGATGTTGCTTTCGTCCGGTGAACAATGGATGAAAATGCATCGACCGAATCCCCATTGACAAGGATGTCCAGACGCACAAGGTCGGACTGGATATATTCTCCGAAGTCGTAATCCATGGAACCATAGCCCCGTGTGATACTTTTCAGTCTGTCGTTAAAATCTATCAAGATTTCATTCAGGGGGAGATTGCAGGATAGAATCACTTTGTTGGTATCCAATGTTTCGGTCCCATTGCATTCTCCACGTTTTTCACTGATTAGTGCAAGAATGTCCCCAATCGATGCATTGGGAATGTGAATCTTTGCGCATATGGTCGGCTCATGAATTTCGGAGATATGCGATGGGTCAGGCAATTTTAGGGGATTATCAACCTCTATCCAGCTATCATCTGTCAGTTTTACCTCATAGACAACACTTGGATAGGTGGAAATGATGTCCAAATCATATTCGCGCCGCAAACGTTCCTGGATGATATCCATGTGCAGTAGCCCAAGAAATCCACAGCGAAATCCAAAACCTAAGGCGATGGAACTTTCCGATTGATAGACAAGGGAAGCATCATTCAGCTGCAATTTTGCCAAGCTGGATTTCAATTTTTCAAAATCATTGGTATCGATGGGATATACGCCACTAAATACCATCGGGCGAACGTCTTTGTAGCCGGATAGCATCTCCTTGGCTGGATCATTTGCCAGCGTTATGGTGTCACCAATTTTAACTTCCGAAACATTCCTGATATTAGCAATGATATATCCTATTTGACCTTCGCTGAGAATGTCCAGTGGACGCATTTTGGGACAAAAACATCCGACTTCCTTGACCACATTACTCATTCCGGTACGCATCATGTAGATGGTATCACCCACTTTTAAAGATCCTGAAAATATCCTAACATGGCAAATTACCCCCTTGTATGGGTCAAAGATGGAATCGAAAATCAATGCACGGGTTTGGGAAATCTTTTGTGCCGGAGGAGCCGGAATTCTATCGACTATGGCGTTTAGGATGTCGTCGATGCCGATATCCGACTTCGCACTCGCTAAAAGAGCTTCCTCCCTAGGAATGGTCAAAACATCTTCCAGTTGGCGCAAAACATCTTCCACGTGCGCACCCGGCAGATCTATTTTGTTAATCACTGGAATGATGGTTAATCCATGGGCCATCGCCAGGTTTGCATTGGCAACGGTTTGTGCCTCAATGCCCTGGGATGCGTCGACCAACAGCAGGGCTCCTTCGCAAGCTGCCAAACTTCTCGAAACCTCGTAGGAAAAATCCACATGGCCGGGCGTATCATTCAGGTTCAGGAGAAAATTTCCCTTGGTCGGGTGATTATATCTCATTGAGACCGGGTGATTTTTAATCGTTATGCCCCGTTCACGCTCCAGATCCATGGAATCCAACAATTGATCTTGCATCTCCCGTTTAACAACCGTATTCGTATGCTCCAGCAACCGGTCCGAGAGAGTAGTTTTACCATGGTCAACGTGGGCAATGATGCAAAAATTCCTTATTTTGTTTACCGGATCCATGGAGTTCTATGGCTCACAATTGACAAAAGAACGTATTTTGTAAAGCAGATATGGAGGAGATCTCCCATTTACAATTAACGTGGATCAGTTCGGTGCATTCATGTCTTCATCCACATTTTCCGCTAGGACTGTTCCTCCGGAAACGTGAACAATTTTCTTAATTTCCTCTTCCAACAATTTTGCCGTATCGGGATTGTTTTTAAGATATTGTTTTGCGGCTTCGCGGCCCTGGCCAATGAGTTTGCCGTTATGGGCGATCCAAGCCCCCTTCTTTTCCAAAATTTTATGCTCAAGGCCTAGGTCTATGATTGAACCAGTTTTTGAAATCCCTTCATCGAACATTATGTCGAATTCACATTCGGTAAACGGTGCAGCCACTTTATTTTTTACAATTTTAACCCGTGTTCTATTCCCCGTAACTTTTCCGGAACTCTCTTTTATTTGCCCCGTCCTGCGAATGTCGAGCCTAACGGAAGCAAAGAATTTTAATGCTCTTCCCCCCGGTGTTGTTTCTGGATTGCCAAACATCACCCCAATTTTTTCTCGAATTTGATTTGTAAATATGCACACACACTTGGATTTGCTGATGGCGGATGTCAATCGGCGCATGGCTTGGCTCATCATTCTGGCTTGGGACCCAATCGTTATGTCTCCCATTTGGCCATCGAGTTCTGCTTTGCTTATTAGGGCAGCGACGGAATCGACAACGACGACGTCGACGGCTCCAGATCGAATTAGTGTTTCCGTTATATTTAACGCATCCTCTCCATTTTCGGGTTGTGCCACCATAAGGCTATCCAAATCAACACCCACAACCTTAGCGTATCTTGGGTCGAGTGCATGCTCCACGTCGATGAACACGGCATTTCCACCTCCCCTTTGGGCTTCCGCTATGAGACTTAGGCAAAATGTCGTTTTACCCGAAGATTCCGGACCAAAGATTTCACAAATCCTGCCCCGGGGAAGTCCTCCCACTCCGAGGGCCAAATCGAGGGCGAGAGATCCCGTGGAGATAACGGAAACGTCCATTTTTTTCGCATTTCCCAATTTCATGATGGAGCCTTCCCCGAACTGCTTATTTATTGCAGCCATAGCCTGTTCCAGTGTGTTCGGATCTCTTAGGTCCCTTGCATCGGTTTTCATGGCAAAGATGGATAATATTGAAAATTAAACAATCAAGCATCATTTTTTTATGGTTTTTAAATGAAAACAATTTAATATGAAAGCAATGAGTGGTTTATTTTTTGACAGGCAAGACTTTGGTAAATTATTTATCCGGTTGATTTTTGGTATAGTCTTGGCAGCCAAAGGTATCATGTTTTTCGTAGAGGGACCATCCTCCCTGGCTTTGCTGGGAGGTATTAGAAGTGTTTCATTAAGCACAGGCGGCACTCTACCACTGCCATTGTATCTGGGATGGATAATTGCCATATGCCATATTGTGTGTGGCATAATGATAGCCCTGGGAGCATTTTTTAAAACGAGCACATTTTTATTTGGAACATTTTTCCTATTGGAAGCGGTTCTCAAGTATCAGGCGGGGAGTAACCCGATCGAGGAAGTAGCCCATCTTGCAATGTTGGCGGCCGCAATGTACGGATTTATGTTTATCGGTTCGGGGGCACATACCATACAAAAGCAATAATGTCTCACGGTTAATTGCAATAAAAAGAATATCATGTGTAACTTACCCATAACATCAATTCTGGGGGAAGCATTGGCTACGCCTACCCAAATAAGCGTCGCCTCGATGGTGGTACGCACTGCCATATTTCTGTCTTTGCTGGCCTTGGGTGGCTATTTCTTCGTTCAATTCCATAGGCGTGGATATTTTTGTAATTATAAAAACTCGCCAAAGTCCAGTGGCGATGAAATTAAAGTCGTTGCCATACGCATCCTAAGTGGCAGGAAATATCTGACGGTCATCGAACATTATGGCAAACGTTTCCTATTGGCTCTGACCAACGACAAAATCGAAAAGCTGTCCGAATGGAATCTGGAAATTTCCTCACCATCGGAAACGGAAGTTGATGGCGAGAGACTATAAACCCCATGGCAGGTGTTGAATGTTAGAAATTGGTGAGTTGATCCAAAACACTCAAGGCATATATGGCAGCAGTTTCTGATCGCAGGACGTTAGGATGTGTCAACCTACATTCAATAAAACCATACCCTATTAGATGGGCATATTCGGATGGGGAAAAATCCCCCTCTGGACCTATGGCCATACAAATATTCGACTTCGGATGATGGGTTGAAATGACTTTTTTTATCGGTTGAGAACTTTCTTTCAATCCGCCGAAAAGTTTTGTGCCAAACGGCAACAGGTTGATGGATTCAAGCTTTTCAAAATATGAAATTTTTGGAAGAAATGGGTTCCCGGATTGCTTGCATGCTTCAACGGCAGTTTGCTTCCAACGGAGCAATTTATTACCTATTTTCTCCTTCAATTTACACTCCGTATTTTGTGTCTCAAAAAATATTATTTCCGCTACTCCTATCGCCGTTGCTTCACGCACAATATAGTCATTGTTGCTGTTTTTTAGTACGGCCTGGAGAAGAGTTGTCGGATGGTTTGGGTGCTCAAATTTGTCTATTCTTTCAATCCTAATTTGTGCACATTTCCCATCGGCCACAGCTAGTGTGCCGTAGGCATGAAATCCCTTGCCGTTCAACACAGTAATCGCTGATCCAATTCGGGCGTGCATGACATTGCACAGGTGATGGCTTTCGGGGGAAGAAAGCTCCAATATCCCAACTCCCATATCATGCCCATAGAAACATTTATGCATAAATTTATTTGCTAAGTTTGTGCGAAATATTTTGCTCACTTCAACAATTTGCAAATGTGCAATATGAAAAACAATGACAATGGCCTAGGTGAAGCGTTTCAATCGGCGAAATTGAGCGATCGAACATGGCTATTTTTTCAAAAAAATTTCAGAGCAATTTTGATCATTACGGCAATTATGGTTGCGATTGCGGTGATGTTTTGTTTCCAAAAATTATGGTCAGCCCATGAAATTTCCAATATGGTAAAGGCATACGCTTCCCTTAAAACCAGGGAAGACAAAACACGTTTCACCAAAAAATATAAAAAGTACCTTTTGGCAGGGGCAGTATCATTGCTCCTCGGCGATGAGTATTTGGAAAGTTTGGAATACGAATCCGCCAAATCAGCGTATAAAAACGCTGGAACAATTTTAAAACATCACCTGTTGTTTCCACGTGCCGTAATTGGTCAGGCCATGGCGGAATACAAATTAAATAACACCGTGGGAGCTGAAAAACTTTTAAATTCCGTAATTTATAATAAAAAATTCGACGGAGCTTTCAGGGGAAATGCGACCTATGTCCTAGCAAATATTCTGAAAAACGAACGGAAGTCTGAGCAATTGGATTCCCTGCTGCAGGATGTAAACAACATTAATCTAAGCCAAGAATTTGTTGATGCCATCTACAAAGTTCCCGAGGAAAATTAGGAAATGAATAATCCGAATAAAAATATTGCATGGATAGTTTTTCTCTTGTAAAAGTATGGCGATTTTGTTGCTTGGATCTGCATTCAAAATGGCGCGATAGCCAAGTGGTAAGGCCGAGGTCTGCAAAACCTTTATCATCGGTTCGATTCCGATTCGCGCCTCCAAGGCGTAAGGCCGTACAAATACAGGCCTGGCGGGCGATATGTAAATGTAAAAAGAAGCTCGGGCAAAAGATTCATTCATCCGATATTTCCCCTAAAAACAATGCCAATGATGAAGTGAAGAAAACTTATGGGGGAGACAATTGCTAAGAGGATAAACATGGGAAAGCTTTTTATCCATTAATCTTGGGATTCCTCCCGCCGGGAATCTGAATTGAAACTTTTGTAAAACTTTAACTCTGCAAAATTTAAAAAATGATTGCCTATTTTAGTTTTAGCAACAGGTTTTGAAAAAATTTAAGTTTTATGGAAGAATTACGTGGGAGCATTTTGATTTTACAGATTGGGAAACCGACGGCAGTTACAAATGTAATTTTGGCTGCACTAATCAAAAGGGCATTGAATTTCGATTGCGTCGAAGAAATTTATGGGTGCATCGGTGGTGTTTCCAAGTTGCTGAATGAACAATTTGTCGATTTGGCAGGGCAACAACAAAAAAATATAGCCAATCTCATTGGGACTCCAGGGGCAGCATTGAAATCTATTCCTTGCGATAACACGGAAGTAGTAAAAGTAATAGAAGTTTTACAAAAAAATAACATCCGTTACCTATTTGTTATAGGCGACGAGTCATCCATTGGCATCTGTAAAGAGATCAACAGATTTGTTCAAGAAAGCAGATATGAGATGCGCATTATGTTTATTCCCACATCCGACCGCAATAGGCTACAGCTAACGGACCATTGTTTGGGGTATGGGTCCATGGCAAAACATTTGGCCCTAATAGCTAAAAGTGTCATCACCAATATCCAGTCTACGCAAACCAGTGGAGCAATAACCATATTAGAATTAAAGGGATGTGATGACGAATGGCTGATTAGTAGCTTGGCATTGGCGCGACTGCGCAAGGACAGTGCCGATGCTCCACACTTGCTCATTCTTTCAAACTTTGACGAAGGGACATTTGTGAAGAACGTTCACCAAACAATACGCAACGATGGAAATTGTGTGATTGTTCTCGGGGACAAGCTTATACATTCCAAGAAAGAAAATCCTGCCACCCATGGTGTAGCAGAGTACATAAAATTTATTTCCAAGGCTAATTTTGACGTACAGATAGATTTAATTTCTTTGCACGATTGGGCATTGACATCCTGCATGACACTGTCGGAAGTAGATGTCATAGAATCTGAACTTTGCGCTCAAAAAGCACTGGACCTTGCCATCACCGGGGGGATAAGTGGCAAAATGATCACGCTGCTGCGCACCGATGGAAGTAAGTATTCCGCGGAAGCAAATTGCGTAGATTTTGAAAATATTTCCGATAGGAAAAAGGAATTTCCAGAATCATGGTATGTCTATGAAAACATGGCATTGGATATTTCATTTTTCAAATACGCAATGCCATTAATTGCCGGTGAAGTCAAATGTACCTATGAAAATGGATTGCCAAGTTTTGCCAGGCTAAAGTAAATAAGAATTATCATTGATGTATGCTGCAAATGCAATCATTGCTGCGTTATCACCGCTGTGGTAGCCTAGGGGCAGGACAAGTTTCTTGTTAGATTTTATTGCAAGGGTTGCCATTTTTTTTCGCAGGGTATCGTTGTTGGAAACACCTCCGCTAATACCAATACTTTTACAAGAATGTTGCTCGAGGGCATGGGAAACCTTGGTTGCCAGCGTATCGACGATGGCCTCCTGGTACGAAGCACAGATATCGTTGATGTGGGGAACAAAACTTCCCTCGAACTTTTCCAGGAAATATCTCAGACTCGTTTTCAACCCTGAGAAGCTAAACTTCATGTCCGATCTACTCGAAAATGCACGGGGAAATTGGTATTTTTTTGGGTTTCCAAAACTTGCCAGCTTTTCGATCAAATTGCCGCCCGGGTATGGCAATCCTAGCAACCTTGCACCCTTATCGAAGGCTTCCCCTGCTGCATCGTCCTGGGTTTCTGCGATCGTTGCTATGGCAAGATTTTTCGATATTTCGAACAAAACCGTATTACCCCCCGAGACCAGTAAGCCAAGGTGAGGAAGATATTCCTTCAAATTGGAGGAAAACGATTGCGGGTCCTTGGCGTGGACGGGAATGAATGGGGAAAATAGATGTCCGTACAAATGATTAATTTCCCTAACCGGCAGGCGCAGCATAAGGGCCAATGCTCTCGCCACCGCCAGTCCAATGTTTAGACATCCCGGAAGCCCCGGTTCCTTGGTCACGGCAATTAATTTTGCCTCTCCTACTCCAAAATTTTTTAAATCTTTGAGCAGGGGGACGAAATTTTTAACGTGTTCCCGGGAAGCGAGTTCGGGGACAACGCCACCGTATTCGGCATGCAATTTTACCTGGGATGAAATTTTTTCAAAAACGACACCAATCTTCCCATCAAATAGGGCAACGGCTGATTCATCGCACGAGCTTTCTATGCCAATTATCATAAATTTTTCTGGATTGTTAAAAAGTTCTTGTCAATGTCGATTTTATATGCAGCGTCCAGGTCAAATTCATCAGGTATCTAATAATGGTTGGATATGCGAATGGTTCGTAGTCTAGCTAAACGGAGAAAAATATGAAAACTTCAGCGGAGGAATTATTTGAAGCAGGTGTTCACCTCGGACACCAGAAAAAGCGTTGGAACCCAAAAACCCGTCCATATATCTTTGATCACCGTAATGGGATAACAATTATCAACCTTATAAAGACGTGTGAACAAATAGAAAAAGCAGGGGAGGTGTCCAAAAATATCGTCGCCGGAGGAGGTGACATTTGGTTCGTTGGAACTAAGAAACAGGCACGGGACATTACAAAAGAGGGAGCGACCTCCGTGGACATGCCATTTTGTATAAATCGGTGGTTGGGAGGTACTCTGACGAATTTTCAAACGATAGAATGCAGTTTAAACAAATATAAAAAATTTTTGACCATGGAGGAAAGTGGTGAATTAGCTAAAATGCATAAAAAGGAAGCGGCGGCCGTTCGGCGTAAAATGAACCGTATGCACGCTTCTTTTGAAGGATTGATGCAGATCGAAGAACCCCCGGCAGCCCTATTTATTGCTGATATAATGCATGAACACATTGCCGTAGCGGAAGCAAAGAAAGTTGGTATTCCCGTGTTTGCCATTGTTGATACAAATTCAGACCCCACCCTTGTCGATTACCCAATCATGTGCAACGATGATTCTGCCAAAGCGATGAGGATGATATTGGGGTTGTTCCTAGAAGATGTTCAAGAAGGTATTGCAATCAGGGGAGAGCGTAGGCCATCGAAGAAAAAGCTATTGTCTACGGATGACATGATAAAGATTGTTCCCGAAGTTTCTATGTCAAAGGAAATCGTCGACGAAATATCAACGAATTTATTGACGGAAACTTTGGAAGTTGACAACGAAAATGCAAATTAAGGAAGATTGACATGGTAGAGATTAGTGCAAAAATGGTAAATGATTTGCGCCAACGGTCCGGTGCAGGCATGATGGAGTGCAAGAAAGCCTTGGTAGAGACCCAAGGAGATATGGAAAAAGCGATACTTTCCCTGAAAAAGCGTGGTATTATAAATGCCGCTAAAAAGTCAGGGAGGGAAGCCATGGAGGGAACCATTCAATCTTACATTCACAGTGGTGGCCGCATAGGGGTTTTATTGGAACTCAACTGTGAAACTGATTTCGTTGCAAAGAATGAAACGTTTCAGCAACTCGCAAAGGACATTTGTTTGCACATTGCAGCGATGTCGCCCATCTATGTTTCAGCCAGTGACATTCCTCCGGAAGTCGAAGCAAGGGAATGTTCCATTGCAGCTGAACAGTGTGCTGGCAAGCCGGCCAATGCCGCAGAGAAAATTATCTCGGGAAAATTAGCCAAATGGCATAGTGAAGTATGTTTGCTGGATCAACCATTCGTAAAGGTCCAGGAAATTTCAGTGGGAGCATACATTGCCCAATCCGTAGCCACCATAGGCGAGAACATCAGGGTTGGTCGATTTGTCCGTTACCAAATCGGATAGTCGATGGAATTTTAATTTCATGGTAAAAATTTCTTTTTTGGCGTATTTTTGTTACTCCGTGTCCGTTGATTTGTGAGCAAGGAAACGAATATCGGAAATTTGCGCACAATTTGGAAATTGGTGGAGGTTGTCTAAAATTTTTAGCTTTTGAATTTGCAATTCGGAACGAATTATTGCACTTACGCTGTGAATGATCAGGGTGTCATTGTTCAAAATTTTTACAGGACAGCAGCGCCTGGCCATGTTTTCCCCCACAATGAATGGCCAGTTTTGATGGATAATTTGCTGGGGTGTTATTTTTACCACGTTGAACTTTTTCAATAGGGCGGATATGGATGTGCCGATGGTTTTAGCTTTTTTTAGACACGAGGTGCTTTCCTCCGGAGGCAATCCCCGGAATGCGGCAATCAAATTACGAATTCTACGGCCAAAAATTTTCTTCGTCACCATGTCAGTCCAGTAAAGATTCTAGATTTTTTAGAAAAAAATTGGTCATAGCGATGTTGTCAACACCGGTCTTGATGAAGTCATTGAATAACTCGCTTTTAGATGCTTGGATCGCCCGCATACGTTCTTCAATGGATTCTTCCGTGATTAGACGGTAGACAGTGGTAATATTTTTTTGACCAATTCTGTGAATTCTTGCTATTGCCTGTTCTTCAACGGCTGGATTCCACCATGGTTCCATCAGAAAAGCATATTCTGCCGCATGAAGGGTTAGACCAACACCACCGGCCTTTAAACTAATCAGCATAACTGCACTCCCTTTGATATTTTGAAAGGAGTCTACCAGTGTTTTACGATTGGAAGTTAGCCCCGTTAGAGAGTATACTTTTGTCTCCGGAATGTTTTCCGCGAGTCTATTTTTTATTTCTTTCAAAAGTTCTAAAAATTGGCTAAACACAAGGACTTTTCTTCCCTCGGCCACTATTGTTTCCAGTTTCAACATCAGGATGTCGATTTTTTGCGACTCCCGGGAATTGTTGTGGCGCAAAGCTTCCGGGAGGATAAATTGTGAACACGCCGCTTGCCGTAAACGGGTAATAGCCGTCAAAATATTCAAACGCATTTTTGAATTGGATGTATCTAAGTTTGTCAACTTGGAGCGCAAATTATCCCTAATGGCATTGTAGGCAAGTCTCTGGGCGTGATTCATTTTACAAGCAATCTCAATTTCATTGCATTTTGGTAGTTCGATGGCGACGGATTGTTTGGTCCGCCTAATGGTAAACGTTGTAATTTGTTTCTGAAAATTTTGGCGAAAATCCAGCTGCCCTATGCTTTCTTGGAACTGTTTATAGCCACAGAAAAATCCTGGCATTAGGAACTTGAATATGCTCCAAATGTCCATCAGGTTATTTTCGATCGGTGTGCCGGTAATGGCTATCCTAAACCGGCCATTGACATTGCAGCAGGCCAGCATTGTTTTGGAACGTGGATTTTTGACATATTGCGCTTCATCCAGAACAAGGTAGTCGAAGGATAATTTCCGCAATTCCGCATTCATCTTATGTACCTGGGCATAGCTGCACAGCAGAAAATTAGGCTTGTTTGAAAAATTGTAATATTTGTCAACGATAGCAAAACCCTTATCGGGAAAGAATTTTTCTATCTCCTTTTGCCAAACGGAAACTACGCTTGCAGGACAAACCACCAGCGAATGTTTGTTCTTTCCATTGGCCCTAATCAGAGACAGTACCTGGACAGTTTTCCCAAGTCCCATCTCATCGGCAAGTAAACAGTGACATCCTGCATCTAAAATTGCCTGCATCGCGTAGACGCCATCCCGTTGGTAGTTTTTCAAAAATTCAGGCAACTTAAACTTTACGCTACCCACATCAATGTGGGTAATTTTACATCCCGATGTGTCCACTCGAATGTGGTGTTGGTTGAGCAATACGTAGAGGATGTATTTGCGTAATCTGACCCCATGGTCACTGCAAAATACATGGCGGATGACAGAAATTTGATTGGTGGTTAGTGCAACGGCTCCTATTTTTTCTATGAAAATTAGGCGACCATTTGCTTTTAGTAGATCGGGCATTTTCTGAGGATCGATCAACCCATATTCGGTCTCAATAACCCATTTAATCTCTATGTGTTCTGGGTCGATTTCATGGACTTTGGCACAAATATTTGGAAATATGGCCCTCCGCTTTAGAAATAGCATTTCGGGAGAGAATTGGACATAAAAATATTTGTCCCAGACACCGAATTTATCGCCCATTAAATCGATGGCATCCCTCAAATTTTTCGAACGATAATCCCGATTGGCTGCACAGAATTCAAATTTTGCCTTTTTAGCATAAAATAGCAAACGCAGCAGAGACATCTTTTTAACGTTGCCCGAGATCACCGTGATGGAACTGCTACTCTGCATGAAAATTGGTTTTTTTTCGGAGTTGTCTAAAAATGCACGCATTACGACGTCGTTGTTACATATGCTGAATTTGACCAAAACATTTTTTTCAAATTTACTCTTCTTTATCTCATCCACCTTTTCCATGCCATCATCCATGGCAATTTCGTCCTTTGGGAAATCCATTGAAGGGACGGAATTATCTTCTCCATGGTCTACATTTTCTGAATCTACAAGCTTTGTGATCGCCATTAGGGCAGCGATGGTTACAATTTGGGAAGTAATTTTCAGTTTGTTTAACCTATCGATCGAAGTCTCAAGATGTCCAACAGGGTCAAGGGATATGTCAAAATTTATTACTTCCCCGTTAAAATATGCCCCGATTGTAGCTTCGTGTTCTTTCAAAACTATCCTCTTAATTGCCTGCGTGGCAAACACACCTTTGGCTATGGAACATGGACGCCGCCCAAAGTATTGTCCCATGTCAAATTGGGCCAATTTTTTCTTCCAAGACACTATGGACGATTTCGTAAATTCACACTCTGGAATATTGGGCAACATTATGACGGCTGTTGACAATAAATTGCCCCAAGGAATTTTGCAAGATAAGACGGCCATTTTTTACAAAATTTTCGCACCCTTTGTTTGAAACAATAGATTTTTCAAATTATCGATGCCATTTCCTGTCACACAGGATATTTCCATGACATCAATTTTGTGGATTTGTTTAAAAATTTTTATATTTTCCCGGGCAGATTCCACATCCATTTTATTGGCAACCACGATGTGCTTTTTATCCAGTAAATCCATATCATGGCATTTGAGTTCTTCCAGTAAAGTAGTGTAATCATCGGCCGGCAAACGGTCATCGGTGCCGGCCATGTCTACTAGGAACAATAGGGAAGAGCACCGTTCAATGTGTTTCAAAAATCGTAGGCCCAATCCTCGGTTTTCATGGGCACCGCCAATGAGCCCTGGGATATCGGCGATAATTATTTTGCCGCCACTATTTTTATCGGCCATGACGCCGATGTGGACGTGCAATGTTGTAAATGGATAGTTTGCAACTTTTGGAGTAGCATCGGTAAGCATCCCAATCAATGTGGATTTCCCAGCATTTGGAAATCCAATGAGACCCACATCCGCTATGGTTTTTAGAATAAAATCAAAAATTCCTTCTTCTCCTGGTGTTCCCGGCGTAGTATGTCGGGGAGCTTGGTTTGTCGACGATTTAAAATTTACGTTCCCTTTACCTCCGGTACCTCCCTTCAAAATGACGATTTCTTGGCCATGTTGCACCACTTCCGTGACAAAATTTTTCGTATTTGAATCGATGATAACGGTACCCATGGGAACCTTCAGAAAACAATGTTTACCATTTTTCCCATGCATTTCGCTTCCCATGCCATGCTTACCATTTTCAGCCTTTGCGTGGGGAGTAAATCTATAAACGGACAGATCGTTGATATTTTCGTCACCGACCAGGATCACATCTCCTCCATTACCACCATCTCCTCCATTGGGTCCCCCTTTGGGGATGAACTTTTCTCGGCGAAAACTCAAACACCCGTTCCCTCCATTTCCGGCCTTTAACCGCACATTGTGAACCTCATCGACGAACATTTTATTTTCCCGTGAATAGTAAAGTTCCACTATGGGCATAGGTCATTTTTTTGTCAAAACTTTATTTGATACCACTTGGCTTCCAATTCTCTTGACTTTCCATTTCTTTTCCAAAGAAATTAGAAGACATAGGAAAGAAGGTTAGTTGTTAAAATTTCTCGGGTTGAGAAGCAACGACTATATGAGTTTCACGAAAAAAATACAAATAGATACTTCCATATCTGGTATATCAAAGATTATAATTCCGCTAATTTTATCGTGTTTATCGTCCAATTTGATGTTTTTAATAGATCGCTTTATTCTGATGCGATACTCTTTGGATGCGATGAATGCGGCCATGTTGGGTGGCAATTTGGCGGGGTTCTATGCGTTTCTTTTGATGGCAATCACAGGAACTACGGAAATTTTCGTCGGGCAGTATAATGGTGCCGGCAAGTATGATAAAATTGCTGCCCCCGTTTGGCAGATGATATACCTGGTAATATTTGCTGCGATCTTTTATGTCCCAATTGGGTATTTTTCGGACCATTTAAATCTGATTCCAGCGTGTTATGCCAAGGATGGTATTGCATACCAACAGCTGCTTACATATTTTTGTTGGATGCCGGGACTAGCAGCCGCATTTACAGGTTTTTTCATCGGCCGCGGACAAACAAAAATCATCACGATAGTCGTTATCGTTGGCAATCTTATCAACGCTGTCCTGGATTATTTGTTAGTTTTCGGGGTCAAAGGCATTATTCCCAGCCTTGGCTGTAAGGGGGCAGCGGAGGCAACAATCATTGCCGAAACCATACAAATTTTAATCCTCGCAGGGGTTTTTTGGAATTCAAAAAACAGGCAGCATTTTCATACGGCCAAGAATCGTAAGTTCGACAAAGATATGTTTAGAAAGTGTTTGAAAGTTGGCCTACCGATGTCATTTGGCCGAAGCGTTGAGTTACTTGCGTGGTATTTGGTATATGCAGCCCTGAGTCATATATCGAAGGATCTGGCAACGGTCCACGGGATCGCTACGACGGTCTACGTATTGATTGCTTTTATTTGCGACAGTTTGTCAAAAGGAACCGCCGCAATTTCTGCTAATTTCATAGGGAAAAAAGATTTGGCATCCATCGGCATGGTGCTCAAAAAATTAACCATCCTGACATTGATTTTATGCTTTATTTTCATGTTTCCACTGCTTATTTCTCCCCGCCTATTCTGTGGCATTCTTGGCACCATAAATGAAGATATTACGCATCTATATCCTACACTGTCGATAATTTTCAAAATACAATTCATTAACATAGTGATAGAATCCCAATGTGCTATCTTTTGGGGTACGCTGATATCCGGTGGCGATACAAAATATCTGAACATTACCAACCTAATATGCCTCTGGAGCTTCGTTGTCCTTCCCGTTGCATTGTTATACGCATTTAATATGCTGAACTCCGCAATACTTGTGCATTTACTATCCACTTGCTGGATATCCTCCTGCCTACTGCTAGTGTACAGGCGCTATAAAAGTTTGAAATGGTATAAAAGTGTCATCTACTAGGGGCAAGGCCGCGAAAAACTAAAACTAGCACTCAAAGTAGCAGGAGCGGCTGTCACAACGGTAGGAGCGATTGCTACTTGCGGATCAGGACTTACCATTCTTGGGGCGTTGTCACTTGCAAAGGTAGCCTATGGTAATGTTCAATTGGGTATCGAGCTACTCCGAGACTAAATTGTGTATGTCTTTAGCGCTTCGATAGGTATTTTTTTTAGGGATGAGGCAGAGTACCCCCAATGGAGGAAGGTATAATTCGAGGGAATAGGGCCTTCCATGGAATGGTAAATTGTCGGCCCCCTTGCCTCCAAAATTTCCACGGTTCATTCCTCCATATGCTTCGCAATCGCTGTTAAAAATTTCTTTCCAGAAACACTTCTCCGGCACTCCAATTCTGTAGTTAATACGCTCAACGGGCGTAAAATTGCAAACGACAATCATCTTGCCATCGGCAATGTCTTTCCGAATAAATGCGATGACCGAATTATTGCAATCATCGCAGGAAATCCATTCAAAACCCCTAGAATCCATGTCGTATTTAGCCAAGAAATCATACCGCCCGTAGAGGTTGTTCAAATCGGTTACCAGGCGTTGTATGGACCTATGATCCGGGTACTTTAATAGATGCCAATCCAAGCTTTTGTCATATTGCCACTCATTGCTTTGCCCAAATTCACATCCCATGAATAGTGTTTTTTTCCCGGGCCATAGCCACATATACGCGTATAGGGCCATTAGGTGCCGTGCTTTTTCTGCAATAGTCGCCCCAGGCATTTTATATAGCATCGAGCGTTTGCCATAGACGACCTCATCATGGGAAATAGAACTGATAAAATTTTCTGAATATTGGTACAACATCGCAAATGTTAGTTGGTTATGGCTGTGCTTGCGATAGATTGGGTCATGGGAAAAATAGTCCAAGGTATCGTGCATCCATCCCATGTTCCACTTAAAATCAAACCCAAGACCATAGTATTTTGTCCTTCTTGTGACGCCACTAAAAGAAGTGGATTCCTCGGCTATGGTAACGGTCCCCGGAAACATTTCGTGGATCACATCGTTCATCTCACGCAAAAATTCGAGGGCTTCGATATTCTCCTTTCCCCCATAGCAATTGGGTAACCAATTACCACTTTTACGAGAATAGTCGAGGTATAGCATGGATGCGACGGCATCTACGCGGATACCATCCACGTGGAATTTTTCGAACCAATTTAACACGCTTCCAATTAGAAAATTTCGAACCTCGTGGCGCCCGTAGTTAAATACCAGAGTTCCCCAATCTTCGTGATATCTTCGACGCTCATCCTCATGCTCGTAAAGCCGTGTTCCGTCAAATTCAGCCAAAGCAAACGCATCCTTTGGGAAATGGGCAGGGACCCAGTCGATGATCACTCCGATATTATTGGTGTGTAGATGATCAACCAAGTTCTTAAAATCGAGGGGAGTTCCATAGCGGTACGTGGGAGCAAAGTACCCCGTGACCTGATACCCCCATGATTTGAGAAATGGGTATTCCGTTACCGGCATAAATTCCACGTGGGTAAATCCCATTTTTTTGACATAGTTCGTCAGTTTTTTTGCCAGTTCGACGTATGTCAATGGCCGATCTCCGTCCGATGGAACGCGCATCCATGAATCCAGGTGTACTTCGTAAATCGCCATTCGGCTGTTATGCCACTTGGTTTCGGCACGTTTTCCCATCCATGTCTGATCATTCCACACAAAATTCGAGGAGTCAAAAACGATGGTGGCGTTGTTCGGTGGCCCCTCAAAATAACTTCCATAGGGATCGCTTTTCAATACCAATTCATCGCGGGAGTTGATTAATTCATATTTATATTTTGAAAAATTTCCAATGCCGGGGACAAATAGTTCCCAAATGCCAGATTCTCCCAACATTCGCATCGGATAATAGCGGCCATCCCAATTATTAAAATCACCGACCACCGATATGCGTTTGGCATTGGGAGCCCAAACAGCAAATGATGTGCCCAAAATCCCATTCATTTCACGAACACATGCTCCCAGCCGATCGAAAATTCGGCGATGTTTCCCTTGGCCAAACAAATAACAGTCAAAGGCGCTTACGGTCGGAAGGAACGCGTATGGATCATGTTTTAAGATTATATCCTCTTCGTAGGTTTCAATGACAATTTGGTAGCCAAAAACTTCCCTGCGATTTTCAATGAAGACCTCAAAAAATCCACTATCACTGAGCCTCGACATGTCGAATTTCTCGTTGGTGGAAACATCAACGACGGCACATCTTTCTGTGTTTTGTAAGTATGCACATACCACAATGCCAAGGACAGCACCATTTCTTGTCACCGGGTGCATGCCCAACCTGTCATGGGGAAAAGCATGCCTAGCACATAGAAATTTATCTAATTCTTCGGGGGATATTATCATCTTAAAAATTTAAGAACTAATCATCGCTAATACCATCGTCGATGGTCGCATTCGTTCCTTCATTCGAGGAAATTACTTCAACGGGAATTTTGAGTTCCTCAAATCCTTCCGCCGCCAGATATAACATTCCTGATCCCTCAATTCCTCCTTGAATTACCACGCTGGCTGACCGTGCTCCAGCGGGTATGAAAACATCTTTCATGATAATACTGTCCGGGATGTTGGTCGTTACATCTATTGCAATACCTTCCTGGGGAGCATCAAAGTTTATCGAAACCACAAGCACTTGTTTTTCTCCAGACTCTAGACTGATACTGGACAAGTTGCTATGAAAAGATACCCGATCGATGTGAAAAACCCCAAGCCCAATATCTCCATTATCGCTGACTAATTTTGCATGGTGTCTGTTACCGTGGCTCAATATTGGCACAACGAAGGATAGAGAGTTTGGAGAAACAAAAGTAGTTTCACATGGCACACCTCCTATTTCTACGTAATCACCTTTTTCGAAACTGCGCCCAAGCAGTGTGCCCCTCGAACCGGGAACCCCTCGATTACTCTCAAACCCAATAACATATCTATTTATAATGGTTAAACCATAGAGCTTTGAGCGTTGAGATTTTTCACGGATATTGCCACTAACTTTTTTTTTGTAATCAATTTCGTAATAGTAGTTCACTTTATGCTGGTCAGCCGATCTTGCGTAATCGTATGAGTACTCAAAATCACTATTTTTATCCATTCTATGGATTTCTCCGTCGATTACAATATGTGCCGAGCAACTATTGGGAATAAAATATGTTCCATTTGGATTAATGGACATTGCAATGGTGTAGGTTTCAGAACCATTTTGGGGGATTTGACTAGGGGTATTATTCGTAATCATAGAGTTACACCCACTCACCAAAAAAGTAATGACGTATAAAAATATAACCAAAGGCAGCTTTACATTTTTCATAATAGGTTCCTGGATGCTAAAAATCAAAAATATGTATGCAAGTAAAAGATTCCTAACTTTTCAACCTTCTGCATTTTACATTTCAAACTCAGCCAATTGCGTGAACGAAAAATGATTAAAAATTTTCCGACAGCAGCTGGAGGACCTGCACAAAATCCGGAGGCAATTGTGCTTTTATGGAAATTGTTTTCCCGGTGCACGGGTGGTCAAAAATCACTTCCGAAGCGTGTAACATTGGCCGAGGAGAGACCACCAATTTTGAGAAATTTTTGTCATACCCATAGGTTGTATCTCCGAGTATGGGGTGGCGTATGGCCGCCATATGTACTCGAATTTGATGTGTTCGTCCGGTTAAAATACCCACCTGCAAATGGGTAAATTGCTGTCCAAAAGATTTCAGCATATGCCATCTGCTAATGGCCTCTTTGCCACCTGTCGAGGCTGCCATTTTGGTTCGTACGAATCTATCCCTTTGGATCGGCAGACGAATCTCCCCAAAGCTTTTGGTAAATGTTCCACAAACAATCGTTTGGTATGTTTTTTTAATTTTACGCGTTGCGAACATTTTTATCAACTGCAGATATGCCCTGTCCGTTTTAGTGAAAATTATCGCTCCACTCGTATCCTTATCTAGTCTGTGAACAACCCCCGGTCGTAGGGGATTCCCAGATCCACCCAATCGGCAGTGTGATAAAATTCCTTCGACCAAGGTTGGAGCTGACGTCCCATTGCCCACGTGGACCACAATGCCAGCCGATTTATTGATAACGATAATGTCCTCATCTTCGAAAAGTATGTCCAGTGGCATAGGGACCGGATTAAGCGTGATGTCATCGGGAAGAATCAGTCGCAGAGTTATTAATTCTTGCCCACGTAAAACATACTTCCCAGGTATGGATACCCCTTTGATGAAAACTAAGCCTCCGTCGAAAGATTTTTTTAATTGCGTACGACTAACATTCTGAAAAATTTCGCTCAAAAATCTATCGATTCTTTTCCCTTTGTCTTTGTCCGAAACTACGATTGTTTGTTCATCGCCTACCATTATATCATTCTAAAATACTCAAGGGCTAGACTAATACGCAAACTTCCGGATGTCAAAAATACTTTATCTTTCCCCACATGCTGCATAATTTGTGAAATTATTAGCAGCCCAAAGGGCAAAATATCCGCACGACTTTTTGAAACACCGTAGGCAATGCGTTCTTCCTTTGTTTTATCCTTCAGTATATTGAACAAACTTCGAACTTCATCATGGGTGATAAAGTTTCGTGTTTTCCCGTTAATCAGTATACTTGCAATTTTTAAAGTTCCCCCGCTACCAACCAGTTCATACCCCACCATGTTTCTAGTATGCACGGGTAATGTATTTAATATATTTTTTATAGCTTCCTGTGTCGTTTCAGTATTATGCACTTTGGCCAAGTCGAGTGTGCTGATCGGTAGGCTCCAAGTATTTTGCAAAACTTTGTCGAATTCTGCTACTTCCACGCTACCACACCCAATGTCGAAAGAAATAAATTTTTCCAATTCCGTTAGATGCCGCGCACTTTTTGCTGTTAGTGTGGCTTCTTCTGTCCCGCTAATAACGTGTAGGTTAATCCCTGTTTTTTTAAAAATTTTCTTCTGCAATCTGGAGAAGTTTGCGGCTTTTCTAGCAGCTTGGGTGGCAACGGCAATTATTTTTGTTGAATGGTGCTCATAGGCAAGTGCCAAAACCTCTTCAAAAAAACCCGTAGTGACCTTGATTTTATTGTCGGAAATATTCGCTCCCATTTGTGAACACAGCCTAAATCCTCGGGAGATTCCACCCAGAGGTGCTACCGAATTTTGGGTGCAGGTAAACACAGAAGCTTTCATGGAACCACTACCGATATCAACGACTGTTATGTTGTCATGCACCATCTCCAACAGTTTATTTTTGAAACTTTCTAATCTTTCTTGATTTATATTTGTTATTTATATCGAATTTTAAAAAAGTCAATGGTAATATGTAAAAATAATGGCATTTGGTCGCGATTTGGTTTTTTTTAACATAAGTTAACACGGAAATTCCTATAAAATTCCATCAAGGGCCATTAAAAGTATGGAATGAAACCTCTGCCGATCTATATATATATTTGATATTTTTGATGAAATAATTTAAATTGAATAAAATTTTTCGAAAAACATTGACAGATTGTTACAATTATTACAATGACCCAAACAATGGGATATGCACTCAGTGATTTTTTCAAAGTATGGGATCTTGACAAAAAGACCACAACCAAACCAGTGGTAGCACTTATTCCCGATGAATATTTTTTCTTCGATGAGCTCAAACTGCCCAAGGGAACCCTACAAAAGGAGGAAATTAACAGCATGGCTCAAATGGCCATAGAAAACGCTTTCCCCGTAGACAAACAGAAAATAATTTCTGGCTTTTTTACAAATCAAGACAAGAATCATGTAACAATTTTTGTTGCTTCTAAAAGTCGAGTCCTGGGAGAAATACCCCATTTAAAAACTTGTACCTATTGGCTTCCGGAAAGATTTTGCCGAGAAAATGCCAATGGTGTCCCCATAACTAAGACCGACGAAAGGTGTACTACCATTGATGTTAGTGAAGATGGCAGTCTAGAAGTACAAGGCAATAAACTCGATCTTTTCTCCGAAGATTTTTGGAGTGCCGAAATGCACGAACAGCAAGAAAAAAGCATTGCTAGAAAAGTTGAAAATTTAAATGGTTGGTGCAAAAAGATAATTTCTCCCCTGGTTTCCGTAACATCTGTTTTGTTCATGTTAGTAGTTGTTTTGCTGATGGTACGTTCTTCAATTAAATTGCGACACTCAATGTTAGAAAAAAGAGAATCTAAGGTTGCTCAAATAATTGAGCGCAAAAAATTATACGATGAGATTTGCGTTTTTTCCGAAGGGAAGGCCCTGTATTTCAAACGGTTGGATGCAATAAATAAAATTCGACCAGCCCAACTATTTTTTAGTCAATTTACAATGAGCAGCCCTAAAGCTATGAAGTTCGTTGGAATGTGTGATTCGATTGCCACACTAAATCTGTTTGTGGAAAATCTAAAAAAAGAATCTTCCATATGTTTGGTATCAACGCCCAGCGTTTCTTCATCGTCCAAAGGAACAACTTTTAATCTTGAAGTAGAATATTTATAATTGTGAAAATAGATATAACCAGTATTTTGCAGCAATTTCGACTGTTGCCGATAAAGCAAAAAACAATTTCCATTTCCCTATTGGGATTAATATCTCTGGTATTTGTATGTTTATCGGCTATTTTGGTGATGTCCTTCCCTAAAAAAATACGCCAAATACATTCCCTATACGACGGACAAAAAGTTTGGCTTTCCCAATCGGCCACCATAGAAAAAAACCTAAGAGCCTTCGCCAAATCAGGTACGGGTTACAAAAAACAAAATTTACCAAAAGTTGTAGCTTCCATCGAAAAAATAGCGGCTAAAACTGGCGCTAATTATATACTTACAGAGGTAAAAGAGGGACACATCGATCAACTGACAATTCATCGCTGCAAAGTTTCATTCGAAGGAATACCTCTTTCTGGAATAGTTGCATTTTCTGACAAAATAGAAGCACTGGATAGTAATATTGCCATATCAGAAATACAAATAACTGCCCAGGGGCAATTGTTGAGTGCGTATTGTATTATTTCAATTTTGGATACGGAATAGGATAAAAATATGAAAAAGCATATACTAATATTCGTTCTTTTAGTTTTGTGCATACCATTCATGTATGCCGAAGAAGAGGAAGACGCAGAAGAAGCCTTTCAGACTGAAGACGCCATCGTAAAAAGTATAGCACTATCAGATGCTCCATTGTCTCAGGTCCTATATATTATAGAGGAATTAACAGGCAAAGCAGTCCTACAGGATAGCAAACTGGGGAATGTTCTAATAAACTTGCAAATTCGGAAAGAAATCAGCAAGGAAGAGGCAATACGGGCCATCGAAAGTGTGCTAGCGATAAATCATATCGCGATAGTGGAACTCGGAGATGGATTATTGAAAGCCGTTAGCATGAAATCCGCACCCACACAATCCCCATTTTTTGTGGATTATTCATTGCTAGATGTGGCTCCCAGCGAAAAGATTTGTTCCAAAATTTTTCAATTGCACCACTTGTCGGTTGATGAATTTTCAAAATTAATAACCAATCTGCTAAACCCAGAGATAGCATCGGCCATAGTATTCAGCGATTCCAATTCCATGCTAATAACGGATTCCATAGCCAATTTGCAACGCATGGAGCTAATACTTAGCAGGGTAGATATTCCAAAACATTCCGTCCTCGATTCGAAAATATTTCGCATAAAACATGGTGATGCCAAAGAAATTGCTGATCTCTTAAATAAAGTTATCAAGGGACAGCTAAATACACGAAATAAGGAATCTGGTAACACTTCCAATGACTCTACGGAGCATCTGCGCACATTGGAAAATATGTCATCTTTTCAGTTTTCAAAAAATTTAACCATTGAACATGACACTCGCAGCAATGCCGTGATTACCTGTGGAACTTCGAAGGATATCGAACTTGTCGAATCGATAATCAACCAAATAGACGTGTTGTTGGATCAGGTCAGGATCGAAGTGGTCATTGCCAAGGTTACCCTTACGAAAGGACAGGCTTCAGGGTTAGAGTCTTTGGGAATTAGCAATATGGTGAATGCTGCAACAAATAAACATTTTAACCCAACAATAGATGTAGACATCTCTAAAGTAGGCGCCATGGCAACGCCGCTTAGTATAGATGGCACCATAAAGAATTTCGCACTGAATACAATTTTCAACAAAGCTCGTAGCGATTCCCACGTGAAAATTTTATCGGCTCCAACGATTGTAACAACCCATAATCGGCAGGCGCTGGTGAAAATTGTTGATTCACTTCCCGTCGTAAAATCCGACATTTCCGATTCAAATGGAGCAGCCACTACGGCAATTAAAAGTACCATTGAATATAAGGATGTGGGTATCGAATTACAGGTTAAGCCACTAATTGGGATAAATGGCGTAATACAGCTTGAAATCAGTCAAAAAATTGAAGACAAAAAAGAGGATGTAGAGATCAACCACAACAAGATGCCTTCAATGTCGAAAAGTGAAGCCGTATCATTTGTGAGCGTATACGATGGAGATACGGTTATACTGGCTGGATTACAACAAAAGAAGAACACCAAGGTCAGTGGCAAATTGTGGTTACTGGGAGATATCCCTGTGATCGGAAATTGGTTGTTTGCTCCAAAAGGTGTCAATGAGGAAAACACGGAACTGATCATCTTTATCAAACCTACCATCATTTCAAACCCAGCAAGTGAAAAAGCGTTTGCCAAACGGACGCTTGATGGGTCAGAATTGCAGCCGGAAATAGAGCACTATGACAGAACGGGGAAATTTTTGCCAGCTATGCAATTTCCAAAAGGAACATTGGGAGACCCATTCGTTGATTACGGCCAAATACCTCCTGAGGAAAACAATTCAAAGAAATGCGAATGTGGAAATAAATGCAAATGCGAAGCGGAAGAAACAGATTCAAAAGATGCTGTAGATTTAACATCGGAAGAAGAAGCATTACCGGCAAAGTTATCCAGTACGGGTACCCATGTCGTTAGACAATCGGGAGGTACTAAATCTTCAGATGACAACAATTCTACAAAACACACGGCAAGACATCGCCAAAGGACAACAACAACAACAACCAAAGCATCTAATCCAAAAACAGATGTCATTGGGGAAGCAAGTAGACCTTTGATCAATGAAAGGCAAGGTAGCAAAAAATTTCGTCCTAGAAACTCATAAAGGGGAACATTATGCCATTAACAAAATTAATATTAGTCCTCGCGTTGTTTTTTCCACCGTACCTCATGGGTGAAAATTTTGAGTCGCTCATAGCGAACTCCCCATTTGTTGGACAAGTCTCATCGCCTACTGGTAGATCAAAAAAGAAAGCAGGTGACATTGAAATTAATTACGAACTTCGAGGAATATTGATTAGGGATGGTGTTAGGATGTTTAACATATATAATCCTATGAGTGATAGGTGTAAATGGGTCAGGCAGGGAGATGGTCGTACTCAAATGGTGATAGATTCCTTCGATGAACGTAATAAAACGCTATATTTTCACACATCCGATGGAAAAAGCTTTTCGGTTAAACTGAAAAATACTTTAAACGATTTAAACGG
Organism: Puniceicoccales bacterium; assembly: GCA_031268375.1. GTDB lineage: Bacteria > Verrucomicrobiota > Verrucomicrobiia > Opitutales > JAIRKQ01 > JAIRKQ01. Next base: position 11,290 of record JAIRXJ010000028.1, on the reverse strand, counting down.
ATTGGGCATTATTATTAAATAATCCACAAGCTGTAATGGAGAATTAAATTTTATGGATATTCTTTCTGAAAAATTGTCCGAATTGGGAAAAGAAAATTTTGACAAGATTATGTCAGCACCTATCCAAAGACGTGTGGAAGTTTTATCAAAAGTGTTGTGCTGCGAAGACGAAAAACAGGCAATTATCTGGTTAGCCGAAAATTTAGAAATTCCATTCCTAGAACAATTCCAATTTGATAAGTCATACATTGACATATATCCTGCAGAATTTTTGAATGCCTATGGCATCTTGCCAATTAGCGATGTGACGGGTGAAGGTAAATTTTGTGTGATAAGCTGTTGGCCGCTGGAAGAAAAAATTTGCCGACAAATCGAAATGTTTTCTGGGCATTATCCGGAAATATGCCTGGGGATACCATCCGAAATAACGGGAGAATTGGCTATCCATTTTGGTCTTTCTTCCGAGGAAGAACGTTTTGTTGACGTGACAACCACACAACAAGAAAATGAAGGCAAAGACGAAGATGAGGCAGCTGTTGTGAAATTTGTAAATGATGTTATTCGTCGAGCATTAAAGTCGCGAGCTACAGATATTCATTTCGAACCACAAAGAAATTTTTTGCAAGTAAGGTATCGAATAGATGGTGATTTGGTTGCCGTACGTGTTCCCGAGAATTTGGTGAAATTTCAGGCAGCAATTATTTCACGCCTAAAAATTATGGCATCTCTGAATATTTCGGAAAAACGTCGTCCGCAGGACGGTAAAATTTCATTCAGGGAGGGCAAGGATATTATCGACATTCGCATATCTACGCTACCTGTTGTACATGGAGAAAGCATCAGCCTTAGGTTACTAAGGCAAGGAGGTGGTGCTCCAGTCTCCCTGCGTGATTTAGACATGACAGGGTATCAATTTAAAGTGGCAGAAAAAGCATTGAGTAAGCCGCATGGAATAGTTCTAGTTACTGGACCAACGGGTTCCGGAAAGTCAACGACGCTTAGTGCTTTTTTACGCCATGTCTATTCCCCAACGACCCGTCTAATAACCGTTGAGGATCCCGTTGAATATGAAATTGCTGGTGCTAATCAAGCACAGGTACATTCAGAAATAGGGCTAACTTTCGCCAGCATATTGCGTTCCATATTGCGTCAGGATCCTGATGTTATTATGTTGGGAGAAATTAGAGACTCCGAGACTGGAGATATTGCAATTCGTGCGGCAGTTACAGGACACCTAGTCCTAAGCACCCTACACACAAATGATGCGGTGGGGTCCATAACCCGGCTAAAAGATATCGGCATAGAGTACTACATGATTGCATCTGCCGTAGAAATGGTATGTGCCCAAAGGCTTGTTCGCAGGCTATGCCCACATTGTGCCAGGGAATCAGAAAAACTCAACACGCCCGATGAATTGGAAAGGTTACGTTGCCTTTTCAATGTTCCAGCAGTACCTGCCGGCGCAAAATTAATGGAAGCTGTGGGATGCGAACACTGTAATGGCATCGGATTCCGTGGCCGAATGGCAGTTTTCGAAACTCTCGGTATGAGTGAAAAAATTCACGAAGCCATCGTCAATGGTGCATCGGAATCTGAAATCCGTGCCATTGCTATCGCCGATGGAATGACATTTCTAGCCCAGGATGCTTTCGCACGTGCATGTCGAGGATTGACTACGATTGAGGAAGCAGTACAGCTAATCCCATAACCATTCAGTCCGACTTACATCGTTTTTTTGATCCCCACATATGGTCGTAGCCTTATGGAAATGATACTACTTTTGCATTACCTGCAACATTTGTCCACTTTTGAATAGTGTTACCGCTCGTGTGCTTTCAGATACAGCGATGGCAATACATTCGGCTACGCTTGATATTGACGCAGCGGCGGTATGTCTTGTTCCAAATCCTCCGGGCATGACGACATTATGATTTGGCGTATAAATCAACGTTCCTGCGGATTCTATTATGCCATTTCCGTGGATTACAAAGGCTCCATCTATCAAAGAAAATTCTTTGATGGTTTCATCCATGAATGGATTGAAAATATTCCGTTCGGACTCTGGATAGCCATAGAATGGGTTACAAACGAGCGGCTTCATGTACAGGGAAATCTTGTCGATGTCCCCAATGACAAATAGACAACCAACGGCTTTCCCTTCCCTCCCTTCAATGGCAATTTCCATGGCGATTGATAACACACGTTCCAATACCTCAGGTTTTATATCATCTTGTAGAAATTTTGCATCGGAGGAAATGACCTGATGAAATTCATTTTGAACATCGACTATGAATAGCGTATCCAAAATATTTGGAATTGTATTACTCCCAACGCAGCAAACTTTTGAATCGTGGCGGAGGATTTTTTTTGCTATGCCCAGTAGAATTATTCCCCTAAAACCACGGATCCAGTTTGTTGGTATTGCATTAATGCGAAACTCCACATGGGAATCGTAGATAATACTGCTCGAATCGGATTCGCTTTGTATGATATTTACTAGTCCTATCCCACTAAAAACTTCTTCTATGTCGATGTTGCTAAGATCAATGTCACCAAATAACATAATATTTGTACATTGCGACTGTCGTGCAATTTCGACGGCATTTCTCAGAAAAATTTCATTGGGATCTATTTGAACAAATTTAGCTTTTTTCCCGATATTTTTTAACGAATCTATCAGAGTAGTTTTAAACGTTTCAAATGTTTCTGCCTTCTGCAAAAGCTTAGTGACTGATGGTTTTTGGAAAAAATTTACCAGATCGGCAATGATTTTTAAAAAATTATGCTCTCTTTTCGACACCAACAGCAAAGCGACAATACGTACATATTCTCCCACACTTGAGAAACCAGACCTTATTCCATTTTTGGACCATCCAATGCATATTTCACAGGGAGATGGAAAGTCTAAACACAAATAGGAGATGGCAATTCTATTGCCTATGTAGGACGTATTTTCGCTTTCCTTGGCTTCCAATTTCGAAACAATTTCATCAGCATTTCCTCCAAGACTACTAGTCGACAGTATTTCACCCATAGCATCTTTAAAAGATGAACTGAACAATTCCACAATAGAATCATAGTTAAAATAGCGACCCAAGCTCATTTTATATAACCTGCCTAGCAGTGAACAGAATTTCTTAAAAATTTAAAGACAAATATATCAAACAATTCTTGCGGTACCAAAATTATGATACGTTGATACAAGCACAGGCTTGCAATAGTTGCGGACAGAGTCAAGCCTCATAAAAAGAGGATGACGAATAGAAAAAGGAGAAGAAAGTCCGAAGCCAAGAGACGGAACTGATAAAAGAAGAAGCTCTTGGGGGATAAAGCCCTTTTCCAAAGTCGCGAAGGAAATTTCAGAGGGATGAGCGAATGGAGATAATTAGCAAAAGCCTAATGGGGGAATAAAGGAAAGGGAAAGAAATAAATACCTTTTCCAAGTTAAATGGCTACATTCTCTTCTTGGCCTTCCATTTTATGCCTTTCATAGTTTCCACAGCGGATAAAATCATATTACCTTTAACCCGACAAAATGTACATAAAACTTTCTTGCCTTCTTAGAACAAGAGAGTTTAGTTAGGAGAATATCGGCAAAGATTTTTGAAGTAGAAATACCTTCAGCCGCCTTACGATAGTACCTAGAGAGGGCTCTTAGCTCAGTGGTTAGAGCAGGGGACTCATAATCCCTTGGTCGTGGGTTCGAATCCCCCAGGGCCCACCATTTTATCGCGTCTTCACCTTTTTGGTGCTGTTGTTTTCGTTTATTTTTTATGATTTCTGATATCCCTAATTCGCTATCCAAGTATAGGCCTGGTAGTGCTCGTGAGTTGTTATCTATTTCTTGGCCAATGATGGTAGCCTCTGCTTCGGGCTGTCTGATGGTTTTGGGTGACAGGATTGTGCTGTCTCACTATTCACAGGAGGCCTTTAATGTCTGTTTTAGTGTGATGCAATGGTACTGGCTGTTTATGTTTACGGCCATGAATATAGTTCTTATTGCCGAGGTTTTTGTTGGCCAGTTCAATGGTGCTGGGAAATTTAAACTAATCGGGCCTGTGGTATGGCAGATGATTTGGTTTTCCTTTCTAACTTGGTTAATTTTTATTCCGGTGGCCATTTGGCTGGTCCCCCATTTGTTGATCGAGAGTGATAGGCCTCTGGGTGTGCCATATTTACGTACATTAATATTATTTTTACCAATAAACTATGCTTCCTTTGGGGCGATGGCATCGTTTTTTATCGGAAGGGGCGTTACGAAGGTGGTGCCGGTGGTGGCGATGGTGGTAAATTTACTGAATATATTGCTGGATATATTGTTCATCTTTGGTTATAAAATTATTCCTGGGTTTCCGGAATTTGGGATAACTGGAGCGGCGATTGCCACCGGTTTATCCCAGAGCGTTGGACTTGTTATATTATTTGCTTTGTTTTTTCAAAAAAAATATTTTGAAAAATACCGAGTCGATGATATAAAATTTCACTGGCAATTAATGAAGGATTGTATTGTGGTTGGGTTTCCATCGTCGATCAATTGTTTCATCAACTGTTTCGGCTGGTCCATATTGGTACAGCTAATTAAGATACATGTATCCAGAGATGATTTTTCCGCCTTTGGCATAACCCATTCGCTTTATGTTGCTTTTTTCTTTGCCATTGAAGGTATTGGGGCTGGAGTGCGAACGATTTGTTCCAATGCCATAGGCTGTTTAAACTACGATGCCGTCCGGCGATGTATTAATTCTGCCTGTAAAACTTCGATTATTTTGGCCATCATAACTTCTTTATTTATGGTATTTCAGCCGGATATTTTGATAAAATTATTCAAGGGAGATTGTATAGCAGAAGCCGTTGGTCCATTGGCCAGATCGATGTTGGTTTGGGCTTGGTTAGCATTTTTACTTGACGGTCTATGGACAACGATCCAGGCCATGTTGACCGCCTCGGGTGACACAAAATATACAATGATTGTAAACGTATTATCTTATTGGTTGCTGGAATTTTTTCCCATATATATCCTGATGGCGCATACAAACTTGGAGTGTAGCGCTGTCATTGGTTGGTATGGAATGATCATAAGTTTATTCCTGAGGATAGGTTTTTTATACCATAGATACAGGACGAATAAATGGAGAGAAATAAAAATTTCCAAGATTAATCTTGGCTCGATGGGGACCTAGCCATTGAATTTACCGATCAGATAGTCAGCGCAACTGTCCAGGGATTCGAGCTGTTTGTAGTCGGTTTCCGGGACTTCTATGTTATGCTTTTTTCGCAATTCCATTACTATGTCCAGGAAATCCATCGAATCCAAATCCAATTGATCTCGCAATGGAACGTCATTCTGAATATTACTAACATCTTCGTCAGGTGCTATTTCGGCAATTATGCTTTTGACGATGTCCTTTATCTCTTCTTTTGTCATTGTAAAACTTGATAGTATCCGACGGTGGACCGCTGTATTTGTCTCAAATTTTCGCCTACTGTCAAGATAAATTGACTAATTGATTATGAATTCTCCTTGGAGATTTCTATTGATTGGCAGTCCGATGGCTGTCAATGCCTTATTTTCTATCACCTGGCCCTGGGATGTTCTCTTTATATAGCCTTCCTGGATTAGGTATGGCTCATAGACTTCTTCTATGGTATGGGTTTCTTCACCGACGGCAATGGCCAGTGTGTTCACACCCACCGGACCTCCGTGATAATTAATTGCTATGCAGGACAGAATTTTTTTGTCCATTTCATCCAGGCCATGCTCATCTATTTCCAGCATATCTAGTGCGCTTCTGGTGTAATCCCGGGCAAAGGACAGGAGGCTGTTGGCAATTCTCGGGGTACCTCGGGAGCGTTTGGCTATTTCTATGGCGGCGGATGGTTCTATATCCATGGATAGCAATGCTGCACTTCGTAGGACTATTTGGGTCAAATCCTTCAGATTATAATAATCCAGTCTGGTTTGTAAAGTGAACCTGCTTCGGAGTGGAGAGCTCAGCAAGCCGGTTCTGGTTGTGGCCCCGACCAATGTAAATTTTGGTATGTCCAGCCGTATGCTCCGGGCATTTGGCCCTTGGTCGATCATGATATCGATCCTAAAGTCTTCCATGGCAGGGTATAGATATTCTTCGACGGTTTTGGGAAGTCGGTGAATTTCGTCAATGAAAAGGATGTCGTTCCGATTCAGACTGGTGAGCAGACCGGCGAGATCGCTGGCTTTTTCTATCACCGGGCCTGAGGTTATTTTCACAGCGCTGTCCATTTCGTTGCCGAGGATCAGTGCCAGGGTGGTTTTCCCAAGGCCGGGTGGCCCATTGAATAGAAGATGGTTAAGTGGTTCGCCACGGTTTTTGGCAGCATTGGTCATGATCAATAACCGATCGAGGGTTTTCTGCTGGCCGGTGAATTCATTAAAAAATTTTGGACGCAGTGATGCCATGGCATAGCCTTCGGGTTCCGGCTGAATCTGTTGATTTTTTTCTCGGTTGTCTAGCATTTTGATACTATATAACGTTCAGCTTCCATTGCTGCCGAGCATCCCAGACCTGCTGCGGTTACAGCCTGTCTAAATTTTGGATCGGCACAGTCGCCGGCGGCAAAAACTCCCGAGATATTTGTCTGGGAATATGAGGTGAGGATGTAACCTTCTTCGCTTTGGTCAAGCCAGTGGGCAAATATTTTAGTGTTTGGAGTGTGTCCTATAGCCAGAAACACGCCATCACAATTAAGAATATTTTTTTGACCACTAGTGACTAACTTTAGGCCAGATAATTTTTCATTGCCCAACATCTCCACCGGCACAGAATTCCACAAAATTTCTATCTTGTTATTAGTCATCACTTTCTCTGACATTATCTTCGAAGCCCGAAGTTGGTCTCGTCGATGGACTATGTATACTTTTTGGCAGAAATGGGTTAAAAATAGCGCTTCCTCACAGGCAGAATCTCCTCCGCCGATGACAGCAACGATTTTATTTTTAAAAAAAGCTCCATCGCAGGTGGCGCAGGTACTTAATCCTTTTCCATTGCAGAAATTTTTCTCGCCGGGAATGTTGAGAAATCTCGGTGCGGCTCCGGTGGCAACAATGATTGCCTTAGCTTCCATGGTACCTGTGGCGGTGGTCAACTTTTTAGTTTTTAGAGAAAAATCAATAAAAATTACCTCTTCGGATAGGAATTTTGTACCAAATTTTTCGGCCTGTTGTTTCATATTATTGACCAATTCAAAACCACCTATGCCATCTGGAAATCCTGGAAAATTTTCTATCAGCGATGTTGTGGTTAATTGGCCACCGGGCTGAGATCCTTCTATTACAACAGGATGCAAGTCGGCTCGGGCACAGTATATGGCCGCGGTAAGGCCTGCACAACCACTGCCTATGATCACTACATTTTCCATTGTTACCACTGAGATAAAATGACTTTGATTGCCATCCGCAAGTAAAATGCTCAGGATGGATGATCAATTATAGCTATGGATTTGGTTTTCGTCTTGTAATAATAGTAGGAAATTATTGCCAGTAATAGAAACGCAAATGGTGAATCTATGATCTTGGCTGAACCAAAGAATGTAAATGATTGATTTGAATTGAATATGTGAACGAATTTTTTATATGTAAGTAATAGGAAAACCAGGCCCCAGTGAATGCCGATGGCCATGCATATGGACCTTTTTTTCAATGTGACAAGGCTCAGCAGTATGCCTAGGAGTGTAAGATTCAAAAATTCTATGGCACAAAATCGCGTAACCCAGGATGTTCCATAGGAATAGGCACATAAAAATCCATCTTTCAGCGTTACATACTCATTGCCATTGATTGATATGTTTCCTTTAAAATGCACGAATGCAAAAAACATTGAGGACAGGCTGATGGCCAGCAATGGTCGAAATGCTGTGTAGAATATTTTCAGCAAAATATTTCTGAAAATTATTTCTTCGATGAAAGCCACCTTGAAACTCATCAAAAGGAAGAATGATAGGGTTGTTAAAAGATTTTCTGTTGGCGAAATTGTTCTATAGGATGGTGGTAGGAAATAATGCGGAAGCGCCCCTAGAGCTATCAAGGCTGTGCCAATTAAAAATCCAAAAAAGATTGGATTCAGTCGAAATTTTCCAATGAAAATATTTTTAGTAAATTTGAACTTTTTTGTTAAAACCACAAAGCCGATGACGACAGGAATCCAACGGAGTCGATCAAAAAAAGAACACAGTCCTTTATTTATCAGATATATTCCAATTTTTGTTGAATATGTTTTTTCAAAAAATAGTACTATATTAAATACAACTGGTGCCAGGATGGCTGTGAGCAACATTGATGTGACTAAAATAATGATCAATGCTATAAGCCCGGCAAATGAAAACTTTTCAACATTGTCTGAAATAGTGAATTCCTGTTGTCTGGGAATAAGCATAATTGATTTGGTGATTTTTATCTATTATTGTCAATTATATTGTCGATTTTATGCTATGATCAGCTAATTCCTGTGATTGACTTTCGATTATTTTGCCTCAGGATCCGGTTTTGTGAAGGCTCTTGTCACAGGAGGAAGTGGTTTTCTAGGTTTTCATTTGGTTTCTCTTCTGCAGGAACATGGAATGGAAGTGTGCTCGTTGGCAAGGCGTGAGCAGTATGTGCTTCAGGAACGCGGTGTTGAGTGCTTGCGCTGCGATATATCCTATGAAGAAGAGGTTGATATAGCTATGCGTGGGGACATAGATGTGGTTTTTCATACTGCCGGTAAAGCTGGTCTTGGCTGCAACTTTAAGGAGTATTTTAATACAAATGTGGTGGGGACTGAAAATGTGGTAAATGCCTGTTTAAAATATGGCATCAAGTACCTGGTCTATACCAGTTCCCCTAGCGTTGTTTTCGATGGTAAGGCATTTTCCGGTGAAAATGAAAACCTTCCCTATGGCAATAAATACCATTGGTGCTATGCTAGGAGTAAGGCCTTGGGAGAGCAGTATGTATTGGCTGCCAATGGCGATGCCCTCCGTACCGTGGTTGTTCGCCCTCATATGATTCTTGGGCCCGGCGATCCGCATTTTATGCCGAAGATCATAGCGACGGCCAATGAGGGAAAATTGAAAATCATCGGCGATGGGCAAAATATGGTCGATGTTACCCTTGTGGAAAATGCTGCCTGGGCTCACTTTCTTGCATTTAAAGCCATCGAGAAGAGTGATGTTGCCTGTGGTAAAGCCTATTTCATCGGCCAGGAATCCCCCATCCGCCTATGGGATTTTATAAACGATGCGCTTGAATTCATTGGTATAAAAAGAGTTACATCGCATATTCCCCTATGGAATGCCTATATTCTTGGCTATTGGTATGAAAAGATATATGGGTTAAGCACCTTTCGTAGAGATCCTCCGATGACCCGGGCCTTGGCCATTGCATTGAGCAAAAATCATTATTTTTCCCACGAAGCCGCCAGAAGAGATCTGGGCTATGAACCTATAGTTTTATTGAATGAAGGCAAGGACAAACTGTTCAAATATTTGATAGACTTTCTATAGCCATGTGTCATTGATTGCCACTGGATTAGGCTGTTAGATACTGGGCAAATGTCAGAAGGCTTGGGAACCCGATGGCCTGGCCAGAATTTATAATATTTACCATGAATTCTGTGGGGGGGGCACCGGTGGCTAGATAGATGGCATTGATTCCGGCCCGGATCCCAGCCAATGCATCGGTATCTTTATCACCCACCATGTAACTTTTTTTTGGATCTAAATTATATTTTTTTATCATCTCTAAAATAAACCGTGGCGAAGGCTTTCTGTAATTGTAGGACTTTTCCTGGCTTGGTGGTTCGGTGGCGATACAGATTTCTGTGAAACAATCCTGAATTCCTATCAGATCGACGAGTCTATTGTTACAGGCATCCACGTCAGCTTTGGTGTATTTTCCTAGGGAAACTCCGCTTTGATTGGTGAATAAAAATAATTTATATTTGGCATTTTTTAGCAATTGAATTGCCGGTATTATTCCATCCAGAAGTTGAATTTTTTCTGGATTGCAGACATAGCCATGGTCTACATTGAGAGTACCATCTCGATCAAGGAAGATACTAGAATTTTTAAATTTTTTCATCTTGCCCAGCAATGTGGTTATGGATACTATCCAGGTGTGTTTGGATTGTTCAAGAAGTTTCGGAATAAGGTGAAGGAAACTTCATCGAGGCTGTTTTCAGTAATCGATGGAATATTTTCGAAGAGCTTGGACCAGGATACGATAGAGGCATTGGAAGAGGCCATGTACAGTGCTGACTTTGGAGTGGATACCACCAGGGAAATTTTAGCTAAAATAAAAGATGCCTACAGGATCGACAAGCAGCTTAAAGGTAAATCTGCTTTGGACATAGCTTCTTCGGTTTTAAAAAAAATCCTGATCGGCGCGGATGTGGATATCGACTTCTCAGCCAATCCAACTGTGGTATGCTTAGTTGGTGTAAATGGTTCTGGTAAAACTACTACAGCAGCAAAATTGGCAAATAAATTTTCCAAGGAAGGCCATGGTGTAATTGTTGGGGCCTGTGATACTTTTAGAGCTGCTGCTAACGAGCAAATAAAAGAATGGTCTAAGAGATTGGGCTTTGATCTTGTTGGTAGTCAACATGGTGCAGATTCCGCATCGGTGGCCTTTGATACCTATGAGGCGGCAATGGCCCGAGGGAAAGATGTGGTTATTCTTGATACGGCTGGCCGGCTGCACAACAAGGATTCGTTGATGGCTGAACTTAGCAAAATTAAACGAGTTTTGGGTAAGAAAAATACCGCGGCGCCGCATCATTGTTGGCTGGTTGTGGATGCCAGTCTTGGAATAAATTCTCTGGTATCGGCGAAAAAATTTCATGAAGAGTTTGGCCTGACCGGAATTATTGTAACCAAATTAGATGGTACGGCCAAGGCCGGTGCGGTGGTAGGGATATATCGAGAGCTTGGATTGCCAATATATTTTGTTGGAGTAGGAGAAGCGCCAGAGGATATTCAACGATTTTCCGTGGACGAATATATCAATTCATTATTTTTTCCAAATCGCCAATAATTTATAACTAATTGGCGCTGATATACTTAGGTTATTTTGGTGAAAATATTAGAATTTTAACCACAAAATTATCATTGACATGGCAAAATATTTATGCGAAGAATAAGCCATGATTTATAAAAAGTATATGAAATTATTGGCCCTGGGGGCCGTGTTTAGTTTTGCCTTCTCGGCTCAAGGTGATCCTGGAGATTCGCCTAATGTCGATGCATTGCCAAATCCCTTTGGATTTATTGATTTATC
>JAIRXJ010000016.1 GCA_031268375.1 Puniceicoccales bacterium | reverse complement strand
TCGTAGATAGCTTGGATAGCCGTTATGCCATCCAATTGTTCTGCCCAACGACCCATACCGGCTAGCCCGGCATAATCATTGTCCGGCACCAGGAGGGCACATTTATCTGTGAAATATTGTAGGGCATTGGGGTTGATGATATTGAAAGCTCCCAACCTTGCCACGGGGGACACACGTTTTTCCATGCCATCCCCGGAGATTATGGAGTAAGCTGCCAGGATGTCGGACGACCCTTCCACCAGCATGATTATTGGTTTGTCCGTCGGTATTCCGATCGGCCATGAGGGGGATCCGATTGTGCGACCCTTCGCCGTTGAACCATCTTTGAAGATAAAAGGTTTCCCATCCAACCTTCGATCCTGCCGGACATAATGATTCTTGTCGACTACGGTCCAGCAGCGACCATTCGCGGGGTGGTCGAAAAATTTCAGTATCCCATCTTCATGGGCTAGCCTTAGACCATTCACTTCAATTTCCAGGGTTCGGGAAAGTTGTAAAATGTCACAATTGTTCCCCTTTTGGAGGTCATTGAAGGGGTGACGCTTTAGTTTTTTATCCCTCCCTTCCGGCATGCATATTTCCCTCTTCGTTATCTTCATATTCCCAAACTCATAAAAGTTTTCTTGGAATCTCAACCACTTCGTCGCCGTCTCGCAAGCACCGTAGAAGTCTCCACCCCGTACCTTGTGCAGTAGATCGAGGAGATTATTTCCACTCTCTCCGGTCGCAAAATCTTTCCATAGACCGGTCTTCTCCCCGACCACGCAGATTTTTAGGCTTTCCCCGGGCTCTCCCCCCAACGAACCTACCACATATTCCTTACCAACACACTTTCCATTTGGGAAAAGTTTTGTGCAGAACTCTCGGGCACTGGAAGCCAGCATACCCTTCAACTTTTCCAAATCATGGGCGTGTTCCCCTTTTATTGTAATCTCCGTCATGACTCACCTCCCTGCTTGTTGTTGCGAATGATGTCATCCAGTTCCTCTTTTATATAGAGCACGCGTTCGCCAATTTTGTAGTAGGGAATGTTTTTTGGACAGTTTTGTAATGTTTTCGGCGACATGCGTAGGTACTCTGCCGCTTCCCTGCGGGTGAGATAGGTGCAAGATCCACCAAACCGAAAAGGCTTGACTGCTGGACTCCCAGAATCTTGGTTTTCGAGTTCTTTCTCTTTTTCGTAGAGTAGCCTGGCAAATTCCAAGGGATGCATCGGGGTTGGCCAGGGAAAGTCATCCGGGCGTTTGGGAAAGTCATCGGGGGTGCTCATGACTTCCTCCTCCACTCCGCATTGCTATGAGACAAAGATTTTATGAATTTGATTAGGTCTTGTTTTAGGAACCTCCTATATCGCCCTATCTTTATGGATTTTAGTTGGGGATATTTATTTCTACATAGCCACACCGACAAAGTATCTGTTTTTACTCTAAGAAACTTTGCTGCTTCCTCGACATCTAGCAAATTTTCGTTATAATCTTTAGCTGTTCGCTGCTGTTCGCTGCTGTTCGCTGCTGTCTATACTACCTGTAATCATAGATGGGCAGCAGCATGTAAAAAATTTGTGAACATTCAAGGGTTTTTATCAGCTTTTAAACAATTTTGTGAAAATTACACACATATTAATTACGCACGCACTATGTATATTAAATCATCATACCCTTTAATTTGTTTATTTTTTGGAACAAGATTTTTATACATTTTTTATACACTGAGTTTATCTTTGACCCCACTTCCTGCTTCCTCTATCCTCCGCAATCCCTGAACTTATGAGGATTTTGTGTTGGAGCCGAGGATGAGATTCGAACTCACGACCCACGCATTACGAATGCGTTGCTCTACCAGCTGAGCTACCTCGGCGAAAATCAAATCTACAACAATGGAGCCGACTATCAGGTTTGAACTGATGACCGTCCGCTTACAAGGCGGGTGCTCTACCAACTGAGCTAAGTCGGCATCAATCTTCTGCTACGATACTTATTTCCTAATACGGGAAAATTTTTGATTGAATTTTTCAACACGTCCCGCCGTATCCACTAGGCGTCTTTCGCCGGTATATGCTGGATGGGAATCTGCTGTTACGTCACAATAAACGACGTAACATTCGACACCATCAACGATATCTTTTTGCTTGGAACGCAGGGACGACATGGTCACAAGTTTTTTCCCCGTTGATACGTCAATAAAGCATACTGGATGTTTTTCTGGATGAATGTCATCTTTCATTTTATTTCTCCTCCCATTTACCCTTGACGGGCTTTATATCTCGGGTTTGTTTTGCAAATTACGTAGACTCGACCCTTGCGGCGCACAACCTGACAGTCAGGATGTCGCAATTTTATCGATCTCAGCGATGTCGTTTTTTTCATAGGATCCCCCTCTTGGGTCAAAACAAAATATTGCATGGATTTATGTCAAATAATATTTCCATGGACTTATACCAAAGGTAAAAGAAAAAATCTTCAAGCAGTATTTTGAGAAATGTTAAAAGAAAATCGATGGAGATGGTTAAAAAATCGTGCTGTGCTGGAAAAATTGCCATATCTTCAAAAAATGTATGGGGCAGAATAGGGGCAAAAGTGAAGGGACACGGCCGTTGAATTTTCCAAGAGGAAAATTTTTTAAAAAAATTGTTGGCAAACCTATTCTACTACATATAGTACTTTTCAGTAACGTTTTCTACTATATGTAGGAAAATCTATTTTAATATTTTTAGTTTAGAAGGAGTTTATTCTATGGCTACCATACCCCAATCGGCCAAAAGTGCGTCCAGTGAAATTGCAGTGGAAGCACTTCTACATGGTCAAATTTTTCAAGTTCTTACGGAAGCAGGAAACTCCACGGGAGAATATGGGCAAAAAGTTGCCTGGGACCTAGCCCGTGAGGTCATAGCAAAGATTTGGGAACATAGTAGGGGTAATCCTACCAATACCGAACAGATTGAAAATTTTATTGAGCAGGTATTATTTATATCCCCCCATCAGCGAACGGCAAAGGCATTCATTTTGGCCCGGGATAGGCGTGATAGGGGCGAAAGTTCCGCCATTCAAATGGAAGTCGACAGGATTAATCAGTATATTTCGCGGGCAGATTGGGAAGTACGCGAGAATAGCAATATGTGCTATTCGTTGCAGGGATTAAACCACTATTTGTCAGGATCCTTGAGCCAAACTTATTGGTTAAATAGCGTTTACCCATCACATATTAAAAATGCCCATGAATCCGGAGACTTTCACATCCATGACCTAAATCAATTGTCGGTCTACTGTGTCGGGTGGGACTTGGCATCCTTGTTAGAAGAAGGTTTTTGTGGTGTTCCCGGCAAAACGGAAGCATATCCTCCGAAACATTTTAGAACGGCCCTAGGACAGGTGGTAAACTTTTTCTACACATTGCAAGGAGAGGCGGCTGGAGCACAGGCATTTTCGAATTTTGATACGCTGCTGGCACCATTTATTCGCTATGATAATCTATCGTTCGACCAAGTAAAACAAGCTTTGCAAGAGTTTGTATTTAACATCAACGTACCTACCCGCGTTGGGTTTCAAACTCCATTTACAAATATAACACTCGACCTGTTTTGTCCGAAGCATTTTGCCAATGAGCCGATAATAATAGGTGGTGAATTCAAACATGAGAAATATTCAGACTTCCAAAAGGAAATGGACATGTTTAATCGTGCATTGTTCGAAGTGATGGGAGAAGGGGATGCCCGGGGACGTATCATGACATTCCCAATTCCGACAATCAACCTGACAAAAGATTTTGATTGGGACAATGAAAACCTAAAAGGATTGTGGGAGATGACCGGCAAATATGGCATTCCCTATTTTTCCAATTTTATTAACTCAGACATGAACCCGGATGATACCCGTTCGATGTGTTGCCGCCTAAGGATTGATAATACTCAGTTGGAAAAGCGAGGTGGTGGTCTATTTGGGGCAAATCCATTGACGGGAAGTGTGGGAGTTGTAACAATAAATCTTCCCAGAATTGGATACTTGTCCAAAACCAGGGAAGAATTTTTCGACCGCCTGTCAACGATGATGAATATCGCAAAGGACAGTTTGGAAATTAAAAGAGTACTATTGGAAAAATTGACAGCATCGAATTTGTATCCCTACACAACATTTTATTTGAAGGACATCAGGTCTAGGTTTGGGCAGTTTTGGAAGAATCATTTTTCAACAATTGGACTAGTTGGAATGAATGAAGCATGCTTGAATTTTTTAAACCAAGACATAGCATCCAAGGATGGAAAGGATTTTGCTTTGGAGGTTTTAGATTTCATGCGTGAAAAAATCATTAAATTTCAAAAGGAAACAGGCAACCATTATAACCTAGAAGCAACACCTGCCGAAGGGACATCATTCCGGCTGGCTAAAAAAGATAAGACGCGGTTTAAAGATATAAAATCAGCCAATGAGCAAAATCAGCATGAGCAAAATGATGTGCCATTCTATACTAATTCTGTCCATGTTCCCGTAGATTTTACGGATGATTTGTTTGAGCTTCTAGACCACCAGGATGAGTTGCAGACCAAGTTTACGGGCGGAACGGTTGTCCACGCATTTCTCGGAGAAAGAATATCCGATGCCGAAGTGGTAAAAAGTCTGGTTAGAAAAATTGCAGAAAATTATAAACTGCCCTACTATTCGTTGACGCCAACCTTTTCCATCTGTCCGGAACATGGGTATTTGGTTGGAGAACAAAAGACTTGTCCCCATTGCAATAAAAAAACGGAAATTTATTCCAGAATAGTTGGGTATTTACGACCTGTGCAACAGTGGAATGATGGCAAACAGGCGGAATTCAAGATGCGATCGTCCCTACAATTTGACCAATGTCCCCATTCCTAAACTAGGTCTGTTTTTCCCATTTGACATTCATCGAATTGCCACTAGATCTTCCAACCATGATAGGGCAAGAGTTGCTATCGAGCTATGATATTTTGTTGGTTGATCTGTATGGGGTTATTTGGGGCGGAACATACCTATTTCCGACAGCCCTTGATGTGCTAGGCAAATTGATGGCAATGGGTAAGAAAATTATCATATTGTCGAACATATCCTTTGTTTCAAAAACTATAACGAAGGAGTATGAAAGCAGGGGGCTTTTAGGAGGGATTCATTTTTTGGATTTCGTCACCTCCGGGAATGCATTTCGTGATATTTTAGTAAATCGCAAACTGTATTTCAAAACGGTCAAATTTCCCAAAAAATATTTTGTCTATGGAGCGGAAAATACCGCCGCTTTTTCAGGAACTGACTTTGAAAAAACATACAGTTTAGACGAAGCCGATTTCGTCTATGTATCTACCATTCAATTTTCGGACGATGAACGGAATAGGATGTCTGACACAATGAAGCAATATCTATACGTTACCGGTACTAGTGGCAATGGTAAACGGTGGGAATCAACGTCGGTGGAACCCTTTGTTCCTACCTTGCAATGTTTTTTGGACAAAAAAAAGCCGATTGTCATTGCCAATCCTGATAAGGTTGCACTGTGTGCCGCTTTGGAAACCCCAGACGCTGGGGCGTATACACCAAAACCAATAGTAAAACAGGGATTTTTGGCTCAAACCTATGAAAATATGGGAGGGGAGGTGTTCGCTGTCGGAAAGCCATACCCACAAATCTATCGTCATACCTTGGAAAATCTGGCGACGGCGATGGGGATTTCATTGGGAGATATTTGTAAAAAACGGATCGCCATGGTAGGAGATTCCCTAGAGACCGACATTTTGGGAGCTAAAAATGCCAGCGAGAACATGGGGTGTTCCATCGACAGTATCCTTGTTTTATCCGGCATTTCGGCGAGAGACATTGCCAAAACATATGGACAAATTTCTCCCGAAACAGTGGACAAATTCTTTTCCAAAGAAGGGCCCATACCAACCCACACAATGCCTGCCCTCGACATGGGAGCCGAAGTTTACTTCTAAGATTTCCTCATTTTTTCATTTGCCAAAGGGTTTTAACTTCTGCCCGGAACTATTTTGGCAGTAATTTTCTAAGAGATTCTTCAAGTTTCAGTACCCTGTCAAACAAATCTGGAATTCTCGAGCGTAGGACATAGAAGAGGTTGGCGTCGTGGATTGGCATCGTTGGATTTCCCCGCAATATTTTCCCCATTTTTGGTTTATAATTTGCCACTGAACTTTTCCCGGCTATCATAACTCCGTCTGGAATGTTGAGATGGCCTGCTATGCCAACTTGTCCACCAATCACAACATGGTTTCCTATGGTAGTACTGCCCGCAATACCCGTTTGAGCTGCAATCAAGCAACCGTTTCCTATGATGACATTATGTCCTATTTGGACCAAGTTGTCTATCTTTGTCCCTTTCCCGATCTTGGTATGGTTGAACCTGGCACGGTCAATGGTCGTATTTGCTCCAATATCAACGTCATCCCCAATTATCACGTTGCCTATCTGGGGAACCTTTTTATGTATACCATCTACCGTTTCATAGCCAAAACCATCGGACCCTATCACCGTCCCTGAAAATAAAGTTACCCGTGATCCAATTTCACAGAAATCCATCACCTTTACGGAAGGATGTAAAACGCTATCGCTTCCGATATTGACACCACGGCCAATGTAACATCCGGCCATGATGACAACATTATCGGAGATGGTTGCATTGGCTTCGACAACCACATTGGGTCCAATGCTCACATTTTGTCCAATTGATACGGTTGCATCCACGGCGGCTTTGGGATGGGTCCCCACATCGGGATGGTGATAATATTTTTCTTCTATGTCTCGGCAAAGTTTACCAAGGGCCAAGGAGGGATTGTCAAATAATAGGAAACATTGATTCTCTTTCGGTGTCAAATCAAGCCACAGGGGAAGTAATATTACGGATGCCTGGCTGATTGCCACATCTTTTTTGTATTTAGGATTTCCAAGGAAAGAAATACCTCCCTGCTTTGTTTTTGCCAGTGATTCGATGTGCGAAATTGGAAAAGTGGTATGGCCAATAACCTTTTTAGGGACTAACAGGCCAATAAGTTCATCCAGTGCGTAGGAAAAATTCATCATTATAGTTTCCGAGAGAAAACCTGTTTAAGCATAATGTCGAAATGCACAATATTTTTAATAAAAAAGCGCCGCAAATAGCTGGACGCTTTCAAATTCAACTGTTAGAAAGTCTTATTTCCGTTTGGAATTTAATTCATCGATGACCAATTGCGTAATATCCAATGAATCATCAACGTATGAGGTCCCAGGAACTTTGTTAATAACTATGTCTGCTTTTTTCGCTTTTGCAACCACAGCGGCGGCCTCTTCGATAGCTTTAATCTGTGTTACAAATTCTTTATTTCTACGTTCTGCAAACCTTTTACTCAAATCCTGGCGAAATTGTATAAATTCCCCTTCCTTGATACGGAAAACTTCCATTTTTTCTTCAACTTCCAGCTTAGATTTTTCGCGAACGGAATCCAATAATGCAGTATTTTCTGCCCTTTCATTCAATGTGTCAATTTCTTCCCTTAACTTTATCAATGCATCGCCCATCTCATTAAGTTCTTTTTCAGCGGCAGCAGTAGCTTCGGAAAAAGCAACCTGGCTGGCTTTAGCACTTTCATAATTTTCAAAAACCTTTTGCACATCAATGGATAATATCTTTTGCACGGCGGCAGAAACATCGGCTATACATAACAAACACATAGCCACAACAGCAACAACTATTTTACCTCTATTTTTCATATTTTTCATAAGATGAAGTGATTGTTAACAAGCCAAATAAAAAATCAAGAGAAAAACTTAAACACAATTCCGAAAGATGTAAAACTTTACTGCGACGACTAACAACATTTCACAGCCATTGACAAAAATCTTACCATTTTTTACATTTAAGCGTATTTCATTCCCTATCTTCGGCGGGACATTAATTTCACTCCACAAAATTTAAAAACCCCAACGTTTATTGGAGTTCTTAATTACAAAAATTTAGGTTTAGTTAAAAAGAGCAATCAATGGAAGCACTAAGTACGAAGCTGTTTTTTTTACCGCCTGAACCTGCATTCATCCAGTCCTTTTTGTTGGCAGAATTTCCTTCATAGCCAACACCAACTTTTACCCTGGCGCAATTAATTTTATATGCTAAATCTGCCCCTGCGCCATAATAATAATAGTGTGTTTTTGGTAGCCTAGCCATTCCCCAAGGTTTTTTGGTACAATCATTGCCAACCTTTGCCCACATATCTACACCAAGTCCAGAAATTAAAAACGACAAGTCAAAATTATACCCAGCTGCACCTTCAAGTGTTGCCTCCTTATGCTCAAAATCATAGGAGCCGCCCAACGATAACTTCATAAAAGTATCAAAAACAACTCCTAGACTAATCTCATTCGAATAACGCTTGGCATCCGTGGGCTGACCGTTCCTATCTTTCTTGGGCATTTTTGTGTAAAAATGGTGTAAATATCTAGTATCCAATTTAACCTCGTCGGTTACATTATATGATATACCTACTAAGGGCGATACGTGATTAAACAGGGAATCTTTTGCCATCCCTAGTGCTGAATCTATACCGGTATACATCCAAACTTCATCAAAAATTTGATACCCTACTTTCGCCCTAGGGATATAAACTTTACGTAGCTCGTGCCGACCATGGGAAAAATATTCATTTTTTAAACCAACGCCAAAATCAATCGTAAGGTTCTGTTCTGGTAAATTCGTGCTTCCATTTGCACACAAACCAACCACACCACACATAACGCTAGCCGCCAGTAAGATTTTTTTCATAAAACTCCCTTCATTAGATTTAAACATAATAAGCAGAAAAACTCCTACGTCGTAAATGTGTTTTTGTCAAGCTTTTTTGATGGCACAATATAATTTTCGTTTTTCAAGCTTTAGTCGGGGTGGAAATCTTGCTCGACACAATGATGAAATGTTGAAGCATGCACATATGCGAATAGTTTCTTGGAATGTTAATGGATTGCGTGCTATCCTACGGAAGAATTTTCACGAAATGATGCGGGAGTTACGCCCGGATATCCTATGTCTGCAGGAAATAAAAGTCGACGATGGCGCAATTCCCGAAATTGAACTGTCGGATTATATAAAAATTTTTAATTCCGCCTTGCGCAAGGGATATGCTGGTACGGCGGTATTTTCGAAGGTTCAACCGAAGGATGTAAACTGTAAAACATGTTTGGATTCCCTGACGGATACCCACGAAGGAAGAGTAATTTTAGTCGAATACGAAACTTTTTATTTGGTGAACGTTTATGTGCCAAATTCTGGAAGCGAGCTGGGGCGGTTAGGGTTCAGGCACAGAATCTGGGATGTTGAAACGTTGCGAATGCTACAGGATTTAAAAACTCTTAAGCCGGTAATTCTATGTGGAGATATGAACGTTGCCCATGGGGAAATCGACTTGGAAAACCCAAATGCGAACCACTTCTCTGCTGGATTTACGGATGAGGAAAGGGATGGGATGACAAATCTTTTAAAACATTTCGGGATCGATACATTTAGAAAATTTTATCCCAACAAGGAAAAATGTTATAGTTGGTGGTCCTACCGCATGGGTGCACGGGAAAGAAATGTTGGGTGGAGGATCGACTACGTTATCGTCGATAGAAGGATGGAAGAAATGGTAAAATCCGCATTCATAGCCACCAATATTCTTGGGTCAGACCATGCACCCATTGGGATTGACATTGCTTTGGAATGAAATTTAGAACATTCGCTGGATATCTTTGCTTCCCATTTCCCAAAACGACGGGGAAATTTTTGGGAAAACAAAAATGAGCTTTTCCAGGGCATAAAATGGGTCAAATATTGCGTGCTATGCTGGTCAGTATGTTGTAGGTTTCATCCAGCACTTGCTTAAGGCTACCGGCGATTTTTTGCATGTTTTGAGTCGCAGAGTTTATCGATGAGTCAACACCTTGAATTTGGCTCTGTAGAACACCTCTAAAGGTATCCAATAACCGCGATTCGGCTTCCAAAAAAGCTGCCTCTCGCTTAAAGCCCGCCGCCTGTAGATCGAACGCTCCTTTAAGGACACTCGATACCGATTGCGAAAGGCTGGATATTGCACCGGACTTTGCTGAAAGTTCTGATATTTCTGCTTCCAGTTTTTTATTTCCATATTTCAGCAGTTTAATTTCCCCATCACCAAGACGATCTTCGGGTGTGAGCCCTTTTTCCTCTATTTTTTTCCCTATTTTGGTAAGCTCATCTAGTTTTGCCTCTTGGACTTTTAAACCCTTCACCTCATCTTTTAGTTGTGTTGGCCTTTTTAATGCATCCAGTTCATTTTCTAGTCCTATTTTTTCAGCTTCCAATTGCTTCTTCTGTGTTAGATCTCCTGTCTCATCTGCCTCATCTATCGCTTTCTGCTTTTGCTCTATTTGTGCCTGCTTATCCGCTATCTTATCTGTATTTAGCCCTTTCAAATCCCTCAATTCATTTTCTAGTCCTATTTTTTCAGCTTCCAATTGCTTCTTCTGTGTTATATCTCCTTTCTCATTTGCCTCATCTATCGCTTTCTGCTTTTGTTCTATTTGTGCCTTTTTTGGCTCTATTTGTGCCTCTTTTTGTTGTATTTGTGCCTCCTTTCGTTGTATTTGTTGCTTAACCTCCGTTTGCTTGGCTTGAATTGTTTCCGGCTTTGTGTCTGGCAATTTAAGCTCTGTTTGGAGGTCTGCTTGGTTCTGCAATAGCTTACTATTTTCGAGCTTTTTATTGTTATCAGCCAACTTTCCTTGCTTGGGACTTGTTTTAAGCGAAAATGCTGCACTTCCTATGGCCATTGCTCCACTCGCAATTCCGGAAGCGATGGTTCCCCAGGCTTGCATAACTTCCGCACTATAAGTTTTCTCTGCGGCTTCTCGGCTGGTCTCCCATGTGGCCACAGCTACTTCCATGGCAATTTGCATTTGTGTCGATTTAACTTCTGATAGGACCCTTCTACGCTCCTCCTCCGATGCATATGACATCATAAGCATGAGAGTCATGAGTTCGGTAAAGCTCATTTTTGAAGGGTCCGTTTGTCCACCTCCAAAACTGGCACAGAAAGCCGAAGCACTTTTTAGCCCTTCCAGTGGAAGAGTGGTACCCTCCGGCGCATGAAGCTCCATCAGCCTATTAGTAGATGAATCTTGAATCCCATTTTGCTGACAAAAATTATTAAATAATGCCAGTCCCTTTTGGGATGTAATCGACACTACTCCATCCGCAGAAATCGATATGTCCCCCGGGACCATTTTTTGCAATTCCTGCAATGCTTTTTGCTGCTCTGCTGTTAAATTCTGCGTGGCTGCTGTGACGTTGGTATTATTCCCAACAGTTATCGTGTACTGTGTAATTTCTGTCATTTCAACCTCTCTTTTCTATCCAAATACCTAATGCTTAACCTATTTTCCTACGACCTAATATTTTGGGCGATTGCTCGCTTTGTATCGTTATATTCTTTCAAAACTCGCGATGCTTTTTCATACTCTTCCCTAACATCTGACATTTTAGATG
>JAIRXJ010000004.1 GCA_031268375.1 Puniceicoccales bacterium | reverse complement strand
GTTAGGTCATCCACATCCCCGATTGTGGCAACCAGAGCGACGTCGGAGTCCGTAAAAGCATTGGTATCCGCATTAGTTTCATACTTTTCCTTGACACTTGCCGGAGTTTCCCCTGCCGGTGAGCCGCCCAGCACCCACTCTTCGTCCGTGACGTCCCAGAGGTACATGATTGCTGGTGTGCCCGCGGTGCCCACATAGGCATAGTCCCCATCGGATGCGGTGGGGTATGCCGTTTCCAAAGCATCGAGGGATGGGTAGGAGCCCTTGAAATGGTTATCGTCCAGTCCCGCAAGTTTTGTCTTTTCTTCCGTGGTATAGTTATTGTCCGTGTGGACATAGGAAGCATCGGTGACATAGTTTCCATCGTTGGTCAACGAGGACAGAGCTGTTGGGATGTCCGTCTTGACCGCCACCTCATCCCCATCGGCGGCAGTGGTAACAGTTTCCATGCCGACACCTTCCGCAACTCCGACGGCGGCAGGAACAGCCTCTATGGGCTTACGACCGTTGTCCTATCAATAAATATTTTTCTCTCTAAAGCTGCAATTACCATCCGGCCATATCTTTTGTAAGTATTACAATTTCCTTATTATATTTATCTTTATATTTGATTTTATCCAATAAAAGTGCGGAATCTTTTGACCTTACAAGGTTAAACATCTTTCTAAAATCTTCAAATTTTCCTACGTTTATACAGGCACAGGAAATATTTCTGGCCCTCAAAATATTATTTTCAATTAACGAACCAAATTTTTGGTAGAGTACATTCATAATCTGACTAAAGTCAAAATGGCGATATATCTCATTTTCCAAAGTTTCACAAACTCCATTTGCCAGGGCATCATCCTTATCTTCATTATTAAAAACGTCAAACATTTCACACAAAACATCACTATCTTTCGTTGTTGCTACTTCTTCCAATAGGACAAACCCACCATCAACTATCCTTTGATTTTCGTCATCCGATAAAGCTTTGTCCCAATGACAAAGCTTTTCAATGGCCAACATTAGCCTTTTTACATTTTTTTTAGCCATCTTTATTTCACAATTTTCTTAAACAATTCAGGGAATTCAACTTTAAAGTCATCCAAGCCTTTCATGAGACTTTCCCTAACTTCTGGAGTCCACAGATCATCTTTTTTTAAAATATTCATATAATCTGCAATATCTTTACCAATTTCCGTCCTATAGGGATCAGAAGTGTCAGCTTTATTTTGGCCTTCTGTATCCCTATACTTGCCCGATTCTCCGATTTGTCTGTCAAAGGATAGCGGCAAATCGCTGCCGGTGATAGCAGTGGTAATAGTTTCAACGCCGATACCTTCCGCAACTCCGACAGCAGCAGGAGCGACTTCCAAAGCACCTGTGACCGTTGCGCCATTGGGAGTGGCCAGGGTTAGTCCGCCGGGAGGGTTGGATTCGCGGACTTTCGCCATCACCGCTTTGGCTCCCCCAATTATCATTTTCCCTACACCACTCGCTTTTTTAACGTTAATGGGCGGAACCAGTGAGACAGCACTTGCAATAAGCTTTCCTTCCATGAGTGCGGCTTCCTGTTGGATACGGTCGCCCAAGGAGTAATCTTTCCCAGTTGGCAAGATTATGGGTTCTTCCCCCGCCACAAAATCTCCTAGGTTTGTGAGCCCAGGTTCTAGAAAACGCCTGACGCCCTCCCAAAATGACTGCTTTGGGGCTGCGGTTTCAAATCCAGTCGCCCCGACCATGACCTACAACTTACTGGCTAGCGATCTAGGTTGTATAAATGCAGGTCTTGCGGGCGATGAAGGAAATGAGAAACGGGACGGCAAAGAAAGTTCATTGCCAAATTATTGTTTTTTCAATTGAAAATGTTTTTAAATTAAACGGTTCCCGGAGGTTGCTAAATAGGGGTGAAATGTGAATGAAAAGTTTAGGAGAAATTCTGTGAAACTTCCGACGGAATATCGCTAGGATTGAGAGAAGATGCGGCGGGGCGTATCCCAAGGTCATGCCCCATAGCAAAAGTAACCTTTTCGGTATTTTCCGAATCGCTGTCGCTTGTTGCCGGACAGAGTGGTGATCTTGGAACAGATTGCCAATGATCCGGTAATCTAATGTAACGTGTTTGCATCCAGTGGTACGTATGATTTATTGCGTTCATAATGATTGAATGTTTTGAATTTATATTAAAATGTGTAAGGCCACATTGCTGCATGCCCATTCACAGGAATTTTGTTTCCGTTAAAAGTAAAGTATAGGAGTGATTTACTTTGATTGCAATATAAATCTTTTCTTCAAGACGAAAGAATGTAAAATTATTAGCAAGCAAACAATACTAAGAACGTTTTTATCGCCCATAAAAAAACACTTTACAAGTATTGAAAAAGTGTATTACTCGCCATCATGCAAAAGACAAATAAGGCCATGATGAAACGTTTTAAAGTTACAGCTAGGGGAACTTTGATGCATCGTTCTCCGGGAACCCGTCATCTTTTGCGCCATAAAACAGCTAGACAAAAGCATGCAGCTAGCAAAGATAAAGTTCTTGCGGCGGGAATGTCAGCTCGTGTTATGAAATTCATAGCAGTAGGGCTATGAGTATTTTATTAACCATTGCCATGGCGGTGCAGGCGACCGAATGGCAAAAATAAAGGAACCGAAACATGCCAAGAGTAACAAATGCAGTTGCAACAAAGAAACGTCGTCGTAGAGTGTTGGAAACGACGCGTGGGGATTTTGGAAATAAATCCCGCCTATTTAGATATGCCAAGGATGCAATGTGGCGAGCTGGTAAGTTTGCATATAGGGATCGTAGGCGCAAAAAAACAGACATGCGCCAGCTGTGGATTGTTAGAATAAACGCAGCTTGTAGGGCAAACGATATGGCATATAGTAGATTTATGAATGGCGTTAAAAAGCTGAACATTGCCATGGATCGTCGTTCCTTAAGTGAATTGGCCATACATAACATGGAAGCGTTCCAGACAATAGTAGCCCAGGTTAAATCGATTTTGTAAAGAAAAACAAAATTACATAATAGTTCATGGAACATATTTGTTCGAGTTTTGTTGTTTTGTTTTTTCTTTCGAAAAAGTTGCAAAAAAATGATTGACATTGTGTATGTGTTATCAATCTTGCTCAAAACATATGGAAATTGCCAACAGAATAGATGTACCGAATGTTAGATTTTGCGATTTATTGTTGAGACAGCCGTTGGATACAATGAAGAGTGCCGCCATG
>JAIRXJ010000009.1 GCA_031268375.1 Puniceicoccales bacterium | reverse complement strand
TCGATTGGCCATTTCTGCTGTGATGGAAATTAATTGTAAGTTCTGCAGTTTTAGCAGCTTGACAGCCTCTTGCTGATTCGCTGCTGTTATGGTAGAATTTACAACCTCCCCCGTACTCTTAAAAGCTTTAAAAACAAAATTCACACCATGATAATATCTAAAAGTATTAGGATTGCAATAAATATGTGTAAATATGTGTAAATATTCGACTTTTCCGTACATTTAATGCAAATAGTACCCATATTCTTCATCACTGCTGTCTTCTATCAGCCTCTAAGCCTATGAAATGCGTTCTTGTGTTGGACCACTTTACATGAAGCTAATCGGAGTAATTACTTTGACCTTTTCTAGGACAAAAAGGAAATGTCTATTTTTTCACTAATAAAATATTATCATTTGCCGGTGAAAACGTTTAAACAATCCTCTAACGCTGTCGTTGCTTTGTCTATTTCTTGTTTTGTGTTGTACAGACATGGCGAAATTCTGGCGGTACCGGAAACTCCCAAAATCTGCATTAATGGTTGGGCACAATGAGTTCCAGCCCGTATGGCTATTCCTCGGCTTCCCAAATGGGTGGCAACATCGTGGGCATGTACGTCATTTAAATTAAAAGAGAAAACTCCCGATTGATTTTTAGAAGTTCCGTAGACTTTTATGCCGGGGACACTTCGTATTTTTCCACCGGCATATTGTATTAATTCGGAAAAATATGCCCTGGCAGATTTCCAATCTATTTTTTCTAAAAAATCTATGGCGGCCCCCAAGCCTAGTACGGCAGCAATATCCGGTGTTCCCGCTTCAAATTTTGTCGGCGGTAGCTTGAAACTGCTACCCTCAAAGTGTACCTTGTTTACAATATTTCCCCCTACGTGATAGGGAAGCATGTCTTGAAGTAAGTCATACTTGCCAAATAAAAATCCACTGCCCGTTGGACCAAATCCTTTGTGCCCCGAACATGCAAAAAAGTCACAATCAATCTCGCCCAAATTGACCTTTTCTGCAGCTAGGGAACAGGCTCCATCGATTAATATCTTCGCCCCATGGGCATGGGCGATGGCACTCAGCGCCCTAATATCATTAATGCTACCAAGCACGTTGCTAATGTGTTGGATGGCAACAAACTTTGTCCGTTTGGAAAACAAATGTTCGTATTGTCCAATGTCGATGGTATAGTCTGCATCTAGCGGAATAATCCTACGCCCAACTCCAATTTCTTGTTCTAAAACCTGCCATGGCAGATAGTTTGCGTGGTGTTCCGCTGCCCCAATGAGGATCTCATCACCGGCCGTCAAAAATTTTCTTCCATAGCTATAGGCGACTAGATTTATGGCTTCCGTAGCCCCCCGAACAAATATTATTTCATTGGGATTGTTTACACCGAAATATTCGGCAACACTAAGGCGTACCTGTTCATATTCATTGGTTGCCCTTTCACTAAATTCATACATCCCCCGATGTACGTTAGAATTGTAAGTCGAATAAAAATCGACGATTTTATCGATGACAGATTGGGGTTTTTGGGTCGTTGCCGAATTATCCAAATAAACCAATGGATTCCCATTTCTAAGGGGTTTGCCGAGGATCGGAAACTGTTTCCGGAATTTTTCAATGGAGAACACATGGCCCATGCTTCGCAAGAACATAAGTAAGGGTATATTTTTTTGAAGCAAATTATTTTCCAATGGGGGAATTTCGTTTTCCAATGGGGGAATTTCGGACAGGAAAAGAAGTAACACGATCCAAGGCCAGAAGCTAAAAGTTTTTCCTATGGAATGAATGACACTAAAATGGACCATGTTAGGTAAAGTTTCACCACTTTTAGGGCTGTTTTTCCCATCCATCTTCCCTAAGATTTTTTTACTTTTTCTCTCCTATTTTGCGTTTCATATAAGATTTTTTGTTAAAAATTTCACAAAAAGATTTGTGTTTTATGGAAAATACTTTTAGAAAATTTAAATGAGAAATTTCACAAAAATTTTGGTAAGTGTTTTGATGGTTGCGTTTGCCGGAGTACTATCGGCCAAGGAAGTTTGCAAAAATGATATGGCATGTGCTCTTAAGCTGCGGGCTTTCGGTGAAATAGAACCACATGTACGTGCGGCTACGGTTGAGATAGCTGGTGAGCAATTGGCAAAGAAGTATGTTTTTCCAGTTTTTGACTCTCTATTCTCCGAAAATTGTGGAGTGTCAAAAAAAGACAATATGGGAGTATATGTCATCCATGTACCATCCGAAGTGAACACTTCCAATCCTCCAATCCCCCAGGAGAAACAGGAATGTCAGTTATCCTCCGCCATTGATGGCTATGAATTTGTTTGCGTTTTTAAGACTTGCCCGAATGCCCCCATTGAAGCTATTAAAAATAGAATAACGAATGTTGGGGTGGAGTTAAAGGAAGTTGATGGATGGATGTTGGCGTCGAAAAATGGACAGTTGTTGGAAGACTCGGTACTAGTTAAGTCGTTACTCACAGATATTAAAAACAAAATGGAGGATGATTTGGTTTACGAAATGATCCTGAAAGAGTGCAAGGAATTGGCCGAAAGGGAAAAAAGCCTTCTTGACAAATTATTGGAGGATTTAACACGGGTAATTGAAGCAGAACTTGGGTATGCATCCCCTTGGGAGAAACTTTCAACGTCACTGCGATGCGATGCGCAGAATGTGTATTTCACCGAAATTGGGCAGATGGAGCGGGGGAGTATTACCGCAATTCCCAAAGGGAAAACATATCTCTATGAGCTTATTCCCCAAAAAGACGTCGTTGCAAGGATAAACACCTGTGTCAATATCTCTAAGGAAGCTGTTTTAACCGATATTAAGGTTATGAATGCTATCCTAAATTGGATTCACTCTATTTACAAAAATCTCCCAAAGGATCGTCTTTGCAAAGGATGTGGTGCGGAATGTGTGTGCAAGGATAGCAGTGAATGTGCTTCAAACGAAGATGCTTCAAAACTTGCACTGGAAAAGGAATGTGAAGCGGACATGGATCGTAATTTCGAGATCTTGGTTGAGGCTTTTGAATTGATAAGTTTGCTTTCACGGCATATGACTGGGGATTCATACCTTGCCATAACAAAATTCTCGGAATTCTGCGCCTTTTACGGAGTGCAAAATGACATATTTACCGGAGAACCGTGGGAAAAAGATTTCCATGACACAATTTCGAAATTTTCCCATTTGGGGATTAAGAAAATGGAAGATTATGGCAAATTTGAGATCTATGAAATTGTGGTGGAAATTCCAGAGGTAATAGAAGCCTTAGAAAAGCTCGGTCGCAGAAATTTTTTAGCAATCAATGATGGAATGTACATTGGTGCACTTTTCGCAGAAAACGTTGAAAAAATGCGAAATCTGATCGATTTATACAACGGAAGAGGCGAACCAAAGGCCATTTCCCTCGAGGATGGTGTAATAGTCGATGGCACAGTCGATCTCGGGCAGATTGTCAATGGAATCATTCCATCGGAAAGCTTTGCCAATGTCAATCTTGGAATAGAATTCGTAGAATATATAGAGGATGGTGCCTACATAATCAGAGCAAAGGTACGCAATTCGGAAATTAAAAATTTCATTGATGCCATAAAGAGTGTTTACGAGGAGGATTCGCGGACCATTAAAAAATGACATTGGCGCTGACCAATATTAGCCTGATTTAAGTGCGATAATAGCGATTGTGGAAGATGGCGATAGGCACCGGTTTCTATGAGTTCTAATACCTAGAGAACAGGAGAATGTCATTAAAATGTAAAATGGTGCCACGTTGGATAATTTCTTTCAAAAAATAATCTTTTAAAAAGAGCGTAGGCTAATATGTAGTACACACAATGCGAGATTTTATCACTGTAGCCATCGATGGAGCTGCGGCTTCAGGGAAAACCTCAACGGCACGGCGAATAGCTGATAAATATAAATTCTTGGTGGCATCGACGGGTTCGTATTATCGGGCAGTTGCACTAAAAATGATGACTACGGACATAAACATCGACGACGTTTCGGCCATTCAACATTTCCTTGGGCAAATCGTCCTTGGGTCGAAAATCACTGGAAATGTTTTAAACATAACCATCGATGGCAAAAGTTTTGAAGAAAAAGAATTACGAACCCAGCAGGTAAACAAAAATGTCGCTTCCTACGCCACTATTCCTGAGGTTAGACAATGTTTATTGCCGTACCAGAGATCGCAGGTTAGCGAAGCCCGTACCAATGGGTTTCGGGGATTAATCATGGAAGGTAGGGACATAACAAGCGTAATTTTGCCAGACGCGGATCTACGGTTTTTCTTGGAAGCCAGTGCACAGGAACGCTTATCTCGTAGGGAAAATGACTGGGAACATGATTACATTGCCGAACGCGATAAAATTGACATTGGGAGAACCATACGGCAAGATGGTGTGCATAGAATTGATACGGGCACCAATGGCTTGGATGCCGTCGTGGCAATGATTTCCGCCGAAATAGACAAAATTTTGCCTACCTAGTTTTCACTGAAGTAGCGGTTGTTTTGTGGAAAGTGGGAATTTGGACGATCTGGAGAGCATTAGACGAAATATCGAAGTGAAAGACCATTTGGAAGCCTTCGTACGTGAAATGGTCCATTACTTGACCGTAATGATAAAAATGGCGGAAACTACGATGTTACAAAGGGCAATATAAACTGCTGCACTGGCGGTGTCTTTGGCTTTTTTGGCGAGGGGAAATTTCCTATTCTGGGATGAAAAATTTACGACGGATTCGATGGCAGTATTTAAACATTCGGCAATTAGTAATATGAAGAAGTCGATGACTAGGAGAAAAAACTTCCAACTCCAGCCAAGAAACCAAAAACAAATCGGCAAAATCACTATTCCGCATACGAGTTCCACCCGAAATGGTCGTTCATGGCGCATGAAACGCATGCCACTGATGGAATAGCTCAACGGGTTGACAATATATCGCCAGAGAAAAATTATACATAGCCTGAATAATCTTTTGGAAATTTTCCTTTGCATGGTAAAAATTTTCGTTAATCTTTTTACTTGGAGAGGAAATTTAGAAAATCAGGCTGCCGATGCAACGGAAAAATGTTCAAGAAAAATATTGGAAAACGTTGTTGTGTAAATTTGCAGTTTTGCTTGTGATTTTTTCTGGTGCACGATTTTTGTTTTTTTGCGGTAACTACAAAATTTTCGCCAACGAAATCCCGTGGTGTATTTTTAAAGCCTTCGCGACAGGAATAAGATTCGATTTGGCAACCATTGCGATTTTTAACCTGCCGGTTTGGGGATTTTGGTCATTGCCTTTTAGG
Source organism: Puniceicoccales bacterium (assembly GCA_031268375.1). Taxonomy (GTDB): domain Bacteria; phylum Verrucomicrobiota; class Verrucomicrobiia; order Opitutales; family JAIRKQ01; genus JAIRKQ01. The sequence continues at coordinate 25,292 of JAIRXJ010000009.1, read as the reverse complement.
TTTCGTTCTTGGAAAATTTTCAACACCATTGCGACGGGATGGTTTCTTGTAGCCAATTTTCTAGCCTTATTAGTCAATGTCATAGATGCAAAATACTTTTCTTTTACATTCAAAAGGATGTCGGGAGAAATATTTGGACAATCCGTACTATTGAGCGAAGATCCATCCATATATGTTTACATGTTTGTAGAATACTGGTATATCGTTGTCAGCGGCCTGGTGTTGGCATATGCTTTGGTACTTGCAGCATTTAAATTTAGTCTAACAAACAAAACTGATAAAATTAGAAAGCGGGACTTCGCCTATTCATTTGTTTCCATAATACTATTAATTCTATGCGTCCGCGGAGGTTTGCAGCGTAAATCTTTAAAATCAGTAGATTCGAATATTTATGCACCCAACATACGGATGGCATGTTTAGTAAATAATTCGGCATTTAACATCTTTCACACAAGGGAGAAAGTAAATTTACCACGGTATGACTATTTCGCTGATGACGATGGCAAATTATGGAAAATATCTCCCAGGCATAGACCTGGAAAATTTTGTGATACATGCGCAGATTTTCAGGGTAAAAATGTATTCATAATCATCCTAGAGAGTTTTTCAGCGGAATATATTGGGGCGCTTGATAGGGAATTCAAGGAATTGCCAGATACGACATTCACTCCATTTTTGGACTCCCTCATAGAAAGAAGCTATATTTTTGACGGATTTGCCAATGGGACAACATCCATAGATGGACTAACGTCCATGGTATTGAGCATTCCCCCTCTGCTCGATATACCGTACATAGTCAGTACATATTCTGAAAATGTTGTAAACTCATTGGCGTCTATCCTAAAAAAGGATGGGTACAAAACACTGTTTTTCTATGGAGGGAAAGGAAATTCTTGTAACTTTGGAAGCCTGGTAAGTAAGGCACAATTTGATGAATGCTATTGCCAATACGACTATGACGGTCCTAGTTCAAACATTAGCGGCTGGGGTGTGTATGACGAAGAATTCTTTCAGTTTGTCGCAAGGAAAGTGGATAAAACAAAGAACCCCTTTTGCTCTGTTTTGTTTTCATTATCTTCCCACCATCCATTCCTGTATCCCCAGCGGTTGCATGGAAAATTTCCGAAGGGCAGTGAAAAGCTACAGGAACTCATAGCCTACACGGACTATTCCCTGCAAAAGTTTTTCGAAACGGCAGAGAAAATGGATTGGTATAAGAACACACTATTTGTCTTGGTAGCCGATCACATAGCTAGCCCCCAGCAAAGGTATTACCAAAATACCCTGGGGGGATATTCGATTCCCATAATATTTTTCGACCCAAATGGAAAGTTGATTGGAAAATCCAATGAAGTTGCACAGCAGATCGATGTTATGCCATCAATTTTGGACCTGGTTGGAAGCAAACACAATTATTTTTCATTCGGCTCTAGCCTGTTTGACCAAAATGCTCCAAGATTCGTCATAGGCCGCAAAGATGGAATTTATCAGCTAATAGCGAAAGATTTTGTTTGTAAATTCGATGGTGAAAATGTTATCGGTCTTTACCGGAGGTCAGACTTTCTTCTGGAAAACAACCTGGCGGAAGATCCGGAATATTTTGTAGAGAAAGAAAATTTACAGGATTTTACCAAAGCGTTCTTGCAACAATATGGCAAAAGCCTTAGAAACAATAGCATGGTCGTTACCGATTGATAATCATGGACGAAAATGTTACAAATACAAAAAAGCCGTTTATCGCTCCGTGGTCGATTTTTATAATTTCCTTTGTATTCATAGTATTCGTCCTGTGGCTTTCCCACATTTCTCTTATTGCGTCTTTTACAGATTTACTGGAAGGAGTGACCGCCTATAACCTATCAATGTTTGTGCGAAGGGCATGGCAATTTGATTGCCGCATTGGGGGAATGCTAATTTTCCCGTTTTTCATCATTTCATTATTTTTTTGTAAATCAGAAAGGTTGCAAAAAAAATTATCAAAATTTTTTAAATTCACCGTTTCATTGTTCACGTGTATGACGGTTATCCTAGCCGTAGTCGAGATTGGATATTTTAAAGAATACAATGACAGATTTAATTTTTGGGTTTTTAATTTTCTATTTGATGATCAAAAAGCAATTCTATCGACGATTAGAAAAAGCTACAATCTATTGGGCACATCGGCGATCCTAGTACCCGTATCTGTCGGTTTGATATTTTTTTATCGAAAATTGGTTTCGAAGGTCACCCTGGAAAAACATAGGAGTGCGTTGGCTATGGCAGTTTTCTCCCTATTGATTGGCATATTTCTCATAGTCGCAGCCCGTGGTTCCGCGTCCAGACGCCCCCTCCAACAGATTGACGTTGCCATAACGGGCAATAAATTCCTTAACAAATGCGTGCCCAATGCATACTATGCCATGTATTTTGCATGGAAAGATTTTCTACATTCGAATGATATCAGGTGCATACAAAAATTATGTTCCCGGGAACATATGCAAGCGGCGCTGATGCTTTTGGGGTCGCCAACCGAAGATGTGGACAAGTTTATCTCCCGCACTGCAAATGGTGCAAAATTATCCAGGAAACCAAAACATATTTTTTTGATAGTTATGGAAAGCCAGGATAATTGGCCATTTCTACCCGAAAATAACGAATTAAACCTGTACCCGAATCTTGCGAGACTAGCAAAGGAGGGCCTATATTTCAAAAATTTTGTCCCCACCGGCCAGGGGACAATGTCTGCCATAGCCGTGCAAATGTGCAATTATCCCAACATGGGCTTTCTAATCAATTGTTCAGAAAATGGGCTGAAAAATTGCGATTTATCCGTAGGGACCCTATTCCAAAGGTTGGGCTATGGAACAAATTTTTACTATGCTGGATATTTGAGCTGGCAACGTGTGGATCGATTTGCGCCGATACATGGCTTTCAGCATTGCTATGGCGGGGACCTAATGGGAACCTATGAAGGGAATGAATGGGGCGTGAACGACAAGGATCTTTTTGCATTTATAGAAGGGAACTTTTCTCCAAATACGGATAGTTTTAACCTGATTTTGACGGCCTCCAATCACCCTCCCTATAGCGTCGATCTAGTTGCCGAAGGTGTTCCACTGGAACATATCGCTAAATTTGTCGATGGTCAAAAAAAAGTAAAATATCTCGGCCATGCCTGGTATGCAGATAGGTGTGTGGGGAACTTCATAGGGGCTATCGAAAAACTTACCGACGATGCCATATTCGTGATAACCGGTGATCATTTTTCACGAAAACACCGCAGATCGCAATTTTCTCTGTTCGATGAATGGACTGTCCCCCTGATTATATATGGGAAGAACTTTAATGGGGAGTTGAAAGAATATTCAGCCCATGCCGGTAGTCAGGTTGACATTGTTCGGACGATAATTGAATTGGTGGCGGAGAAAGATTTCAGGTATGCAAGTTTCGGCAAAGACCTATTATCCGACGACGAAATTTGCGAAGGCTATTGCATGGAAGTCACCATAACCGACAAATACATCGTGACCAATGATAATAAAAACATTGGGATGATTTCGGATAGCCCAACATTGGTAGGTGAAAACGAACGGGAACGTGCCATATCTCGGAATCGCGCATGGCAAACCCTCTCAAAGTGGAAATTTTTCCATTTCTAAAATTTGTCATCTGTCATCATTTCCACAAACCAAGCTTCCATTGTTGTGTATTTCAGGGTTCAAGTTGTCAAAGAAAGTGCGGCTTTTCATAAAAAATACTTGCTTTGTCGATGACTTTTAATTCTACTCACAGGGAAATTAGAAAAATAAATAGGGATAATTTAATGCCGACGATTAATCAGTTGATAAAAAGACCTCGCGTTCGAAAGATTGCGAAAACCAAAGCTCCGTCCCTCGATCGAAATCCGTTCAGGCGGGGGACATGTATTCAAGTCATGACACGTACGCCGAAAAAGCCGAATTCAGCCGTGCGAAAGGTTACAAAGGTTCGTTTAACGAATGGGAATGAAATCATTGCGTATATTCCTGACGAAGGACATAAGTTGCAAGAACACAGTGTGGTTTTGGTCCGTGGAGGACGTGTGAAGGACTTGCCGGGTGTGAGATATCACGTTGTGCGTGGGGCCCTCGACTGTTCGGGTGTTGAAAAACGTCGCAGAAGTCGTTCGAAGTATGGAGTTAAACGCCCTAAACAAAAGTAATTTTAACCGAGGAATGATAAAATGTCTCGCAGAAGAAGAGCTGTAAAGCGCCAAATTGAAAAGGATCCACGTTATGGCAATACGTTGATTTCCCAGTTAGTTAATATGATCATGCAGAGGGGGAAGAAGAATCTAGCTAGGTCCATAGTCTATGGTGCCGTTGAGCGTGTCAGCGAAAAGCTTGGCAAAGGAGATCCCATTGATTTGCTTCTAGGAGCCCTTGAAAATTCAAGGCCAAAAGTGGAAGTTAAAAGCCGTCGCATCGGAGGTGCAACCTATCAAATTCCCGTAGAAATACCCTATGAGCGTCAACATTCGTTGGTATTTCGGTGGATGATTGAATTTGCACAAACGAGAAAGGGGTTGCCCATGAATGAAGCATTGGCACAGGAAATCGTGGACGCCTATAATAATACTGGTTCTGTTGTGAAAAAAAAGGATGATGTGCAACGTATGGCGCAGGCAAATCGTGCATTTGCCCATTTGCGTTGGTAGAGATAGGGATGTAGGCAATGGCAAAGGAAATTTCAAATGTTAATTCTAAAAATCGCGGTACTCCGTTGGAATATACGCGTAATATTGGAATCGCCGCACACATAGATGCTGGCAAAACCACGACAACCGAACGAATTTTATTCTATACGGGTGTTGTTCACAAGATAGGGGAGGTTCACGAAGGAACGACGGTTACCGACTGGATGGAACAGGAAAAGGAACGGGGAATAACGATTACATCGGCTGCCATTTCCTGTGGATGGAATACCAAAGAGGGTCCATACGCCAATATCAAACATCGAATTAATTTGATAGATACGCCGGGACACGTTGATTTTACCGCGGAAGTGGAACGTTCATTGCGTGTTCTCGATGGGGCGGTTGCTGTTTTTTGTGGTGTGGCAGGGGTACAGCCGCAATCCGAGACCGTTTGGCGGCAAATGGACAAGTACAGTGTACCCCGCATTGCGTTCATCAATAAGATGGACAGGGTTGGAGCCGATTTTTTAGGAGCGATTCAGGATATCCGCGAAAAGTTGGGAGGGAATGCTCATCCGCTATTTTTGAACATTGGGTCCGGAGAAAAACTATGCGGGCTCGTTGACCTGGTAAAAATGTGTGCCTATGTCTACCGTGAAAATTCGATAAACGGTGTGCAGTACGATACGGTGGATATTCCCGCCGATATGATGGCAAAGGCTAAGCAATATCGGGAATCGTTGATCGAAGTGCTGGCAGATTTTGATGACATGGTTGCGGAAAAGTACTTGGAAGGTCAACCCATAGGGGAAGATGAGTTGCGCATTGCCATAAGGAAGGCAACTCTTTCCATGAAATTTATCGGGGTTATTCCGGGAAGTGCCTTTAAAAATAAGGGCGTTCAAATGTTGCTTGATGCCGTCGTGGATTACCTACCGAGTCCCTTGGACTTGCCTCCGGTTAGGGCATTTAGGGACGATGATAGCAACGAAGAAACGTCGATTATTCCGGACGATGGAGCTAAGGTTGCTGCTCTGGCATTCAAATTGATGACCGATCCGTTCGTTGGGAAATTAATCTTTTGTCGCGTATACGCTGGTCAATTGAAAAAAGGTGAAGTGGTGTATAACCCTCGCACGAGGAAATCCGAACGGGTGAGCCGCCTTATTTTGATGAAAGCAGATGCACGGGAAGATATAGACGTTGCCTATTCCGGTGATATTTGTGCGATCATTGGAATCAAAGGTGTGGTAACGGGAGATACTCTGTGTGATAGGGACCTTGACCTGGTTCTTGAACCACCAACATTTCCAGATCCTGTCATTAGCATGTCCATAGAGCCAAAGTCAAAGGCGGATCAAATGAAATTGTCATTGGGACTTCAAAGATTGGCGGAGGAGGATCCAACGTTTAAGGTTTCCAGTAATCAGGAAACGGGGCAGACAATTATTTCCGGCATGGGAGAATTGCATCTAGATATCATAAGGGACCGTTTATTTAGGGAATTTAAAGTTGAGGCCGATGCGGGACGGCCGCAAATTGCCTATCGCGAAACAATTACGACTAAAGCGACCGGCGAAGGGAAATTTATTCGACAATCCGGAGGTCGTGGCCAATACGGCCATGCGGTCATTGAGCTTGAACCAGCTGAAAAAGGCAAGGGAGCAGAGGTTGTCAATGAAATTGTTGGCGGTGTCATCCCGAAGGAATACATTAAGCCTACCCAGGAAGGTATTTTGGAAGGGGCACAAACGGGGGTTGTTGCAGGCTATCCAGTCGTAGATTTTATCGCCAAAATCGTCGATGGTAGTTTCCACGAAGTTGATTCTTCGGAAATGGCGTTTAAAATGGCCGGCATTTTTGGCTTCAAAGAGGCAATGCGCAAGGCAAATCCAATTTTACTCGAGCCCATCATGCGCGTCGACGTTGCTACGCCGGAGGAATATCAAGGGGATATCGTCGGAGATTTAAATCGGCGCCGTGGACAAATTCAAGGAATAGAGTCAAAGAACAATCTTACGGTAATTTGTGCGTTTGTTCCGCTCGAAATGATGTTTGGGTATGCAACGGATGTCCGCTCATTGTCAAAGGGACGAGCGACATATACCATGGAGCCTTCCCATTTTGAACAGGTGCCGGCTAGCCTGTTGACAAAAATTGTTGAAAACTCTACGGGAAATAGATAGAGGAGGATTTGTTATATGACAGTAAAAAAAACCAAATCAACCACGAAACAAAAAATTAGGATAAAACTAAAAAGTTTTGACTATCGTTTGGCCGACCAAGCGGGTATCGACATTGTCGAGGCTGCCAAACGTTCCGGTGCCCATGTGGCAGGACCGATCCCGCTGCCAATGGATATTAAAAAGTTTTGCGTTAATAGGTCACCCCACGTTAACAAAAAATCATCGGATCAGTTTGAAATAAGGTCCCATTGTAGGCTCATTGACATTTTTGAGCCAACGGCTGACACCGTTGATTCGCTAAAAAAATTAAATTTACCGGCGGGTGTTGAAATAAAAATTGATTTAATGGCTGCCTAATTGAAATTTGTGCTTGCATTTTGGCCAGTGTAAGATTTATAGGAACTAAATCTAAAGCAGGGGTAAAATCCTGCCGCTTAGTATGAAAGAAAAAAAGAGAAATATTTTAATGGTAGGTAAGAAGGCTGGTATGACGCAGTTGTATAATGCGGCTGGTGTTTTGGTACCCGTCACCGTCGTTGAGATGTGTAGAACGGTTGTTGCCAACGTTAAAACCGTAGATTCTAGCGGTTATTCTGCCGTTCAATTTGGGTTTTTTGGGAAAAAAGCCGGTAAGGTTGATAGAAAAAAAGAACTTCCTGCTTTCGATATGTTGAAAGAGCTTAGAATTGATGACGCCGATCCCTACGAAGTTGGTACGAATGTGTCCGTTGATGAGTTTGCGAAAGGTGAACTCGTGGACGTAATAGGGAAAACAAAGGGTAAAGGCTTCCAGGGGGTTATGAAGCGCCATGGGTTTTCCGGCGGACCCGCTTCCCACGGATCCATGTTTCATAGGCGAGGAGGATCCTATGGCCAACGCCAATGGCCTGGCCACGTTTTTAAGGGACGCAAGATGCCTGGGCACGCTGGCAATGTACGCCGCACCGTACAAAATTTAGAAATTGTGGATACGAATGTCGAAAAACAACTACTAATCATCAAAGGGAGCTTCCCGGGAACGAAGGATGGATATATTGTTGTTCGCCGTGCCAAAAAGTCATTGGAGGGGAAAAAATGAAGCTGAAATTCTATAGCAGCGATTTTTCTTCCTGTTCGGAAAGTGACGTTCCCGGTTTCATATCCTTGGATGAAGACAAAGGAATTTCTGCGTTAAAACAATATTTGGTCGCCCTGGAGGCTAATTTGCGGCAAGGAAATGCTTGTGCAAAGGACAGGGGTGATGTTTCTGGGACCGGAAAGAAACCATATCGCCAGAAGGGAACTGGCATGGCACGCCAGGGATCAAAGCGTAGTCCGATTTGGGCAGGCGGTGGGGTCGTATTTGGACCGAAACCCCGAGACTATTCGCAAAAGATCAACAAACGGGTGAAATGTCTTGCTCTTATGCGGGCTTTATCCGATAAGGCCTCCGAAGGAACTCTATCCGTAATTGATAGGTTGACCTGCGATGAGCCGAAAACGAAAAAGTTCAACGCATTGCTAGGGAAAGCATTCCAAAGCGGTTCCATTTTATTTGTCGATGATAGTTTCAATGCAAATTTTGTTCTGGCATCCAGAAATATCGAGCGTGTGTTTATGATTGACAGTAATTCGTTGAATGCGTTTGATGTGGTGCGCCATGGAAACGTTATAATCAGTGACAATGCAATAAAGACTGTTATTGCACGTCTGACTGACAATAGGGAATGAAATTAAATGGAAAACTTCGGGATTTTAAAAGAAATTTTACTCACGGAAAAGTCGAACGCGTTGCTATCGGATAAGCAGCAGTATGTCTTTATAGTTGATCAAAAAACCAACAAGGGACAAATTGCGAGAGCCGTTGAAAAGGCGTTTAATGTGAAAGTTGCCAGGGTGAATGTTATAAATTGCTGCGGAAAGCCCAAACGTGTCCGGTCGAAATCATCCCGCAGTCGTGCTCGCTATACTTTGGTTGGGAAGAAAAAGAAAGCAATAGTTGTTTTAAAAGATGGCTATAAAATAGATGTGGCCTAATGGTAAAGTAATGCAAAATATGCGAAGGAAAAACAAATGGCTATCGTAAAATTGAGACCAATCACACCGGGGCAACGGTTTTTAATAAAAACAAGTGTCGATATTTCTAAGACCAATGCACCTAACAGAAGGCTAACACAAAGTAAGTTGCGCATAAGCGGTCGTAACTGCTATGGGCGTATAACAATGCGCAGAAGGGGAGGGGGCCATAAAAGGCTATTGCGTGTCATAGATTTTAGAAGGGATAAAATAGATATTCCCGCCGTTGTGGAACGCATAGAATATGATCCCAATAGGTCTGCAAATATTGCATTACTAAAATATGTCGATGGGGAAAAGCGTTATATTTTGGCAACTGAAAAAATGGCGGAAGGGTCCGCCGTGGTGAGCTCGAATGAGCCTCAGGATGAGTATGATGATGGGACGGCTTTGCCTCTGTTTTTAATACCGCAGGGATTGAAAGTTCACTGCATAGAGTATGAGCCAGGCAAGGGGGCCCAGTTGGTTCGGGCGGCAGGGGTAGCAGCCCAATTGGTGGCAATTGATGGCGACAGGGCTACTCTGCGAATGCCAAGCGGAGAAATTCGATGTGTTCATTCCCGTTGCCGGGCAACGATTGGAGAAGTTGGCAATGCGGAAAAAGGAAAAACATCCCTTGGGAAAGCTGGACGCAACCGATGGCTTGGTCGACGGCCGAGGGTCCGAGGAGTTGCCATGAATCCTATTGACCACCCAATGGGCGGGGGACATGGAAAAACTTCTGGAGGTGGGCACCCGGTCTCCCCGTGGGGACAGTTGTCCAAAGGCAAACCAACCCGCAGGAGATCTAAACCTTCAAATAGTTCCATCGTCGTTAGAAGGAATGGAAGAAAAGTCAAAAAAAGTTGAAAAATAGGGAATAAGCAATGACACGGTCGAGAAAAAAAGGTTTTTTTGTGGATGTTAGCCTGGCTGATAAGGTTTCGGGAGCATTATCAACTGGAGTTCGAAAACCCATCAAGACATGGTCTAGGCGGTCTACGATTACACCGGACTTTGTGGGGCTAACTTTTTTAGTCCACAACGGTAAAAAGTTTGTTGACATTTATGTAACCGAAAACATGGTCGGACATAAATTAGGAGAGTTTGCGCCAACCAGAATGTTTAAATCGCATAACCCGCATACTCAGAAAGCCTAGGAAAAATCGATGAAAAAAGAAACATCAGTGAAAGAACCGAAATGTGCGAAAGCAACGCTAAAGTATGTTAGAACTTCAGCAAAAAAAGTTCGGGATGTGGCACGGTTGTTGAAAGGGAAGTCTGCCCTTGATGCGGTGGCTCTTATGAAGAACATTCGTAGAAAATCTGCGAGATTGATAGGAGATCTTCTGCACAGTGCCATAGCAAATGCGGAAAATAATAATAATTTGGCGGCTAACAAATTGATGGTTGAGTCCGTTATAGTGGAAGAGGGCCCCGTTTTGAAGCGTTTTATTCCAGCTGCTAGGGGGTCAGCACATCCAATAAGGAAGCGTATGTCTCACATTCGCCTTATTCTAAAGAACATTGATAAAAAATAGGTTAAGTTTGTTATGGGTCAGAAGGTTAATCCTGTAGTTTTTCGTTTGCCAGTTCGTCGTGATTGGCGATCTCGTTGGTTCGCGGATAGCAAAAATTTTTCAAAATTTCTGCTAGATGATTATAAAATACGTCGTTTCATCAAGACGAAGTTGAAGTACGTTTCCATTGCACGCATTGACATTGAGCGTTTCGGAGACAAGGTTCGGGTAAAGCTTGCAACCCCAAGGCCAGGAGTAATCATAGGTGTCAAGGGTAAGGAACTTGATAAATTAACCGATGAGTTAAAAGCACTAACCCATTCCGACATAATAGTCGATGTGCAGGAAATAAAGCGTCCCGATTTGGTTGCCCAACTTGTGGCAGAAAACGTTGCGATGCAAATAGAACGGCGGATCGCTTTTAGGCGTGCCCTCAAGAAGGTTGTTCAGTCGGCCATGAGTTTTGGTGCTTATGGCATAAAGGTTCGTTGTTCCGGACGACTTGGGGGTGCTGAAATTGCCAGGACGGAAGAGCAAAAGGACGGTTGTGTGCCTTTACACACACTAAGGGCTAATATCGACTATGGCTTTGCGGAGGCCAATACGTCCGCGGGAAAGATAGGAATTAAGTGTTGGCTTTTCAATCAGAAAGAGGAAATATTTCCTCGAAGGAAATCGGATAAATAGTATTTGTCATGAGCAATTTATTACCATCAAAAACCAAATACAGAAAGGTGCAAAAAGGGCGCAATCGAGGAATTGCCAAGGGGGGTGATACCATTGCATTTGGTGACTTTGCCATACAATCTTTTGAACGCGGGAGCATCACGTCCGCCCAATTGGAAGCTGCCCGTATTGCCATTAATAGGCACCTGAAGAGAAAAGGGAAAGTTTGGATGCGTTTGTTTCCACAGAAGCCGATCACTAAAAAGCCGGCTGAAACCCGTATGGGAAAAGGGAAGGGTGGGGTAGAATATTGGGTATCAATCATCAAACCGGGAAGTATTATTTTTGAGGTTGCTGGAGTTTCGGCGACGTTGGCTCGTGAAGCCATACGGTTGGCCGATTGCAAATTGCCGGTCCATTGTCGTTTCATCTGCCGTGAGGAGCAAAGTTAGGGAAATATATGAAAAACAAGGACTTTATTGATTTGACCTACCAGGAAATTTGCCAAAAGGAAGTGGAATTGCGTGATGAACTCATACGCTTGAAACTGAAACGTAAGATTGGACAATTGGAAAAAACTCATAGGTTTTCCGAAATAAGGCGGAACATAGCTAGGCTTATGGGCCTAAAATCACGCCGGAACAAGGACTAGGTTATGGAAAATAAGATCAAAAGAAATTTTAGGAAGTTTTTGGTGGGAAATGTCATCCAAAAGTCGGGTGATAAAACGATAAAGGTTGCTTGTTTTTACAAAGTCCCCCATTCCGTTTATCAGAAAGAGGTTAAGCGTAAAACTGTCATTTATGTCCACGACAGGGATAACAAGTGTGCCGTCGGGGACTCCGTTCGCGTCTTCGAAACAAGGCCATTGAGCAGGTTGAAACGCTGGCGAGTAGGAAGCATAATAGGTGCAGCTTCCAACATCAACCTATAAAGGGAACAAATATTATGTTACAACAGGAAAGCATTTTAGAAGTCGCAGATAATGTGGGAGCCAAACAGGTCAAAATGATAAGGCGACTTGGTCAAAACAAGCGGACTGCCACCGTTGGGGATATAATTATTTGCAGCGTTCAGTCGAGCATTCCAGAATCTACCATAAAAAAGGGAGCCGTTGTGTCCGCCGTTATAGTGAGAACTAGGTATCCAATCAGGCGGGATGATGGAAGTTACTTGAGATTTGGCAGCAATGCTTGCGTCATAATAGATGATAAAAAAAACCCAAAGGGTACCAGAATTTTTGGTCCGGTGGCGAGGGAGTTGAGGCAGAAGAATTTTACCAAAATAATTTCGTTGGCCCTGGAGGTAATATGAAGCAAACGTTAAAAAGAGGTGATGAGGTTATTGTCATAGCAGGAGATGCTAAGGACCAAACCGGTAAGGTGATCAAAGTTTTACGGGGGAAAAATAAAGTTATTGTGGAAGGTGTTGCCGTTGCAAGGAAACACATGCGCAAGTCGCAGGAATATCCCAATGGAACAATCATTGATAAGCCAATGCCAATTCATTTGTCAAATGTTGCCCGAAAATCAATGGAAAATGAGTCGGAAGATTCAAAGAATAATAATAAAAATGCTTGATTTTTTTAGCAATTTTTTTTGGGTGTTTCAAGCGTAGTGATGAATACATGGATTCTCAAATGAATAAGCCATATTTTAGAAAAATATATGATGAGCGCATTTCTGCTGAACTTGCGAAGGAGTTTGGGTTGGAAAATTGTCACCAGATTCCAAAATTAGAAAAAATAGTGATAAATTCAGCCATCAATGCCGATGCTGACAAGACGTTAGTCCAGGAAATTCAGAAAGAAATTTCCCTAATAGCTGGGCAAAAATCCGTTCTAACAAAGGCTAAAAAAAGCATTTCGAACTTTAAATTGAGGAAAGGTATGACCGTGGGGGCGATGGTCACGTTGCGTGCCAATAATATGTACGAGTTTTTGTCAAAGTTGATCTTCGTTACGTTGCCTAAAATTCGTGATTTTCGCGGTGTATCCAACAGGATGGATGGCCATGGGAATTATAATATAGGCATAAGCGATCACACAATTTTCCCCGAAATAAACATAGATCGGGAAAGAAAGCTAGTTGGAATGGATATAACTTTTGTTACATCGATCGATGATGATAAGCAAGGGCACGCTTTGTTGTCAAAATTTGGAATGCCATTTAGGAAAAAATCATAGGGTTTGGAAGGTGTTTTACATATGACAAAGAAATCTGCAATTGCTAGGAATGATAAAAGGATAAAGCTGGTAGCTCTCTACGCCGAACGGCGAAAAGAGTTGAAGCGTAAGCTGTTAGATGTTAATTTGTCGGATGGGGAATATTTCGATGCCCAGAGGAAACTGGCCAAGTTGCCGAGAAATTCCTCAAAAGTTAGGGTAAGAAATAGATGTGCCATAACTGGACGGGCAAGGGGATTTCATGGGTGGTTTGGAGTTTCAAGACTGCAATTGAGGGAAATGGCATCTTTTGGTGAAATTCCGGGAATAACAAAGTCATCGTGGTAATTTTGAATGAGGAAAAAATGGACGTTATTGGTAATTTTATAACAATCTTGAGAAATGCTAGTAGGGCAAATAAAGCTAGTTGTTGCGTGCAGTGGTCAGCTTTAAAAGACGGGATAGCAAAAATTTTTAAAGATAGGGGGTATGTAAAGGATTTTGTGAAAGAACAAACGGCCGAAGGGCATGTCGTACTGAAAGTATTTTTGAAGTACGTGAATGGGGTCGCCGCCATCACTGAAATCAGTAGAATTGGTAAGCCAGGTCGCCGCCAATATGCTTCCAAAGAAAAAATTCCGTCGATTCTAGGAGGGATGGGCGAGTGCGTTTTGTCCACTTCCAAAGGCATTTTATCGGGAAAAATAGCCAAACAATTGGGCGTGGGTGGCGAGCTGATATGTTACGTTTTGTAGATGGATTAAAAAATGAGCAGGATAGGCAAGTCTCCCATAGGTATTCCTTCGCAGGTAAAGGTTGTCGTTGAAGGCAGTCGCGTAGTTGTCGAAGGCCCATTGGGTAAAAACGAAAAAACTTTCGATGATTCCGTCATCATTAAACAGGTGGACGGTGAAATATGTGTGTATTGTAGGGATGAAAATGACAAACATTCCTGCATGATGCATGGTACGGTTAGGTCGATAGTAAATTCAATGGTGATCGGTGTTGTCAGCGGATATTCAAAAAATCTTGAAATAAGCGGTGTTGGATTTAAAGTAGTGATGAAAGGGCAAAATATTTTGGACCTTAACCTTGGATACTCCCATGATATTTTATACACCATCCCCAATGGTATTAAGCTCGAAATTGATCCATCGGGAACAAAGGTTGCCGTAAAGGGCATTGATAAAAAGCTTGTTGGTCAGGTGGCTTCCGATATAAAAAGGTTCTATCCCGTGGAACCCTATAAGGGTAAGGGAGTTAGAATAGTGGGAGAATTTGTGAGACGCAAGGAAGGAAAGAAAACGGCATAGTTAAATGATGTTGTTTTGAGGATTAAAAATATGCAAATTGATAAAAAAGTACGCAGTGAAAAACGGAAAAAACGGGTCAGAAAGTGCATTATTGGTACTGCAACAAGACCCAGATTGTCCGTAAGATTTTCTGAAAAACATATCTATGCCCAGTGTGTAGATGATGAAATTGGGAGTACGTTGGTGTTTTTAAGCACTTTGGCGAAAGAAGCGAAAAAACAAAAGATGATTGCCAATGTTGCGGGAGCGGTTTTTTTGGGGAAAATGTTTGGTGAAAAAGCTATTTCTTTTGGAATAAAGCAGGTTGTGTTTGACAGAGGAGGACGGAAATATCATGGTTGTGTACAAAGTTTTGCCGATGCAGCTCGTGGAGCGGGTTTGTTGTTTTAGTATGTAGGGTAAAATATGAGTGATTTTAAAAAATCGGAAAAGAAGACCAATAATTTTCGCAAAAAGCAGGGAAATGACGGTGGTCGTTCAACAAAGGCTGAACGTGGAGAGCTGAAAGAAAAGGTTATTCATGTAAACCGTTGTGCAAAGGTAGTCAAGGGGGGTAGACGGTTTGGGTTTGCTGCATTGGTGGTCGTTGGAGATCAAAAGGGAAGAATAGGGGTTGGATATGGAAAAGCAAAGGAGGTTCCTGAAGCGATTAAAAAAGGGACCGAACGGGCGAAAAAAAATATAATATCGTTTCAATTAAAAGAAGCTACCGTTCCCCATATGGCCATAGGCATTGCTGATGGAGGCCGTGTTTTATTGCGCCCAGCGGCCCCAGGTACGGGCGTTATCGCCGGCGGTGGAGTTCGTGCCGTTCTTGAAATGTTGGGCATAAAAGATGTGTTGACGAAATCGATGGGGTCGAATAATCATATTGCGGTAGTCAATGCGACTTTGGATGCGCTAGGGCGGATGCGGAACTATGCACTAATCAAACAGATACGAACCGCGGTAGGTGATGAAGTCATATGAAAAGGATTTGACCAATGAAACTTAATGAATTGCCAAAAATTTTAGCTTACTCAAAAAATACCAAACGGCGAGGTAAGGGGGTTGGTTCCGGCCAGGGGAAAACTGCGGGGCGGGGCCATAAGGGAGGCAAAGCTCGTGCTGGATATAGCCCGGCACCATGTTGCAGCGGTATTCCATTTTACAGACATTTTCCAATCCGGGGATTTTCCAATGCGAGTTTTCGTGTACCATTTTCCATCGTGAGTCTACAAGATCTTGTTGATCTTCAACTTGATACCGTAGATAAGTCGTGTATGCAGCAACGGGGATTGATCAAAAACAGTGAAATTTTGGTTAAGGTTCTCGGAGGAGTAACTCTTTCTAGGCCAATTACGGTAATTGCCGATAAATTTTCTAAAAGTGCCATCGGAGCCATAGAAAGTGGGGGGGGGAAGGCCGTGATGTTATTGGACGAATCACAGAAAAAATAATGGCGATGTAAGATGTTATCAGCTTTCACAAATTGCTTTAAAATCACAGATCTGCGCAATAGGATTCTTATTACGCTGGCGCTGTTGTTTGTTGCCCGCGTTGGGGCCAGTATTCCGTTACCCGGTTTGGATCCATTACCACTTACAAATTTTATGATGTCCAAAGCATCTGCGTCGGGCGGTATAATGGACCTCTATAACATGTTCACGGGAGGAGCCCTGTTAAAAGGGGCCATATTTGGGCTTGGCATCATGCCCTACATAAGTGCATCCATTATCATGCAACTTCTAGGGGCTATAAATCCAGCATTGGCCAGATTGCAACATGAGGGCGAAGTGGGTAGACAAAAAATAGCACAGTATACTCGCTATTTGACGATTGTCGTTTGTTTGATTCAAGGATGGCTGTTGGTTATGGCCCTGGCAAATTATCCCGATAAGCTTTTCCATGGATTTAATGCCAATCAGTATGGCAATATTATCATAAAAGATGGCGTATCGTTTTTCATAACATCCACAATATTTTTGACGACTGGTACATTGATTTTGGTCTGGATCGGAGAACAAATTTCACGGGTCGGCATAGGGAATGGCATTTCCCTCCTCATAGCGGCAGGGATTTTATCCTCAATGCCTGGAGCCATCATCCAGGCGATCAAAATGTTCAAAGTCTCCGTGGGAATGCCAAAGATTTTCGGCGTGTGGCATGGGGTACTAATGCTAACACTATTAATTTCTGTGGTGGCTCTTATGATATCTGTTACTCAGGCTGATAGGAAAATCCCAGTACAGTACGTTTCTCGCATAGTTGGGCGTAAAATGTACACGGGGCAGTCCTCCTATCTCCCCCTGAAAATTAACTATTCCGGTGTTATGCCGGTAATCTTCGCGAGCGCCATATTACTCTTTCCCCAACAAATCTTTGCCTACGTGGGAGCTGCAACGGGCATAAGGTTTTTTCAAAAAGCTTCCATGGTTTTGAGCCATGGCTCAACCACCTATTACATTTTGTATGGTTTGCTCATTTTGTGTTTCAGCTATTTTTGGGTATCAATAATGTTTCGACCTACCCAAATAGCGGATGAATTGAAAAAGAATGGGGGGTATATCCCAGGAATTAAGCCGGGGGATCCCACGGCAACATTTTTAGACTTTGTCATGACCCGTTTAACGTTTGCAGGGGCGGTATTTTTGACGGCAGTAGCCTTATTGCCAGATCTGTTGTTTTTTTCATTTGACATTTCCTATTCCATTGCCTTATTTTTTGGAGGAACGGGGACGTTGATTTCGGTCGGTGTTGTCCTTGATACCATGAAGCAAATAGAAGGCCATCTATTGCAAAAAAATTATGACGGATTTCTAAAAAAGATAAAGATTCGGACGAACAGTAGAATTGAATCTTCAGACAATGTTTCAAAGGCTCGCAAGATTATTTATATCGCCATGGCTGTCCTATTGGGAATAATTATTGCGTGGTTTGTTGTCTGCCATGGGAAGGGACATTGCAGATGATCACAATAAAAACAGAGGATGAGATTGTGAAGATGCGCTCGGCAGGTGCGGTGGCTGCTAAAATTTTACACGAAATGGCCACATATGCCGATGTGGGGGTTAGCACCTATGATTTGGATTGTCTCGGTCGAGACTTGATGATGGAACTTGGGGCTCAAAGTGCTTGCTTCCACTATCCCGGACGTATGACTCCCTATCCAGCCTATTCATGTATTTCGATAAACGATGAAGTAGTCCACGGTATTCCTTCCAAAAGTGTATTTTTAAAAGATGGAGATATTGTCAGCATAGATGTTGCCGTATTTTATAATGGATACGCTGGGGATAATACGAAGACCGTGCGCATAGGTAATGTTTCAAAGGAAGTAGATCGATTTGTTAGGGTAGCCGAAGAAGCCTTGGATCTTGGCATTGCCCAAGCGATTGCCGGCAATAGGGTGGGGGACATTTCCCATGCCATAGAAAAACATGCAAAAAAAAATAGGTGCGGGATTTTGCGGGATTTTGTAGGCCATGGGGTCGGCAGAAATATGCATGAAGAGCCACAAATTCCAAACTTTGGTCCTCCCGGAAAGGGACCAATTTTGAAACCCGGAATGACATTGGCCATAGAACCAATGTTGACTTTTGGTGATGAAAAAGTTTTTATTGCCGATGATGGTTGGACCGTTAAAACCGTTGATGGAAAACTAGCCGTTCATTGTGAACATACAATTTTAGTTACCGAGACTTTGCCAGAAATCTTGACTTTAGATAAAAAATGATTTTGGAATTCGATTTGTTAAAAATTTTAATGGTAAGAAATTATGCCCCGTATTTTAGGAGTTGATATACCCGATGGTAAAAAAGTCGGCTATGCATTACAGTATATTCAAGGAATAGGTCCTGCACGTGCGGCAATGATATTGGAAGCGACAGGAATTATTACCGATATGCGTGCCCGTGAATTGAACGAAGAGCATATCAATAAGATTACGTCTTTCATCAATTCTGCTGGTTGGAAAATAGAAGGTGACCTGCGTAGGGAAATCGTGGCAAACTTAAAAAGGTTGCAAGCGATAAAGTGTTACCGCGGATTGAGACATTACAGAGGATTACCGGTTAGAGGACAGAGGACATCAACAAATGCGCGTACTAGAAAAGGTGCTCGCAAAACAGTTGGGGTTATGAAAAAAGAGACAAAATGATTGGAATAAAAAGGATTTAAATAAATGAGCGAAGACAAAAATAATGATGCTAAAGTTGCTACCCCGGAAGAAAAAGACGAAAAAGCTACTTCCCTGTTTGGAGAAGTTGTTGATACGACGGTAAGAAAGGCAAAAAAATGTAAAAACATCACCAGGGGAATTTGTAACATTTTGGCCACATTTAATAATACAAAGGTATCCTTTGCGAGCCCAAATGGCAACATAATTTCATGGGCCAGTGCAGGGAAATGCAATTTCCGTGGATCTAGAAAGTCAACGGCCTATGCAGCCCAAATGGCCGTGCAAGATGCCGGCAAAATAGCGATGTCGCATGGGATGAAAGAAGTTAGCATAAAAGTTAAGGGGCCTGGTATGGGGCGCGATGCTGCGATTAGGACGCTTCAAGTATTGGGTCTCATAATCGATGAAATTATTGACGTCACACCGATTCCCCACAATGGGTGTCGGCCAAGAAAAGCGAGAAGACCTTAACCTTCGAAACATTTAGGAGTTTTTATTTATGGCAAGATATATAGGTCCAAGAGCTAGAATCAATCGAAGATTTGCGATGTCGGTTTTCCCTCCCGGGAATGCGGAGGAGAGGAAGCCGTACATTCCCGGTATGCATGGGCCCCGTTTACGTCGTAAGGTTTCCGATTATTCGATTGGGTTTATGGAAAAACAAAAAGTCCGCTACATGTATGGTCTAACGGAGAAACAATTCCGGTTATATTTTAAAATTGCGAAGGGGCGACCTGGGATCACGGGGGTTGCTTTCTTGAAATTGCTCGAAACGAGGTTGGATAATATTATTTATAATTTTGGAATTGCAAGGAGTCGTGCCGCAGCTAGGCAATTTGTTACCCACGGTCACGTGCGTGTAAATGGAAAGAAAGTTAATATTCCAAGCTATATTTGTAAGGCTGGTGAAGTTGTGGAAATTGCCGAAAGGTCTTCATCCCGCCAAATCGTTGTGCGTAATTGCGAATTAAATCGTGCCCGTAGTGTTCCTGCGTGGCTTGAATTCAATTCAGCATTGTTACGTGGTATGGTAAATCGCGAGCCGGAACGTGAGGAAATTTCGCAGGAAATAAATGAACAACTCATCGTTGAATTTTATAGTCGTTAATTTTAAATTTTTTGGAAAATTTTATGAAGGTGTTGCACCAATTTGAATTGCCTGATAGGCTATACAAGGTTGAACAGACCGCGACAGATACCTATGCTATGTTTGTTGCTGAGCCATTTGAGGCAGGTTTCGCCCATAGCCTTGGCAATGCACTGCGCAGGATCCTACTGAGTTCCATAGAGGGAGCTGCGGTAGTTGCCATTACGATAGATGGTGTTAGCCATGAATTTCAAAGCGTCCCTGGCATAAAAGAAGATATCACAGATATCATTTTAAATATAAAAAGGATTTTGTTCAAAAAGGAAGGTAACGAGCCACTCATTCTTACCATCGACGTTAATCGGGAAGGACCCGTGCTCGCCAGTGACATCATCGGTGATGAAGCATTTGAGATCTTAAATCCGGATCAAGTCATTTGTACCCTGGACAAAAAACAGAAATTTACTGCACAGCTTGAACTACGGGTTGGCCGTGGGTACCTTCTTGGATCACAACATGAACGGCGAATGGAAATAGGCCTTCTTCCCGTAGATGCGCTATTCAGCCCGGTTACTCTTGTCAAGTACACCGTTGAAGATACCCGTGTTGGGCAAATCACAGACTATGATAAATTGGTTTTGGAAATTTGGACCGATGGAAGAATTACACCTTCCGAAGCTCTTAAAGAAGCTGCCATCGTTTTACGACGACATTTGGACGTATTCGATACGGCCGCTGAGGATGACATAGCCTTTGAAGATGCTAGCAAGGAAGCCGATGATGATCAAAATCGTCTCCACAAGCTTCTAAACATGAGCGTCAATGAGATTGAGTTGTCCGTTCGTGCTGCCAACTGTCTAAATAATGCTAATATTATGACGGTCGGTGAGTTGGTTATGAAGACGGAAGCTGAAATGTTGAGGTATAGAAATTTTGGTAAAAAATCTTTGAATGAGATCAAAGAAAAAATGGAGGAAATAGGACTCTCGCTTGGAATGAAAGTAGAAGAGCGTTTGCTGGATAGGTAAAGATTTAATTTTAATATAGCTTTAAGGAGAAAATGCGTCACGGAAAACATAGATTTTTATTGGGTTGTACGAAAGAACATCGCGAGGCCCTGATGGCAAACTTGGCATCGGCATTGTTGCGCCATGGGAAAATAGAGACCACTCTGGCGAAAGCAAAAGCACTGCGTCCGTTCGTCGAAAAAATAATCACAATGGCAAAAAAAGCCCATCTGGCAGAGGACTCGGCCCAGAAATTACACTACCGCCGTTTAGCAATCGCTCGGGTAAAAGATGAAGATGCTGTGGCCATCTTGTTCAATGATAGAGCGAGTGAATTTGTTAAAAGAAATGGGGGATATTCGCGGATTTATAAGCTCCTGCCACGGACGAGTGATGCTGCCAAGATGGCTATCATAGAGTTGGTTCTTGGGGATGATGTTGGCTATGCTAAGTCGAAGAAACGAAATGTTGCAAAGGCAAGGAAACCCACTCCATCCAAAAAGTCCAAGCAGCAACAAAAGGTAGTTCCCGATGCAGTTGAGACGGAAACCTCTACCATTCCCGACCAAAGTGTGCCGGAAACTGCCACTACCGAGTAAGGATAGACAAAATTGTATGATTTTTTGTGATTTTTCTTTGATTTTATCAAGCGGGGCCATTATCTTGGCGTTATTGATAATCGAAGTTAGTGAAAAGGCACTATGCCTAAAGGGAAATAGTCGACTATTTTGGTGTAAAAAGTGTGGAGAATTTTACCTAAATAAATCGGACATTGAAATTTGTGAATGCCCAGTCTGTGAGGCAAAAAATACCAAGCTATCATTTTAAAACAGAATGATGCACATGTCTTAACTTTTCAAAGCAAAACAAATCATTTTTATTTGCAGCGTTAGGTTATTTTGACCAATGAAATATTTCGGAACAGATGGCGTAAGGGGAAAATTTGGAACAGTCCCAATCTGTGAAGAATTTTTTCGTAGACTGGCAGGGACGATAGAACAGTTTGCGACCAAAAAATATAATGGAAAAAATTTTTCCATTTGTGTAGGGCGGGATACCCGAAAATCAGGAATCGTGTTACAAAAAGCACTTATTGAAGGATTTTCAAAGGACGTCAAAGTATTTGATTGCGGCATTTTACCAACTCCGGCCATTTCAAAAATGGTTCAATGCACAAAATCGAACATTGGCATCGTAATCACCGCATCCCACAATCCAGCAAATGACAACGGTATAAAATTTTTCAACGGGAAGGGGGAAAAATTTACGGTTTTAGAAGAAGAAGAATTGGAACAGATATTGGGAAATATTGCCCACACTGCCCATCAAGGTCCACAGGTGATGGAATTTCACGGTGAAGCAAAACAAAATTATTGTGGCCAATATAAAAATTTTTTGCCAACGGACGCACTATCTAAAACGGTAATCGCTTTGGATTCTGCCAATGGAGCAACCCACGAAGTGGCGAAAGAAATCTTCGAACATTTTGGAGCTCAAGTAATCCAGATAGGGAATCATCCGGATGGGGAAAACATCAATGACGCTTGTGGCACTGAACATCCCAAAGCCTTGGCAACTCTGATGCAACAAACACAAGCTGCCATTGGGGTTGCCCATGATGGTGATGGTGATCGGGTAATAATTTTCGATGAAAGGGGAGAAAAAATCGACGGGGATGTGCTCCTGGGTATGGTAGCAGTCCACCTGTTGGAAGCCGATGCGTTGCCGAATAGGTCAATGGTAATCACAATTCAAAGCAATCTGGGGCTCGACAAATATTTACAAGCCATGGGCATAAATGTCATTCGATGCGATGTTGGTGACAGAAATGTTTACCAGACAATGATACAAAACAGCTGTTATTTTGGAGGAGAGAATTCTGGACATTTAATTTTTAGAAAAATTTCTCCCGTTGGAGATGGCATAGCGGCGGCACTGCTCGTGTTGGATATTGTCACCAAGAGTAATATTAGGCTGTCGGAACTAAAAACAAAGATTGCCTTATTTCCTCAAAAATCTTTTAATGTGGCCGTGAATGTCAAGGTACCACTTTCGGATATTGAAGGTCTAAATGAGGATATCGAGAAGATAGATTCAAAATTACCACCCCCTCATCGCGTATTAGTCCGGTACTCCGGTACCGAATCAAAGTTGCGGGTATTGGTTGAAGCACCGGACCAGGAAATAGTCAACGATGCCTGGAAAGATTTGAAAAAATCCATAATTGAACGCATGATGGACAATGGCATTTCGGCTTCAATTTTGTAAATCATGCAAGAGGAAGAGACAGAAAGTGACATTCTGGCGAGGGCACAAAGGGCCATAGACGACGGTGATTTTATCTATGCTAAATTTTTGTATCGCGAGGCCCTGGCCATTAATCTCCAGGACATTGCAGCGAGAACAGCAATGCATGAGCTAAGGGGAAAATTTCCCGCTTCCATTTCTGTGCTTGACAAGATTAGGTTTGTTTTCTCCGCCATAAAACTATTAATTTGTAAGGCAAAGAGAAGCTATGACCAGGTAATCAATGCTGCTGAAAACCTGCTGGATATCGACCCATCGAGTGAGTTCGCCCTTAGAAATATTCTACACGCAGCCTATGGTGCTGGGTACCATAAATTGGCAATATTCGTGTCACAAAAAGTAATGGCAATGGGAGCTGAACTGGAAAATTTAATCGTCATAGCCCAGTCATACCTCAATGAAAAAATATTTGATCAGGCTGCCAAAGTTGCCAAAGAAGCCATGGAATTGGACCCTGCCAGTGAAGAAGCGAGGGATATTCTTTGGAAATCTTCCGTGGAAAAGCATATGAATTCGGATGTTGCATTGGTAACTGCCGATGGAAATAAGCGATTTGTCCCTCCCAAAGTAGATGCCGAGAAAATTTTTATTGCTTCCCACTCTTCCCGCGATGAACAAGAAAAAAAGAGTGGGGGAAAACGTTAAATAAAGGGAGGCAGGAAATGGAAGATTCGAACGATAGAATTGTTATTGGGTTATGCACTTTTAATCGCCCTGAGCCTTTGAAAGAAGCGTTGGATAGCCTATCGCAAATCGATATTCCAGAAAAAACGGCAGTAGAATTTGTACTGATTGACAACGATGAAAATGCCGGAGCAAAATATATTTTCGATGCCTATGCCTCCGATATGCCATTCAAATGCCATTATTTCGTGGAAAAGGACCGCGGGCTTGCCCATGTTCGAAACCGGGTAATAGAAGAAGCACTAAAATTGCACGCAACGGCCATTGCCATGTTCGACGACGATGAAATCGTAGCACGGGAGTGGCTCGTAGAGCTATATAAAGCATTCAAAGAGTCAGGCTCCGATGGTGTCGCCGGGACAGTCTACAGGTTACTTCCGATGGATTCATCGAGCTTTGTCAAGGAACTTTGGCCTAATCGCAAAGAGCCTGCGAATATTACCCTTAAGCTATTACCCACCAACAATTGCCTGTTTTCAATTAATTTGGTAGACCCCGATGGGGGAAATATACGATTTAGTAATGTTTTCAATTTTTCAGGGCGGGAAGATTTAGTATTTTCATTTGATGCCCTATTTCAGGGGGCAAAATTCACATCTGCCCCTCAGGCTATTGTAATTGAAAAATTTCCCAAAGGAAGAAGTACGTTTAAATATCTGCTAAGGCGATGGTTTGATACTGGGGTCACCGATGCAATGGTAGCTAGGCATTACAACTTTGGGATGAAAAAACGCACATTGAAAGAAATTTTAAACATCATATGGAGATGCCTGATCTTACCCTTCCTGTTACTTGGAGGAGCCAGACCACCCGCCGTTGCCATTTTATACATGACAACTTCTTTGGGATGGCTAGGGGGACTGTTTGGCAAAAAAGCGAATTACTACTTTAAGCACGTCGACTAGTTCAATCCTTTGTAAACCCAGGCGATGTTAAATTATCCTCAGTGAATTTTATTGATTTTTCTCGATATCATTTTCTCCATTTATTGAAAGTAAAGACATCATCCCATCCCAGTTAAATTCTCGGTGGCGAGCTAAATGGCACTATGTTAAATAGTCGCATACAAACGAAAAAGCTTGACTTTTTTTTGATTTATATCAAGATACTAACTCATCATTAATTAAATGAAAGGAAAATTATGGCAGTAGGTCGGGTAACATCAGGCGCCCATATATGTGGGTTTAGCGATGAGGAAGCTTGGGTGATAAATAATTCAGGGCTTTCTCAAAAGGAGAAAGATGAATGGAATGCTATGAAGGCTCTGTTTGAAAAGCTAGGAGGGTAGTGGTTATGCCTCCCATTGGGAGGCACTTTTTTCGAGAGTTATTAGATTTTGGGGTTTGTGTGCCCATGTTTTTGTTTTTGGAAATAGGGAAGGATTAGGGGCAGATGGTTGAGATAGGACGTAGAGTGTGCAAAGGTTGTCGTATGTTGGTGGTAGTATTTGGCTGGTAGTTGCTGTTTTGGTGATGGTGTGTGGTGGTGTTTTCCCTGAATGTTATGGTTAT
>JAIRXJ010000023.1 GCA_031268375.1 Puniceicoccales bacterium | reverse complement strand
CCATTGGAAATATCAATCCTATCGCTGTTTCTAATTTTCCCACTACTTTTTGGCAGAGCCTATTGCAGAGGTGCCATACTGCTGGTTAGCTACTTCGGCGCATTTACCATGGCTGTGAGAATGTTCCTATTTTCAATGGGAATATTTTTACATAAACCGACCAAATACAGAAGATACGATTTCGATGACGGCGACCGGGAGTGGCCAATGTATAGCATTTTGCTCCCACTCTATAGGGAAAAAAAAGAAACCATCGAAAATCTCCTATCTTCCATGAAAAATCTCAGCTACCCCAAAGAAAAAATAGATCTAAAAGTGCTTATACACGAAGGTGATGCGGAAACAATAGATGCCGTTAATTCCCTAAAAAATGTGTACATTCATTTCGAAACCATAGAGGTGCCAAAGGGAGATGTCAGGTCAAAGCCGAATACCTGTAATTTCGGGTTAGCACAGGCGACCGGCGAATATCTGACCATATACGATGCTGAGGATATGCCGGAAAAATATCAACTTAAGAAAGCTGTTCGAGCTTTTGAATCCCTACCGAGGGAGTATGTAAGTTTACAGTCAGCACTAAATTATTTTAATAAACGAGAAAATTTCCTAACAAAATGTTTTTCCGTGGAATACTCCATGTGGTATGATTTTACCGTAAGAGCTATCAGTAAATTACAATTATTTTTTCCCCTGGGAGGCAACAGTAATCACTTTAAAACAAAATTTTTGAAGGAAATTGGCGGATGGGATGCATACAATGTAACGGAAGATGCTGATCTAGGCGTAGTTATCGGGAGGAATGGTTACAAAGTTGCATTTCTCGAGTCAATTACCGAAGAAGAGGCTCCTATGAGTTTTAAAGCCTGGATAAAACAGAGAACTAGGTGGATGAAAGGCTTTATGATGACGTTTTGCACTCACATTGCAGAGCCTTACAGGCTATACAAGGATCTAGGGAATAAAAATTTTATAATTTTTTGTGTGTTCGTATTTTTTTCCTTTTTATCCTTCCTATTGGTACCTTTTCTGTGCGTGCTCATTTTTATGTTGTATTTATGTGGCGATGTATCCTGGAAATCTTTCATGTTCAATAATTGGATGGTAGCATCTTCCCTACTAACCATTGGAATTTATTGGATCGTAATTGTAAAAAACAAAGCTGGGGAAATATTTTCAACCTCCTTCCTATTTCCCTTCTATTGGATTCTTCATTCCATAGCAAGCTTCTTGGCTCTCATAGAACTTATTGCAAAACCATTCTACTGGGACAAAACCGAGCATGGCCTTTCTAAATTTGCAAAAAAACAGCGATGACTGAACTTTGTGGGCAAGGGTTATTGTGTAAAGGAAACATCACGAATACCACCACAGCTGCCATGGCACACGGTGCCTTGACTTCTCCCTCTGGGAAGGCGAAAATGTGATCTTCTAAGTGAGCAAGGACGCAACCAGATCCATGAAATTGTTGACCAGCTGCTCAAAACAAAGGATGAGAATGGTCATTCATTGTTGGAAACAGCAATGTTTGTACAAAAAGATAGAGAAAATGTGTTAAAAATTCTCAGATTCCTTGCCGAAAATGAGTTTAGCGAAGAAGTTGCGAACATATTACTTTCCGAAATGAATAGGTCCGCCATAGGAAGTGCTCTTTCAGCCCGGCATAAAAAAGACCGCATAAAAAATAGATTTGTGCTATCCCTACGTTTGTTTTGAGCGCAGTGTATGCAGTGGGTCATTGGAATTGACACCGTGGGAACGTAGCCAACCAATCAGTCCTTTGTGTATGTGGTCACATCGGTAGTGTTGGTAATGTGCCTGTGGTCGAGGAGCAACATCAGATTCTATGACAAATTCTCCGGAAGCAGATGCTTGGAATTCTTCCAACATGTTGGCTACAGATTCGTCCAAATATATGTCTGAACATGATTCTTTCGTCTTTGGAGAAAAATATTCCGTTGGTTGAATGGATATTAATTTTTTTTCGAGATTTACTTGCCGCCACAGCAATTTGTCTATCTCATTCCTTCGCAACCCCGCACACAGGGCGATGATGAATATTTTAAATGCTTCGGGATTGTTGATCCGTAATTCCTTTTCCGCAGCTTGAACAAGGAGCTTAGGATCAAATGTGGACGTATACCTGTGGGACCCTTCGGAGAGAAACTTTATGCCTTCAAATGGTGATACAACGGTTCCACCAAGCCCAATGACCATTAAAGCTTTTTTGGAAAACAAGGCTTTAGCATTCCTGATAACCTTATTGATCGTTGCACATATGGAGCTTCGTTTGGATGGGTGAAGCTTTACCTTGCTTTGCAGCGCCCCCATCATCCAGGATTCGATTTTTTCCCTTGTGATGTTCGATAGCTTGATCGCGTAGATTTTATCCAGTCGTCTTTTCGCTCCTCCATGGACATAATCATACTTCTCAGAACCAGATTGTATGTTAAAAATATCGGCCAAGGTTTGACATAATGCTCGCTTGTAGTAGACAAACGTTTGTGGTTTTAGGCTGGACTTGGTTTGTACATGCTGCAAAAACTCTCCAACGCTACAACCATGAAGAACCACCCCATCATTGGGTTGACGAACTTTATATTGTTTCCATAAGGCTTCCCAACCTTCCGACTTTAGCAAAAAGTAGGCTTCGCGGGCACGTTGCGAAGCAAGAGATTTATTCGGGGTTTGCAGGGATACAAATCTTTGTTGGTTTTGGTGGCATAATCTTACACTATAGTCCGGGAATTGTATGGTATTTCCCAAAGCATTCCTATGGACCCTTTTCTGTAATTTCGATTCCCAATATTTGACATTACTCTTACTTGCAGAACCAGAAATCCTTTGGCTTTCATTGATCTGTCCCTGATCTGGATTTTCTGTTCTATTATGTTCCGATTTGTTTGGCATTGTTTTTATACAGTTGGCTATAATCCTCTAAAACACAAGCAAAATTCGCTCTTTGTTAAACAATTGTAAACAATAAAAAACACACCATCTGAGGACTTAAAATCCCTTGGTCGCAGGTTCGAAT
>JAIRXJ010000002.1 GCA_031268375.1 Puniceicoccales bacterium | reverse complement strand
GCATTGCACTGCTGCGTCACCAGCAGTGAGCTTTCCCATTGGTTCGGCTCTATCACCAGGCCATCCGTCATCCGCTTCTGAGCCACCCTCTGCAACTCTTTTGCCCTTGCCATTGCTGCACCGATTTCAGGCTTTGTTAGCCCATGCTCCTTATACATATTTTCCAATGCGGGCAAGTCAATGGCCATTATTACATTATACATGTCTCGGTCTATGACGGGTGGCATGCAATAGTTTCTCGGAGATTTACCATCGATGGCTGCGTCAACGGGGTGGCCTTGTGGCGTTTGATGTTTGTACACAAGGACCCTAGAAATTTTGTCGGCAAATTTCCGTGGAGGATCCGTTGGGAATGACAAATCGTGGTCGATGGCAATGGGGCCATCCCCTGTTAGCATTACATTATCACCATGCCTGTCGATTTGTCCCGTTAGTACGTCCTGGACCTGCATCCAGGTTTCCCGACGTACGAATTCGTTATTGTTCCCAATTCTACCATGGGCAACATTATACCCTACGGTTTTTCCTGCCAACATTTCCATGGCAATGCAAGGGGCCCCATCCATTTCCGCTGTGGAAACGGTGGCTATCACGCGCGGAACATCTCTGCTGTTTGTTTGACCAATGGCCAAAAGCATATCCTGGACCTTTGAAGTTGCTTTGTTACGCCTATAACTCCCGGGTGCTGGCCCAATATAGGCTCGCACTGTTTTCACTCCTTTAACAAACTCGTCCGGATCTTTTTCACTTTTTGACGGATCGCATGGTTTTAATACTCTCGGCCCCGACACTTCCCCTCCATCGACCCCTGGCTTCGTATGGGCAAGTTTTACGGTATTAAATTCCCCGCTGCCCAACACTTTTACCGCAGGCGGGACATTCCTTACCAGTCCAACCTGACCGCACGCCTTAGCATCGAGCAGCATTTCAAGGGATTCCGCTTGGAGAGCGATGGTACGGCAATGGGGATTGTGATCGCATTCATTTATGGGAAAGTCTTCGAACATTCTCGCTATAATCGATACGCTGCACAATTTCCGCAATATTAACTTCAGTATGGAAAAGTATTCGAACATTCCCGCTATAATCGATACACTATACAATTTCCGCAATATTAACCTCAGCATGGAAAAGTATCCTATAACCGGAGTACTACACAACTTCCGCAATCCTTGTTTCAGTATTAATGTTTCCTCTTCAGTTAAATCATTTTGTCGTACAAAATTTTCTGTATCTTTTAAAAATGTGCAGATTCTCGGAGCATGGGAACTCATAGAACCAATGAGTGTTGGTTGAGCATACTCGGCAATTTTCGAGGAAAATTGATATACCATGAAGGCATGATCAGCAGCCTCGATTTTTGCTCTGAGAGATTGAAGCCCTTGATCAACATCTCGTCTTTCACCATAGGTAAAACGCACCGTGCATGTTTGCCCATCCAAAGTTTCAGCTTCAATTTTGATATTAATTCTTTGAAATGACTGACTCTCAATGGGTCTTGCTGTTATCGTACACTGACGGCCATTTACTGTTATCGTTGCCGTTTGAACCTCCCCGGAACTTTGTGCCTGTTCGACTGTCTGCTGTAGCGTTTCTGTTTCTAAATCCATTTTGTTTTTGTGGTAGCAACTCCCGCGACTTTTTGCAATAATAATCATACTTTTTGCATTTTTTCACATTTCCACAATACCAAACCAAGGGCCACGAAACTTTGCAGTGCGAGCGATATCCAGGTGTCCAAAATGCCAATGGAACAATATTTGCCATCCACAAGGGTTACCACATCAACAAAGCTGCGAATACTCATCAGGGCAAATACGACCCCCATGTGAAAGGCTATGGGGAATAGCAAACTTTTGTTTTTAAGCACTAGAAGCGATAACAATACCCCAAATGCCATTAGATTTAGAAAATTCAATGGGCTAAATCCATGTCCGATGTTCATTATTGTCGGAATTATGCAGCGAAAACCAGAAAAAATTGAAACATCGGCCATATCAATTTTTAAACTATTTCCCACCTCCAGATGGCAATAGGCAAAAAATAGTGACGTTAGTAGAATGGAACATATTGCATTGAGGTTGCGCGAAAATAGGTTAAAAATTATGCCACGGAAAATAATTTCTTCCAAAAACCCTATGCCAATGGCCCCCATGGTAAATTTGAAAAGGTTCCAAAAACAAACTTTCGCAATAACGGGCTTAAATATGGAAACATTATGTAGAAACAGCCATGCAAATATCGTACAAGTGAGGATAAATCCACCGCTGGAAGTTAGTAAAAATTTTCGCCCGCGTATTTTTGTGAGGTAGATATCTTTCAGGGAATGAAAACCACAGATTTTTAAAAATGGAAACATTAGAATGACCAATGCAATTAGTTGAGCCCTGCCAAAGAACTTTCCAAACCCCTTGTCGATAAAATGTTGGAATAATTCCATCGAGAACTTGTTCGCCAGGAACTTCGTTGCGTAAAACAACGCAGGAGTTAACATTGCGGCAAGGCACAGAGCACAAAGATAGAAAATCCCAAATAAAATCATCCCATTTTTGGGGAGAGAATAATTTTTTCTTCTAAATCTTCTAAAAAAACCGTTTTCCATATCTGTCAGCAATGGTCAGTTAGCGAACTAATTTCTAAGGCATTGGAACATATTGCAAATAAATTGACATGCATATCGAAAATACTTTCCTGAGCAAAGTATGAAAAAATTACTGTTTGCAATTATGTTTTTCTTTCAGACGATATTGCTACATTCAGCAGAAGGAAATGAAATTGTTTTGCTAACGAGTGCCGACAACCCTCCCTATGAATTTACGAGGTCGGGAGAAATTGTAGGGTTCGACATAGATATAGCAAAAATCATCGCAGAAAAATTGGGAAAAACCCTCGTAATAAAAGATATGCCATTCACATCTTTGATTCCCGCTTTGGTGTCAAAGCAGGGTGACTTTGCCATGGCTGCCATTACCCCAACGGATGCTAGGCGGGAAAACGTTGATTTTTCCATACCATATCAAGATAATATCAGTGCTACCGTCCTAGTTGATAGTGATGAATTTTCATATATGAAAGATAGCGGCGCAACATTTCCGATCGCATTGTTGGAAGGTAGGACGATAGGAGTGCAACTGGGAACACACCATGAAAGTGATATACGGGCCGCTAACATTCCAGACATAGAAATAAAGAGGTATGATAATGTGGGAACAATGATTGCCGAAATTTCAAACTCTGCCAATGGCAATGGAACCCTATATGCTCTTATAATAGGGAATGCCGAAGCACATATGATGACAAAAAGAAGTCTCAAATTATGTTCCTTTCCGCTTCAATTTTCTGATTCTTTTGCCATTGCATTTACAAAAAACTCTCCCCTAAAAGCAAAAATTAATGAAATTCTCGAATCACTCAAAGAAACCGGAAAAATCTCTGATTTGGAAATAAAATGGGATATTGCGCAATGAATATTTTCAAAGGATTTCAACAGATATCTAGCGAAATACCATATATCATAGAAGGTGCCAAGGTAACCTTAAAATATGCGCTTGTTGCGATGTTTTTCGGGTTTTGCGGTGGAACATTGCTCGCCATTATCAGGCAGTCAAAATATAAGATTTTTCATGCCCTAGGAACATTGTATTTGTCTATTTTTCGAGGAACGCCCCTTCTTTTACAATTGTCGATAATTTATTTTGCCATGCCACAGATTATTCACCGCCCAATCCCAGCTTTTATGGCAGGAATAATCGCATTTTCATTGAACTCATCCGCCTATGTTTCAGAAATTATGCGGGCTGGCATGCAAAGCGTAAGCGTTGGGCAGATTGAAATAGGAAAAGTTTTGGGTTGCTCAAAGTTTCAAATAATTCGCGATATTGTTTTACCCCAGGGAATAAAAAATGTTTTGCCATCGCTGGTAAACGAAATGATTGATCTACTCAAAGAATCTGCCATTGTTTCCATAATTGGAGAATCGGATTTACTTCGCCGAGCCAATGTTGTGTCAAGCGAACACTATTTATATCTGGAACCATTGCTTATTGCAGGGCTGTGCTATTACTGCATGATCATGATTTTAAACAGCATTGCGAGATTCATTGAAAGAAAATTATCATGCTCGAGGTAGAAAATTTATATTGTACGTTGGGCACCAATGAAATTCTGAAGGGAATATCTTTTACCATCGCCGGTGGCGAAATCATCACGGTAATTGGAAGGTCAGGAGCTGGTAAAACCACCCTCATGCGCGTACTGTGTGGCCTAGAAAACATGTCCCACGGAAAGATTTGTATTAGTGGGAAAAAAGTATGCCATGGGGATTATGGATTAGTCCAGCAGGGATGTTGCCTATTCGAACATATGACGGTTTTAAAAAATGTTTCCTATGCTTTGCAGGCCGTAAAAAAATTTTCTACGAAAAGGGCCAGGGCAATGGCACTGGACATGCTAACGCAATTTGGGCTAAAAGACAAAATAACGGCATATCCAAATAGTTTATCCGGTGGCCAGAAACAGCGAGTGGCCATTGCTAGGACTTTGGTAATGGACCCCAAAGTATTGTTGTTTGACGAACCCACATCGGCCCTCGACCCTGAAATGACAAACGATGTGGTTAGTATGATAAAAAACATAGCATCGCGGGGTATTGCAATTCTGATCGTTACCCATGACCTGTCGATGTCACGTAAAATTTCCGATAGGATTCTATTTCTAGAAGGTGGTAAAATTATGGAAAATCGTCCAACGGAAGAATTTTTCTCAGATCCCCATTCTGAACAGACAAAAAGTTTCCTAAAAAACATAGCCCTGTTTTAAAGATATGTGCAACTTGACATTTGGTATTAGTCAACAAATCCTCTATTAGGTCTTTGATGGCAACAATTGGCAAAAATGTTGACATATTGTGGTATTAAAGAGAATTGGATACGAAGGGAATAATTTTGTAATTCTTGAGCGTAGGGAGGGAGGTGTACCTACAATTAATCCGCAATGAAGTTCAGGGAGTATGAATATTTAAAATGGATAGCACTCTGTCCATGATATTTGCAGCCGACAGGCTATACTCCGCACGTAAAACATCGGGGGATGTGCCATGTTTTATGAACTCATCGGGCCAACCGTAGCGCAGGACATTGATTTTTATGCCGTTATCATTGTAAAATTCCAAAATAGCACTGCCAAATCCCCCCATCAAAACGTTATCTTCAAGGGTTACGACGAGTTCATAATTTTTGGCAATATCCGTTAATATTTCTTCATCCAGGGGTTTTACAAATATCATGTTGGCGATTCCACCTTGAATGCCAAAGTTTTTCAGCTTTTGGTAGACTTCATTGGCCAAACCTACCATATTCCCCAGCGTAAGAAAACAAACCCGCCGACCTTCAGTAATTTTTTCTGCTTTGCCAAATGGTAAATATTGCGAAAATTTTATGGTGTTCGGGTCAACATTTCGGTTACAAGATCTGGGATATCTTATGAAAACTGGGCAGTGCCATTGGAAAGCAGAATGTAACACGTTTGTGAATTCTTGAACATCCTTGGGTTGCAAAATGACAGCATTTGGAATCAGCCTCAAATACGATAGGTCGAATATTCCATGGTGCGTCATTCCATCATGTGCGGCAATTCCAGCACGGTCTAGACAAAAAACCACCGGCAAATTCTGTAGACAAACATCGTGCAACACCTGATCGAACGCCCGTTGCAAAAATGTGGAATATATGGCACAAACTGGCCGCATACCACATTTGGCAAGGGCAGCCGAAAATGTCACGGCATGCTCTTCGGCAATACCAACGTCAACGTATTGGTCCGGGCAATGGTCTCGCAGATACGACAATCCAGAACCCCTTGCCATTGCAGCTACGACACCTATAATTGTCTCATCTTTCTTGGCAAGCTTCGTTAGTTCTTTGCCTAAAATTTCTCCATAGGAAACTGTGTCCGGTTGCGAAGAGGTAACGTCGCACACCCGTTCGGGCTCAATTCCATGAAACTTCTCGGGAAAGTGTATCGCATCTCCACATCCGTATCCCTTGATGGTCTTCACATGCACGAGGACCGGAACTTTGGAAAATTTACAAAACTCTAAAATCTCTTCCAGCTTGGATATGTCGTGCCCATCGATGGGGCCAAAATATCGCAGACCATAGTATTCAAAATAGGAGGTTGGTAAAATTATACTTTTAATGGCACGTTTTAACTTACGGACACCTCGCACGACAGCTTTCCCAAATTTTCCATCCCCCAGTATCTTTTTGACCGCATTGGAAACAGCTCCATAAAACCCACTGGTGAGAATTTTATTCAGATAGATGGATATGGCTCCAACATTTCTGTCTATTGAAAATTCATTGTCGTTAACTACCACGATCAATTTTTTTGTCGCCGTAACTAGATTGTTCAACGCTTCCCACGTCATTCCGCATGTCAGCGAGCCATCGCCGAGGATGGCGACCACATGACTACCTCTACAACCG
The DNA here is from genome assembly GCA_031268375.1 of Puniceicoccales bacterium. Classification (GTDB taxonomy): domain Bacteria; phylum Verrucomicrobiota; class Verrucomicrobiia; order Opitutales; family JAIRKQ01; genus JAIRKQ01. Next base: position 6,623 of record JAIRXJ010000002.1, on the reverse strand, counting down.
CTAATGCGATCCCTGGCGTAGGCAAATCCCAGGGCAACCGACAGTGCCGTTCCTGCATGGCCAGCGACAAAGGCATCGTGTTCGCTTTCGGTGGGGTCTGAAAAACCACTGTACCCACCACTCATCCTGATTTGACGGAACTTGGCATCATTTCTTCCAGTCAATAGTTTGTGCACATAGGTCTGGTGGGAAACATCAAAAATAAACCTGTCACGGGGGGAATCGAAAACGCGATGTAATGCTATGGTGAGCTCCACGATTCCAAGGTTGGAAGCCAAATGTCCTCCGTTGATTGCCGTTACGTCCACCAATGTCTGCCGAATTTCCTTCGCCAGCTCTTTCAGTTGGCTCCTATTTAAAACTTTGACATCCCGTGGAGTATGTATGGTATCGAGAAGATTCATCTATTTTAAAGTTTGAATTTCCAAACTTCGTTGGGGAGAAAAATCCAAAATTACGCATTTAGCCTGTAAGTTTTCTATCCAATCGGCTGTGATCCTCACACATTCCCTCAAATTTGTATCGAACATCATTATGCCATCGATGTCTTCTTCGGGCTTTTCTTCCCCGTTGCCACTATCATCGTGCACCACATCGGGCAGTATGATGTCTTCACAGTAATAATTTTTAAGTTTGGCCAGTGTTTTGATTTCCTTATTCATTTCATTGTTAAAGGCATCTTCCAGTTTGTTTTCCTCAATCCGGGTGGCAATTTTTAGTGCAAATTCCTTCCTGTTAACGATACCATCGTAGTGTTTTATTCGCTTGTTCCACAGTGCAAATTCTTCCAATGAGTTTTGGCGAACCTTTGATTTTTCGCACAGTTTAGAAATTAGATCATCGGTCACATAGCATCGATTGCTTTCTAAATCACTGTCATAGTCAAATTCAATGGGAGGAATTGTATCACAGTTGAGGGCCCATGGATAATCCGCTTCCCGCTTATGAAAACACTCGTCGAGACTGGGAAGTTTTATGTCGGCGGGAACACCCTTTAACTGGGTTGAAATGCCGGTCGGTAAATACCACTTTTGCACCGTAATATATGCAGCTCCAAGGTCCTTGTTGCCGCTCAAAGAATTAAAAAATGTGTTCATGTCCAATGCTACCTGCACACTTCCCTTCCCATAGGTAGCTTCTGCCCCCACAATTATTGCTCGCCTATGGTCATGCAATGCCCCTATTAAAATTTCCGATGCCGATGCGCTCATCGAAGAAGACAGGACTATCAATGGACCTTCCCAGGCAATATCCTCATTTTCATCATAGAACTGTTCTATTCTACCAAAAGAATCTTTCACCTGTACCACCGGTCCCGTTTTGATGAACAGGCCAGCAATTGAAACCGCTTGATTTAACAATCCACCACCATTTTGGCGCAGGTCCAGAATTAATCCATCGATCCCTTTATTTTTTAACATTTCCAACAATGTTTCAATATCTCTATCCGCGTATACGCCTTGTTCATTATTTGGATTCGCATCGCCGTAAAAGGATGGTAGTTCTATCACTCCAATTTTTGCAACATTACACTCTCGTTTTAATTCGAAGTATCTAGCCTTTGCCCGCGTAGCATTCAATTTTATATTGTCCCGAACCAATCGAACAACCTTGGTGTCTCCCGATACGGTTTCCAATTTTATTCGAACAACCGTATTTTTCTTTCCTCGCAACAGCTTAACCGTCCTATACAACCTGAGCCCAACTATGTCCACAAATTCACCGTCATCTCCCTGGGCGATTGCAACAATTTTATCCCCGACCCTAATTTCACCCGAGAATTTGGCAGGTCCTCCGGGTATCAATTTGCTAACCGTACACGCCCCCTTTTCATCCCGCAATTCAGTACCTATCCCGATCAATGAATTATGAATATGGGTACTTAGATCTTCGAAAGAATCCTTTGATAGAAAGCTTGTATGAGGATCGTACATTTTCGAAATACTATTCAAAAACATCTCCTGAAGTATCCAAGAGTCTAAATCCTTGTACGTCCTCCGCAAATTTTCATAGCGTCGCTTAACATTTACCATCGCCTCACCTAAAAACCATTCGACATCATTCCCCACGGATTGGTCGGATTGGTCATAGACTTCCCTTATGTTTTTCCCAAAATTTTCTATGGAGACAAGTGTTTTGTCGGAAAAATCACCGTCCTTGTCCTTTGACCTATTCAGTTTATACAGGCTTATTGCCTCGCTTACGACATCGAATTTCAAACGTTTTTCCCATAAAACATTTGCTTCCTCCAATGTCTGTGGCCAATTACAATCTTTCCTGTTAACGGAAATAAAATCATCCTTGGAAAAATCAAACCCTTCATCCAATTTTGCAAATACCCAATCCATCCGATCATAGAAAATCGTTCTGAATTTTTCAAAAGCATTAAACGCTGGCATGAGGCTGCCTCCACTTACGAAAACGTCCAATGTCGGTACAAATTTTTTCACCAAGGCATCGACGTCTTTTTGCAAAAATATCATTTTCCAGTGGTCCAATTCCGATAAAAATTCAATCATGATTGTCCTATTGTCGAGCAAAGAGATTGTCTTATGTTCCAGATGCAATTCTTCCATACAGCGTACCATGTATATGGTTTCCGCCCGCATTTCACGGGTGGGAAATAGACTATTCCCGGGTTCGGCAACGGATATGGCTTGGAGACAAGCTCCTTGACCAAAGAATAAGACAATGGTAGCAAATATGCTGTAAAAAATTTTTAAAAATTTATTCATGGAACCTAACTTACTCAAACCATACTGCGAAGAAACCACATTTTTACAAGGACAATCTTGGGGAAAGATATGCCATGCGGCTTTCGGCGGGATCCACCCCAGGTTCCCATTCCCATTCAACAACCTTTTCCACGCAAACAGCATTATGCAAAAGCTCGATCCATACCTAATGTTTTAGGACGACATCCTACTTCAACTATTAGGAAATTAGCTCCCATGGATCCTATTCCTAGGATTTCCCTTTCTATTATTTCACAATTGGCACAATTTTGTAAAAAAATTGAAGGATTTTATTGACTTTTGACGTAAATTAGATTTCTCCTCCTCCTAGGAGAGGATAAATTGTCATGCGGGTATTGGCAAAAAGGGATAGGGGAGGAGCAATGATAATTGTCAAATATTTGATTTAACATGTTTAAACTTATAAAGGTAAATTATGGATGTAAATACTGAAATTAATGTCATGCCTAGTGCAATTCCGAATGATAACCATGTGTCCATGCTTAGAAATAGTGGTTATGAAGTTCATGTCTTTCAAAGGCTAGAAGGGGGGCGGCAAGATATGATTAAAAGACGTATGGTAGCAATCAAATTGCCATATGCCGAAAACGGCAAATACGAATACGACACCTATGATAGTGCGTTAGAAGATGAAGGGTTGTTCCCAATGAAAACACTAACCGAAAGGGAGGTGAAAGATCTACAAAATGATCAAACTTTTACCCATGAAGGACCTTGAGGGCAGTCACTGCGAAGGGAGCATTGAGATTTTGGGAAAAGGTAGGGAAGTTCCAAGCATGGAACCGACAAGGAAAGAAGCCATTGACTAGATAGAGCCCTGTTTCCTGAAAACAAGAGGAAGGGGGTTCGAAGGGCGATCGATTGAGTCGTCTGCGTTCTTCGCAATGGGTTAGGGTAGCGGGACGTGGCGAAGGAATCCTGAACCTAAGATTTCCCTTTCTATTATTTCACAATTGGCACAATTTCGTAAAAAAATTAAAGGATTTTATTGACTTTTGACATAAATTAAATTTTTACTCCTCCCAGGAGAGGGTAAATTAGGACATTGGCAAAAGGGGATAGGGAAAGAATAATGGTAGTTGTTAGTTATTTTATTTAACACATTTGAACTTACAAAGGTAAATTATGGATATAAATACTAGAATCAAAGTCACACTTAGTGCAATTAGTGCGATTCCGGATAATAGCCGTGTGGCCATGCTTAGAGAAGAAGGTCTTGAAGTTCACGTCTTTCAAAGGATAGAAACGAGGTGGCAAGATATGGAGGCAAGACGTATGGTGGCAAGACGTATGGTGGCAATCAAATTTCCATACGCTCAAGACGGCGAATACATATATGACACCTATGACAGCGCGTTAGAAGATGAAGGGTTGTTCCCATTAAAAACACTGACCGAAAGGGAGGTGAAAGCTCTACAAGATGATCCAGCTTTTACCCATGAATGACCTTGTGTTGATGAAATTACCACCGGGGAGTCAGAGTCATAGAAGCCAAGTTCCCTTTTATGTCAATGTTTTGTGGCTTTGAAAATCCGCTGTGTTTATGATGGGAAGGATCACTTTGGTCTGGCCTGGAAAGATTTAAATGTTTGTCGTTGCCATGTGAAAGTTTACCCCAAGCGGGGAAATGTCGCATAGTATATTGACAATGAATTCCAAAATTATTGGATCATGTCCGATGGAAATAATTGACAGCCACTGCCATCTCGATGATTTCTTTTACGAAGGAAAAATAGAAGAGGTTTTGGCCAATGCTGAACATGCGTCGGTTACCAAGATGGTGGCCGTTGGGACACATCCCAAGGACTGGGAATTCTACGCAGAATTTGTACGAAACCACGGACACATTTCCTATACGGTCGGATTGCATCCGTTAGTCGCCAAAAAAGAGAAGGAATTGGATCAATTATCAATTTTTTTAGAAAAAGAAATTAAACCGGTAGCGATCGGAGAGATTGGGCTTGATTACCATCGCCTGCCCCATGAACAACAGGCAAAGGATGGAGTCATCGAATTTCAAAAACTCATATTTGCAAAACAATTGGAGTTAGCAAAGGCCAATGATTTGCCCGTGGTAATCCATTCACGCCAAGCCTTCGATGATACTTTTGATATCTTGATAAATTCAGACATCCGGGGGGATAGAATCCTATTCCATTGCTACGGCTATGGAGTTCCTGAGATGGAAAAACTAAAAAGCTTTGGGACATTTGTTTCATTTGCCGGGACATTGACATTTAGAAAGGAACAGGTGGAACCACTGAAAGTTGCTAATCCGGACAAGCTTCTCATCGAAACGGACTGTCCCTATTTGACACCGGAACCCCATAGACCAAAACCCAATGAGCCGGCCTTTATTCGAGCTACTGCCAGATTCGCAGCAAAAACATTGGATATGTCGGAAAATGATTTTTGCAATTTGACCTATAAAAATACCGAAAAGTTTTTTGCACTAAAGTGAGGATTCACCTTGGACATTTCACTATTACAGGACCAAAAACAGGTACAAAAATTATCACCGGCCATGCGCCAATCCTTGGAAATTTTGCAAATGCCGACCGCCGATCTGTGGGAGCTGATAAAGAAAGAGTGTAAAAAAAATCCAACCATAGAAATTGATGACCGACAACGGGATGGGCGGACTTTTCCCAAGGAAAAAAGTGATTCCCATCAGGAGTTTTTAGAAAATATTGAAGAAACTATCCCCTTAAAAGATCACCTGCTGCAACAGATTCCGGACTGGGAAGAAGAAGAAAAGGCAATTTTACTAAAACTTTTAGAATTCATAACCGAGAGAGGATTTTTCGATGGTGATTTGCAAGGCATAGCAAATTCCTTGCACGTCGACATTGATCGGGTCAAATGGGTCTACGATGAGTTGAAACTGTTGCACCCCCACGGCATTGGAGCTAAAAATTTACAGGAATGTCTGCTACTGCAATTGGATCAAATCACTTCCGGCGAGCACCTGGGGTTGGCAAAGACTTTGGTCCGAGAATACTTTGACGAATTACAAAAGGGGAAAATAGATTTTCTGAGCAAAAAGCTACATGTTTCACGGAAAAACGTAATCGCAGCGGGCAAAATAATTGCTCGATTAAATTTTTCTCCCACTAGTGGATTCTCAAACGAGCGAAATGTTAGCATAGTTCCAGATTTGAAAATCTGCAAACTTGATGGTGACTGGGTGATAGACTTCAATGCGGACCATATTCCTCTCCTAAGGTTTAGCGAGCTATACAAAAAAATAGTAGGCGGTAATTGCGAAAAAACTCCGGAAACCTGGCGGTACTTAAAAAAGCAAGTACGGCATGGAAAACAGCTTTGTGAAGCGATAGATAGACGGTACACAACGTTGATGGGCATTGCAAAGGTGATTCTTGAATGCCAGATTGATTTTTTTGAACGAGGTCCAAAATTTATGAAGGCTCTGCGGCTAATCGATGTCGCGAAACGGATAAATTTGCACATTTCGACGATTAGCCGTGCCGTCCATGGGAAATACGTCCATACTCCCCATGGCGTTTTTGAAATGTCAAAATTTTTTGATGCCGGCGGTACGGAATTCGTTTCACAAAGTGCTATTTTGGAAAGAATACGTGAGATAATAAAATCAGCAAAGGTACCTGCCACGGATGCGAAAATCGTAGAAATCCTAGGACGGTACAACATTCATATTGCTCGCAGGACCGTTGCAAAATATAGAAAAATGATAAACATGCCAAATTCTCGACAAATTGTAATCACATGACCCTAGGGGAAAGGATAAATAGCAAGAAATAGCATTGCCGACCAGCATGGAATAGATGAACCTGTCGTTTAAGCTTGTAAAATTTTCATAGGCCATTTACAGAACATTTCCATGAA
>JAIRXJ010000039.1 GCA_031268375.1 Puniceicoccales bacterium | reverse complement strand
GCAATGAAATTTCATAGGTCCTTCAATTGTACAACTATGAAATTTGATATGCTGGGTAGTGGAAGTACGGGAAATTGTGGTCTCATAAGGACAAAAAACAGCATTGTGCTAGTAGATGCAGGGTTTTCATGTAAACGCACAAAAGAAATGTTGAGTGCCCACAATGTTTGCCTTGAGCAGGTAAATGCTGTGTTCATTACCCATGAGCACTTTGACCACATTCAAGGGTTGCGTGGTCTGTCAAAGTTTAAGCACATAAGTTTTTTCGCCAATAGAAGAACTGCCAATGCCATGGAACGTATATACGGTTTTAATATATCCTGGAAGACATTTTCAACGGCTGACAAATTGACATTTAATGACTTAAACATTGTTTCTTTCAGCGTTCCCCACGATGCCGTCGACCCCCTGGGGTATGTTTTTTCCGTAACAGCTGACGGCAGTACTGGGGGGATGCAAAGCATAGCATGGATGACGGATTTGGGATATATTCCCTCCCATGTTTTACCCTATGTTTCCAATGTCGACCTACTCATAATTGAGTCTAACTATGACAATGATCTGCTGACCATGGATACGAAACGCCCACCTTTCGTCAAGGATAGAATTCGCAGTCGACATGGCCATTTGCCCAATGAAGCGGCGATAAATTTCATAAAAAACAATAAATGTAACCAATGGAAAAAGGTCATCCTGGCCCATGTCAGCGCGGAGTGTAACAACGAAAGATCCATACGAAAGCTGCTTGACACCGCCAAAGAGCTCAAATTCGAGGTTGACATAGCACACCCCTAGAAATTTCCCCCAAAATATCGGTAATTTAGCATGTCACACCACAGGTGATATCGCCCCATGGATGTTAGCGTTATGTTGTCATTTTCTTGCAATTTTTCACACAATCCCGCCTTACAATTTTCTAGTTCGATTTGATGTTGTTCGCCATTGATTGTTTCCCAGCTATTTTCACTGTCGATTACTATGGTTTTCTTTTTCGCAATGCGGGATGCGTGAATTTTTAGCAACTTTTCTAGGGAAGCCATCGGATACCGTTTTACATCCCAAGATCGCGGATAGAAACTAGCAAAAACTGTCTGTAGGTTATTCGTTATGATCGCTTTTCCATCCCTGGTGAATGAGGTCAGTACGCAATTCAATATCGGACATCCATTGCGAAGAAAATCGAAAATGATTTGCAGTCGCGAATGTTGGTTATCGCAATAAAATATGGGAGAATACATTACGAAACAATCATCGTTCCCTATTTTTAGCAAAGTTTTTTCATTAAATTTATGTGCAAGAATCAGCTGCCGGGTTTGATCGAAAAATTTCCCCATTGGCCAGACAAAATTTTCCGTACATTGCCTAAACCTTGGAAATACGGGGATATCAATTTCTGCAAAAATGTTTGTTAACTTCCATAACCTCATGGATTCTATCAAAAAAATCACCAGCAATACCGTCACCATGAGCAGTGGGATCGGCTTGGGCTCTTCGCTGCATATGTTTATCAAGAATGAAAAAAACAGTGAAAAAGAAATCCTTAGGGCCCACATGTTAATAAACGCAAATTTTGGACCTCCAATGTACCGCCTAAGGTTAAAGAGAATCCCTGTCAGCAAAAAGAATATTGCGGTCCAATTCCCATTCGTTGATAATTCAAAAGCCTCCGATGTCATATTTCCCAATGCTTCCCAATGTTGTTAGTGCTTCCCCACATTATTTTTCAGCGATTCCAAATATTTCCAAAATGACGAATGTTGCTCGATCATTTGCATTTCATTGACCGGAAATTTTGCCCTGAATAAGAAATCCGATAGGGTATGTTGTAGTAGTATGTAGTGACAATACAGAGTATCGCTATTAATTTTTTCGACATATACCCTAAGCGTATCCACCTTCAAGCGATAGTATGTTTTTCCATCGCGGCAAAAGTTTGGAATATGCGAATCTTCGTTTTTAAATGCTTTCGCTGAAAGTTCGCTAATGCAACTGACCAATTGCAGCTGTTCATCCTTCGTGAATTTGTCCAATTCCGAAAGACTTTGTTCACTGAAGGTAAGTTGATACATATTTCCTTAAAATTAAACTCAATTTTCTAAAAAAAGCAAATTTTGATTTTATATTAGATTACCCTACGATTGAAAACAATCTTGGCAAAAAAGGATTTTTGCGGTTCGTGGCCTTAAAAAAGAAAGATATTCACACTCGACTTTTTTACCAAAAAGTCTTTCTTGGTGAGCCAATGGAAGCATTAGATAAGGTTTTTATCCCCAAGCAGGTGGAAGGAAAGTGGACGTCCAAATGGTTGGATGATTGTTGCTTTGACAAAACAACGGATAATACAAAGGAGTCTTTTTGTATTTTGATGCCTCCGCCAAATGTGACGGGGGTACTACACATGGGCCATTTGCTCAATCAAACTCTACAGGATGTATTCGTACGGCAAGCTAGGCATCGTAACAAATGTGCCACCTGGATTCCTGGCACGGACCACGCAGGAATTTCCCTGCAAGTAAAAGTTGAGAAGGAATTGATGGAAAATGCTATCAATCCTAGGGAAATCGGCCGTAAAAAGTTTTTAGAGTATGCCAGGGCTTGGCGTGACAAACATGGTGAGGTCATTTTGACACAGCTGAAAAGTCTTGGAGTTTCCTGTGATTTCAAAAACCGGATCCATACCCTCGACGAAAGCTACAGCCGGGGAGTATGGACAGCCTTCGTTGAACTATATAAACGTGGATATATTTACCGAGGGAAACGGATGGTAAACTGGTGCCCTAAAACGCTAACGGCCCTAAGTGATGAGGAAGTCATCATGAAGCCACAAAAAAGTAAGTTGTACTATGTCCGCTATGAAATTATGGAACGTCCGGAGGCGTTTATTGAAATTTCTACCACACGCCCGGAAACAATCATGGGGGATGTGGCGGTTGCCGTTAATCCAGGAGATGAATGCTATAAGAACCTGATCGGATTGCATTGCAGGCGCCCATTGGATAATGCAGAAATTCCGATCATTGCGGATGATGCCGTCGTTCGAGATTTTGGAACCGGAGCTTTAAAAATTACACCCGCCCATGATTCTGTCGATTTAGCAGTCGGTCAGCGGCACAATTTACCGATAATTGACATTTTAAATGCCGATGGAACTTTAAATGCCCTTGCCGGCCGTGAGTTCGCTGGGTTAGATAGATTTATTGCCCGTGAAAAAACGGTAGAAAAATTGCAGGCGATTGGCGCATTGACAAAAATAGAGGAATATGAAAATAGCATTGGATTTTCCGAACGGGGAAATGTGCCCATTGAACCAAGACTTTCCGAACAGTGGTTTCTAAAATATCCAAAGGTCGACGAGGCGAAACGTGCACTTTCGGAAGGATTTATAAAATTCTATCCGAAACATTGGGAGAAAACCTATTTACACTGGTTGGATAGCATCCAAGACTGGTGCATTAGTCGCCAGCTTTGGTGGGGCCATCGCATTCCTGTTTGGTACAAAAAGAATTCCGATCGCAGCGATAGCAACAATTGGCATGTTTCCATCGATAGTCCCCCGGACATTGAAAATTGGGAACAGGACGAAGATGTTTTGGATACCTGGGCATCATCATGGATATGGCCATTTGGCGTTTTCGGATGGCCAGACCAAGAAAAAATGCGTGAAGAATATTTCCAATATTTCTATCCGACCAGTGTTCTAGTAACGGGCCCCGATATCATATTCTTTTGGGTTGCTCGAATGATCATCGCCAGCATGGAATTCATGGGACCCAACAAAAAATCTCTAAATAGCGAAGAAATCAAGGAACGCATTCCTTTTAAAAGCGTATATTTTACGGGAATCATACGGGATAAAATTGGACGTAAAATGTCAAAAAGCTTGGGGAATTCACCGGAACCGTTGGACCTAATCGCTAAATACGGTGCCGATGGCCTACGATTTGGGATTCTATTAAGTGCTGCCAGTGGCCAGGACTTGATTTTCAACGAGGATAATTTGAAACTTGGGAGAAATTTTTGCAACAAATTATGGAATGCCTTCCGCTTCAGCCGGATAAATCGTGCATATCAACCGTACACTAAAGTATCCCTGGCCGACATAGTTGCAAAAATTTCCATTGAAGACCTTGACATTGACGACCATGCAATTCTGTTAAATTTGATAAAATTTTGTAGCACATTCGAGGAACAAGTGGAACGCTTCGAAATCAATGCTGCTGTAAATTCCATGAATTCATTTTTTTGGAACGAATATTGCAGTTGGTATGTCGAGGCTTCCAAAACCAGACTAAGGGAAGAAAATAAAGCAGTGTCGGCGGTCCATGACATCGTCATGCGACAGTTGCTACTTCTTTTGAACCCATTTATTCCATTTGTTACCGATGAACTATGGAACATGGGCGAATCCGACCAACGTAGTATGCAGGATGTTTACTGCGAAACGTCGAAAGATCTACGGTTGGCATTTGATGTTCTTGACCTTGATGAAACTTCCACCGACATGGTTGCCCAACTC